>CACZEU010000013.1:6117-80465 GCA_902780175.1 uncultured Bacteroidia bacterium
TGGCCACCTTCCATTCCAAATACAGGGACGACTTCTCCCGCGTATTCCCCAAGACGGTCGTGGACGTTATCATCAAGTACATCATCGACTTCTACGAGCACGCCGACCTGGTCTGGGTCCCCCAGGAGTCCGTCATCGATGTTATGCGCGAATATGGCTTCAAGGGTAACGTGGAGGTGATGGACAACGGCTCCGACCTCGTCGCCGATTACCCCGATGAATTCTTTGCCGACGCCCGCAGGCAACTGGGAATCGAGCCCGGAGAGTTCGTGATGCTGTTCGTCGGCCAGCATATCTGGGAGAAGAATCCCCGCCTCGTAATCGAGTCCCTCGCAAGGATGAAGGACGTTCCCTTCCGGATGTTCTTTGTCGGCAGGGGATATGCCGAAAAGGAGATGCAGGAACTGGTGGAGGCCCGCGGCCTGTCCGACAGGGTTACGTTTACCGGCAACATAGGCGAGCGTGATGTCCTCACCCGTTATTACGCCGCGGCAGACCTGTTCCTCTTCCCGTCGCTGTACGACAACGCGCCGCTGGTAGTCCGCGAGGCCGCCGCCCTGCATACCGCTTCCGTAATGGCGGAGGGAGCAACGGCGTCCACCATAATCAAGGATGGCCGGAACGGCTTCCTGGTGGAGAATACCGTGGAGTCGATGGAGGCCTGCCTGCGCGCCCTTGCAGCCGACAGGGACCTTGTCCGCCGCGCCGGCATCGAGGCTTCCCGCACCATAGTCAGAAGTTGGGAAGACTGCGTCGCAGAGGCCCTCGACCGCTATAATATGCTTCTGAAAATCAGGAATTTGCCAACAATTGACAAGATATGAAACGTTTCCTTCCCGCACTTGCACTTCTGATTATGATTTCATCCTGCAACAACGCACCTGCCGCCGATCCCGCGAAGGCCGTGCTCGACAATATCGCAACCCGCACCAGTATCCGTGCCTTCACGGACGAACCTGTCAGCGACGCCGATATTGAAACCCTCCTGCGTGCCGCCATGGCAGCTCCTACCGCAATGAACCGCCAGCCCTGGGAGTTCATCGTCCTGAGCGACCGCGACACCCTCGACGCCCTCGCCGGCAAGCTCCGCTATGCCAAGATGCTAAAGGAAGCCCCCCTGGCCATCATCGTATGCGCCGAGAAGATGCTCACCCTTCGCGACGGCACCGTCGTGGAAAACAATTTCTGGGAGCACGACGCCTCCGCCGCCACCGAGAATCTGCTCCTTGCTGCCCACGCCCTCGGCCTCGGCGCCGTCTGGACGGCAGCCTCCGATCCGGAGCGCTCAGCGATTGTGAAGGAAGCCCTCGGCATCCCCGGCACTATCACTCCGCTCTGCGTCGTCCCTATCGGCCATCCTGCCGAGAATCCGGAACCCAAAGACAAATGGAAGCCTGAAAAAGTCCATTGGAACCGCTGGTAGCGGCTCCCCACGTCCGTAGACTGACAGAAAAAGGGACTTACATCCGACAGACCGTGGCCGCCCCCGGCCGCGTGAGGGGGAGGGGCCCACGCCGAGAGGCGTGGGAGGGATGAGTTAAGGCAAACGTCCGGTGGACGTTTGCCTTAACTCAGTCTGACGGGTGTAAGTCCCTTTTTCTGTCAGTCTACGGACTATGATTAGTAATACTCTGATTATTTGACAGTAAACGTAACAGCCCGGCTGGCGCCGCCGGAGTCCATTACGGTGAGGAGGTGGCGTCCGGGCTCCGGGCGGAGCAGGAGGTCGTGCTCGCCGACGGTCTGGCCGGCGAATTCGTCATCCAGATGCCAGAACAGCACCGCCGTGGGGTCACGGTGCGCTGCCCTCACAACGACACCCTGTTCCTTTCCGCTGAGTGACCGGGTGGTGACTATCGTTATGCCGTTCTGAGGATAGATTATCTCGATGGGATTGCCCTGGTCGGAGAAGGCGTCGAAGTCTGGGTGCTTTGGCGGCAACGGCCTGTAATCCAGATGGTTCTTCATATAGTACCACTCCATTGCGGGCGGCAGGACGAACCATACCGTCTCCACCATTTTTTCCACCGGGTAGCAGCTGCTGTTGACCAGATAATTCCTTTCCGCATCCAGGTGTACCAGCCTGTGGTACTTGCATTCGTCCGGGCGCTCCGTTATGTCCGGCACCCATACCGTATCTACCTGCGGGCAGATGCGGCTCGCAGGCAGGCCGCTCCGGTGGCAGACCTCCAGCGGGACCATGTTGTCGACGGGCTTGCTGAACCAGTGCGAGGAGGGGAGTGCCGTAATGACGTCGAACAGCACCGGCGCCGCGTACTGGACACCCGTTACGCCCGAGCGGCCTTCGCCGTCGCTGTTGCCTACCCAGACGCCGGCAACGTAGTCGCGGGTGACTCCGACGCTCCAGGCGTCGCGGCTGCCCCAGCTCGTGCCGGTCTTCCAGGCCACCTTGCGGCCCGAACTGAATTCCCTCCAGGACGATTCCTCCTCCGGCCTTCCGGCCTTGGACAGCGCCTCGAAAGTCAGCCAGATGGATGCACGGCTGAGGGGGGATTCCGCAGTTTCTCCGTCTCCTGCGAGGTCGCGGGCCATCGAAAGATATGCCCCTACAAGGCTCTCCAGCGTGATTTCCGCACCGCCGAGAATCAGGGACAGACCGTAATGGTCGGCGTCGCGGTTGATGGTCGAGAAGCCCATCTTCTGCAGTAGTTCAAGGAATTCCGGCACGCCGTATCGCTCCAGCATGCGCACGGAAGGCACGTTGAGGGAACGCTCGATGACCTCGTCTGCCGGCACGGCGCCGTCGAATTCGCGGGAGAAGTTGTGCGGCGAGAAATTATTGTAGTTGTAAGGGGTATCCTTGATGAGCGTGCCCGGGAGGATCATGCCCTTGTCGAGCATGGCGGCGTAAAGCAGCGGCTTGAGGGTGCTTCCGCTGGAACGCGGGGCCGGGACCATATCCACGTCGGCTCCGCGGAGGCCCGGGGCCAGTCCCTTGGTGTTGCCGTAGTAGGCCACCGTCTCGCCTGTCTGCACGCTGCGGACGAGGATTCCCATATTGTCCACCAGATTGTTGTGGTATTCGGAGAAATAAGACTTGGCGATGGCGTTTACGCGGTCCTGGAGTACGGGGTCTATCGAACAAACGTACGCCTTGTCGCCGCCGGCGACGCGCAGCCGTTCGAGCAGGTGGTATGCCTTGTCGGGCATGGGCAGGGGCTTGTCGGGAAGGGGTTCGTCCTTGGCGAGTTCGCATTCCACTTCGTCTATCACGCCCTTGGCCTGCAGCTTGTCCAGCAAGAAGTTGCGCTTCTCCAGCAGGCGTGCGCGGGCGCGTCCCGGATGGATCAGGGCGGGGGAGTTGGGCAGGACGGCAAGCATTGCGCTCTCGGCCCACGACAACTCATCCGCGGGGCGTCCGAAGTACCGCCAGGCGGCGGCCTCTATCCCTACTACGTTGCCTCCGAAAGGTGCGTTGGATGCGTACAGGAGCAGGATTTTCTTCTTGGAACAGCGGAGCTCCAGGCGCGTCGCAAGTACTGCTTCCAATAGTTTTTCCGGAATGGAACGCGGGGCGTCGGGCCTGCTGAGACGAATGACCTGCATGGTGATGGTGCTCGCGCCGGAGACCACTTCGCGGCGGGAGAGATTCTGCCGGATGGCCCTTCCTATTGAAAGGAAATCGATGCCCGGATGCCACCAGAAGCGTTTGTCCTCGTATGCCACGATGCATTTGGCGAACTTGTCCGGCACCGTTGCGGCCGGCTCGAAGTACCACTGGCCGGCGTCGGAAATGCGTGCCCCCAGCAATGTCCCGTCGCCTGTGCTGAGGGTGGCGCTGAGCGGCTGGCGGAACAGCTGCCGCGGCAGGCAGAACAGATAAAGCAGCACAAAGGGTGCTATTATCAAAATTATTTTCTTAAATTTGGACATCTGTAACAAAAGTACGCATTTCTATGAAACTTGCCAAATTACTCCCTACCGTCATCGCTGCCGCCGTGCTGCTCGCCGCGTGCAACAATTCAACCCCCACACCGTCAGAGAACCAGACCTCCGACAACCAGGCGGCCGCGGCTGTCAGGCCGGCCGATGAACAGCAGTCTCCCTACCCTTCATACGAGGGAGTGGAAGACACCGCGGAGGCTCCCGAAACCCCGGAAATCAAGCTCCTCAGCAACGGCACCATCCTCCCGTCCTCCGGCAACATGGACCTGCTGTTCTCGTCCTCCGGTTATGCCGGAGCCCGCGTGAGAGTACGCAAGATATTCACCAGCAATATCCTACAGTTCCTCCAGTTCGACACCTACGAGGCCCGCTACAACCTCTATAAGGTTGCCAAGGTAGTGGCCGACACCAACCTCGTCCTCGGCTCCACCAGCGCCCCCCACATCCGTGCGGTCCGCAACTATGCCATCAGCCTGGACGAACTCATCAAGCCCGAGCCCGGCGCCATCTACCACGTCGAGATACGCGGCACCGAGCCCCTCGTGGAGGAGGACTTCTGGGACAGCGACACCTACTTCGGCGACTACGACACCTACGATGTCCGCAACACCTTCCTGCTTGCCACCGACGTGTCCCTCATCGCCAAGCAGGGTGACAACCAGTGGGAAATCTTCGCCACCGACATCCTCTCCGGAGCTCCCCTGCGCGGAGTCAAGGTCAAGCTTTACGATTCCGTCCTCCAGGAGCTTGCCAAAGGCACCACGGACAAGGACGGCCGCATAGTATTCCCCGCCAGTGAGGACGGCTCTTACGTTCTCGCCAACTCCGACCGCGGCAGCGCCTACCTTGCTCTCAAGTATGGCAACGCCCTGTCCACCAGTGAGTTCGATGTGAGCGGCACCACCGGCTACGGCGGTCTCAAAGCATATATCTTCGGCGAGCGCGGCGTATGGCGTCCCGGCGACACCCTGCACGTGAGCGCCATCACCATGGCCGAGGGCGCCGACCTTCCCGTCGGCCATCCCGTTACCGCCGAGCTCCTCAATCCCGACGGCCAGGTCACCCGCACCGTCACCGTCAAGAACGACGGCAGCCACATCTATCATTTCCCCATGGCCACCGATCCCGACGCTCCTACAGGCCGCTGGACGGTCAACGTCAAGGTCGGCTCCCGCACCTTCTCCAAGGGTGTCAAGATAGAAACCGTCAAACCCAACAAGCTGGACGTCAAGATTTCCTTCGACGACCCCATCCTGGTTCCCAAGACCAGCTGTGTCGGCACCATCAGCGTAGACTGGCTCTACGGCGCTCCCGGCAGCAACCTCAAGGTCAACGGCGACATCGAACTGAGCGCAGCGCGTACGGCGTTCAAGGGTTATGAGTCCTACGACTTCAAGGATGACAGCCGTTCCTTCTCCACCCAGAACCGCTACTACAACGACCTCCGCACCGACGCCGACGGCAAGTGCCTCGTCAATACCGGAATGACGCTCAATCTCTCCACCATCCCCGGCATGCTCGACATGGCCTTCTCCCTCCGTGCCTTCGAGCCCTTCGGAGAGTTCTCCACCGGCTGGTCCACCTGGAAGCTGTCCCCGTTCGACGCCTACGTCGGCATGCGCACTACCCAGAACAAGACCCGCTGGGGCGAGGAGTTCCTCAAGGCCGGCGAGAAGCATCAGTTCGACATAGTCACAGTCGATCCCGCCGGCAACCCCGTCTCCGTATCCGACCTCCACGTCGAGGTGTTCCATGTAGACTGGAGTTGGTGGTGGAATTCTTCCTCGCAGATCGCCAGTTACATGTCCGGCAAGAGCAAGGAAATCCTCCTCGACAAGCACATCTACACCCGCGGCGGCACCGGCAGCTTCGTCTATGACTGGTCCGACGCCCCCGAGGGCCTCTATTTCATCCGCGTGAGCGACGAGAAGGGCGGACACGCCACCTCCATGCTCTGCGAGGTCTATGAGAATTACTCATCCCGCGACAACGACAATTCCGGCGCCGCCAAGCGCCTGGCAATCAGCGTCAACAAAGATAAGTTCAAGGTCGGCGAGACCGCAAAGATCGTCATACCTTCCGCCGCCGGCAGCCGCGCCCTCCTTTCCCTCGAGAAGGCCGGCAGGCTCCTCGGCACCCGCTGGATCGACTGCTCCGAGGGCAGCACCGAGATCACCGTCCCCGTCACTGCGGAGATGCTCCCCAACGTCTATGCCTTCGTCACCCTGGTCCAGCCTCACAAGAACACCCTGAACGACGCTCCCATCCGCATGTACGGCATCCAGAACATCAATGTGGAGGACGAATCCTCGCATCTGAACCCCGTACTCGACATCCCGTCCGACGTCAAGCCGGAGACCACCGTCAAGTTCAAGGTCAAGGAGAAGAACGGCAAGGCCATGAGCTACATCGTAGCCCTGGTTGATGAAGGCCTGCTCGGTCTTACCTCCTTCAAGACTCCCGACGCCTGGAAGGCCTTCTACGCCAAGGAAGCCCTCCGCGTCCGCACCTGGGACCTCTACGACGACGTCATCGGTGCCTACGGCGGCCGTATCGAGCAGCTGTTTGCAATCGGCGGTGACGAAGAGGCCGACGTTGCCGTCAAGCCCAACAAGGCCAACCGCTTCAAACCGGTAGTGGCTTATCTGGGTCCCTTCACCCTCAAGGCGGGCAAGACAGGCAGTCACAGCGTCGATATTCCCCAGTACATCGGTGCCCTCCGCGCCATGGTCATCGCCACCGACGGCCACGCACAGGGCAGCCTTGAGAAGGATATCACGGTCACCAAGCCCGTAATGGTCCAGGCCAGCCTCCCGAGGGCTCTCAACGTCGGCGAGACCATCAAGGTCCCCGTCACCCTCATCTCCCTCAAGAGCGGCGTCGGCAAGGTCAAGCTGTCCGTCTCTACCGATGACAAACTTGCCGTCGTCGGCAATTCATCCATGGAGGTTACGTCCGCCAAGGAGGGCCAGGAGGTCTATGACTTCCTCGTCAAGGTGCTTGACAACACCGGCATAGGCCACATCAAGGCCGTTGCCGAGGCCGCCGGCGACAAGTCCGTCAGCGACATCGAAATAGACATCAACAATCCCAATCCCGAGGTCACCCGCACGAAGAGCGTCCTGCTTGCTGCCGGCGAGACCAAGGACCTGCCGGTGGAACTCTTCGGCACTCCGGGCACCAACAGCGCCTCCATCGAACTTTCCACCATCCCCGCCATCGACCTTGGCAACCGTCTCAAATACCTCCTTACCTATCCTTACGGATGCGTCGAGCAGACGGTGTCTTCCGCCTTCCCGCAGCTGTATCTGGACAAGGTGATGAACTGCGACGAGAAGGTCCGCGCCCGCAGCCGCTTCAACGTTGAGGCCACCCTGCGCCGCCTGCAGAGCTTCCGCCGTCCCGGCGGCTCGCTGTCATATTGGCCCGGCAGCAACGTCTCCTCGCTCTTCGGCAGCGCCTATGCCCTCCACTTCATGCAGGAGGCCGAGGCCCAGGGTTACGCCGTTCCCGCAGACCTCAAGAAGGAGCTGATTTCCTGGCTCACCAAGGAGGTCTCCGACCAAAAGACCGAGCAGGTCGCAAGGGCCTACGGTCTCTATGCGCTCGCTTCGGCCGGCAAGCCCAACCGCAGCGCCATGAACCTCATGCGCGAGAAGGCCAAGAAGCTGTCTCCCAGCGCCCTGTGGCTGCTCTCCGCGGCCTATGCAGTGGACGGCAAGAAGAGTGTCAGCAAGGAGCTTTACGCACCTCTTAAGTACGCCGACGAGAGCTACGAGGCCTACGGCAGCGTCGACCGCAATCTCGCTGTCGCCCTCAAGACCATGCTCCTGGTCGGCGCCAAGGAAGACGCGTTCCGTCTTGCCGAGGAGGTTGCGTCGCATCTGAACAACCGCGAGTACTATATGAGCACGCAGTCCACGGCATGGAGCCTCTATGCCATCTGCGATTACGCAAGGGCCAATGCCGGCGGCATCAAGGCCAGCTATGCCTGCGGCGGCAAGACCGAGAAGGTCTCCACTGACCGCTGCATCGAGAGCCGCGACCTTCCCGTCTCCGACGGCAAGAGCCTCGGCGTGAAGGTTACCAACAACGGCACCGGCAATCTCTATGCTGTGGCTTCCGTGACCGGTATCCCCGCCGCTTCTGAGGAGAAGCCTATGGCCAACAAGCTCAAGATGATGGTCGTTTACACCGACGAGAACGACAATCCCATCAAGGTCGATACCCTTTCCCGCGGCCGTACCGTGGTGGCTCACGTGAGCGTCACCAATACTACCAAGAAGGCCATCCACGACATAGCCCTCAACCAGAAGTTCCCTTCGGGCTGGGAGATCCAGAACGAGAGGCTCAATTCCAATTCGTTCAGCTATCCTGCCGGCATCACCTATCAGGATTTCCGGGACGACAGGGTATATAGCTTCTTCAGCCTTGGAGCAGGAGCAAGCGTCAATGTAAACATCAGGCTTATCGCAACTTATCCTGGTAAGTTCTATCTGCCGGCAGTGAGTTGCTCCGCGATGTACGACGATACCGTGCAGGCTCTCGTTCCCGGCCGCTGGACTGAGGTCAAGTAATGTGGACACTGCTGGCGGTCCTTTCCGCCGTACTCCTTGGGCTATACGACGTAGCCAAGAAAACAGCGCTTAAGAAGAACGGTGTTCTCACCGTTCTTCTTGTAGCGACTGCTCTTTCCACGTTGTTCCTGGCGCCGTTTTTCCGTCTTGGTCCCGCTTCGGATTATCTGAAGCTCGCTCTCAAGGCGGTGCTGGTCACGGCTTCGTGGATCAGCGGGATGATTGGCCTTAAGCTTCTGCCTCTCACTACTGTAAGTACCATCAAGGGCTCCCGGCCTGTGTTTGTGGTGCTGTTTTCCATCATCCTTTTCGGGGAACATCTCAACTGGATGCAGTGGGCTGGTATCGCGCTTGCTCTCACCGCTCTTTATCTGCTGGGGCGTACCAGTCGCAGGGACGGTACGGTGAAGGCTCGGCGGACTGGGTTCATCTGGATGGGGGTGTCGGTGCTCACCGGCGTCGCCAGCGCCCTATACGACAAGCATATTATTGCCGGAATGGAGCCTTTGTTCGTTCAGAGTTGGACTAATCTGTTTATTACGGTGCTACTGGGAGTTTGCATCCTGGTGCGCTCTATTGCCGTTTCCGGCTGTACCTCACGAAACTTCGCTTCGCTCATCCCTCCCACCGACAAGTCGGCGGGCCCCTCCCGTTCACATGGCCACGGGCGGCCATGGTTTCGTGAGGTACAGCCGGAAACGGCAGCGCGCCAGGATGCAAACTCCGCTGAAGGCTTCCGCTGGGACTGGACGTTGCTTCTTGTCGCTGTGCTGATTACGGCTGCGGATATGCTGTATTTCTTTGCCCTGAAGCAGCCGGATGCGCTGTTGAGCGTCATTTCGGTTATCCGCAGGGGCTCGGTCCTGGTAACTTTTGTCTGCGGAGCAATAGTCTTCAAGGAAGGCAACCTCCGCGCCAAGGGCCTCAATATGCTCCTTATGGTGGCCGGCATTGCTTTGCTGCTGATTGGGAGCTAGGAGCCAGATATTTAAGTATGTTCCGTCGTCTCTCATTTATTCTTCTTTGTCTCTTAGCCTTTTCCTGCTCCGATCCGCGTGTGAGTAGTCTGTTGCATGACGTTTCTGAGTTTATTGAAGACAGGCCGGACAGTGCTCTTTTGGTCTTGGAGTCTATACCTGGCAGAGCTCTAAACACTCAGGGATTGCAGGCACGTTATTCTTTGCTGTATGCCATGGCATTGGATAAGAATTACATCGATACCACAGATGTCAGCATAATTCAACCTGCCGTCAGATATTATGAAAAGCATGGTTCTGCAGATGAGAGATTGCAGGCACATTACTATGAAGGGATAGCGTATTTCAATAAGGCAGAATATGACAACGCAATTGTTTCTTTTTCTTCTGCCGAAGAGTTTGTTTCCGAGGCAACGGACAAACGGTATGTTGGCTTGCTGTATTCAAGAATATCAGATTTGTATAACAGGACATTCAACAGTGCCGCCGAACTCAAATACATAGAACTGGCTGCGAAAGTGTTTGAATCCGGCAATCTGGATAAATACAGATATACCACTCTTGAAAGGCAAGGACAGGCTCTTGCTAATCACAAACAATACGATGAGGCAGAAGAGGTCTTTTTACAATTGTTGAATACACCCTCCTTGCCGGATTATCTGAATAGACTGGTCAAGGAAGATTATGCAATCATTTTGTCATCCCGTCCTGACCGTGACAATCAAAAGGCATTGGGGTTATTCAGAGATGTTCTCAAAGATTCAGGCACATTAAGGGACATGGTGTCTTGGGCTTCTTATGCTTATACTCTTTCTGCCTGTGGGTATAAAAAAGAGTCTGATCAAGTATTCTCTCAACTGTATGCTATTGAAAGCAAGGATTATTCTGTAATTGATATTTGGAAATATGCCGCTTTAGAAAACGAAGGGGATTATCACGGGGCTTTTTCCCTCCTTAAGAAGTCGCTCGCATATCAAGATTCATTGGTGAATTACAGGCTTTCTCAAATAACGGCTAAAGCTCAAGTTGAGCACATGGCATTGAGAAACAGTCAGTTACAAGCGGAAAAGCAGAATAACAGGTATAAGGAGCTGGTCATAATCATTGTTCTTACCCTAATTCTATTGTCAGTCATTTTTTTATATGTTACAAGGAACAGGAAATTAATGAAAGAGAGGCTGGAGCTGATAGATATCGCAGAAACGATGAGATTCCGCTTGAAGGAGTCGGAGGAGTATAGGGAATTGGAGAAGTTCTCTTACGATAGTGATGTTGCGTCCAGCCATTCGGAAATATCCTCTCTGCGTGAAGAGATGCGTGTGAACGAAAAAACGCTTTCTGCTTTGCGTTCCGAGTATGCCCGAATGTATAAATCGCAGTTTAAGTATCTGGGCGAACTATGCGAGTCTTATTTACTTGCGAACGGGAGGGATGATTCCCAGCGGATTGTCTACAATAAAGTGCAGGAAATGATACGGGATATCAGTGGAGACAAAGATGGTCAGAAACGATTCGAAAAGATGATTGATGCCAGCCTGGATAAGATTATGACTCATTTTCGGGAAGATTATCCGGAACTTACAGAAAATGATTATCGTTTTGTCAGTTATTTGTTTGTGGGATTTGATGCAACCACTCTTTGCATTGTCTTAAAAATGGCTTCAGTGGCAGCAGTGTATATGAAAAAGTCAAGGATTAAAAAGATGATTCAGGACTCTCAATCGGCGTATAAAGATAGATACCTTGAGATGATCTCCTAAGTTATTGCTGATCAAGTGGTTATCGACTACGAATCGATATTTTGTGCGTTAAAGACTGATTGTCAATTAGTTATGATTTTTTAAAAATTTTTGTTAGATATTTTTCTTGGCGGATGTCTGGAATCGGCCCTCCTCGCAATTGGAGGGCCGATTCTGCATATATTGGTTGTTAGACTTTTTCTGGCTGAATATTGGGATAATTCGATTTGTACGAGGTAACTTTGTATAAATTAAAACGTTATTCTTTTCACAATATTTTTTTTACCATGAAAAAACAGCTTTTTGCAGTTTTCGCCTTAATTGCTGCAGCGTTCGCTTTCTCCTCCCCTAGGATTGATGCAAAACCGGATGGCGATTCCGTAATAATCATCACACCGGGCAATAACCTTGGAACTCCAGTTCCCAACAGGTCTTCCGTTCCAATTGGTGGTTCAGTATCAGAAGGTATAATCTATCTTTCCTTTTCTGATAATCTTGGTGTAATCGCCGTAGAACTCAGCGAGTCTGTGAACGGCCTAATCCTTCAGACCGTAGTAGATTCCTCATATCTCTCCGCCGCCATCCCCTTTGTCGGTGCTCCGGGCGAGTACTATATTACTTTTACATTGACTTCCGGCGCTGAATATATCGGCACGTTTGTCATATACTGAGTGTTTGCATGATTCTTTTCTACATCAAATATGTATTGTACCGTGTTATTCGTAAAAACAATTATGAGAGAATTAAGATTGCCGTATATTGTCTTGGCTCTGCTTCTGTCTTGCACAAAGAGTATTTCTCCAGTTGTGGATTCCGAACCGGATAATCCTTTATATGGACCAGATGGGACAATTCTGCCTGGTGCCGATTATCAGGACGTTCATCTTCTTTCTGACACATCTTTCGTGATGTTATCCAACGGCCTTATACTTGAGAAAAGGGATGGCTTGTATTATTGGGATGATATGGTCTTTACTGAACAAGGTTTGGACTACTTGGTAGCAGATGGGACTCGATCTGCATACAGAGACCAGTGCCAGTTTTATTGGCCGTATGATATTGTCTATTATAAGTACAATGCCAACTACATTGACACTGTATGTACCAGGGCTGCTATGGATACTATTTCAAGCAAGACAGCCATAATATTCAAGCCTCAGCAGTACAGTTATCAAGACTGTATTGAATTTGTTAAATCAACAAGCGTGAACAATTCCCCTGTAGGGATGCAGTCAGGAAGTCAAACAATAAATATTATGGCTACTGGCAGTACCAACACAATTATCCATGAGATTATGCATTCCCTTGGCTTTTTTCATGAGCACACAAGAAGTGACCGAGATGCATACATTGAAGTAAAGTGGAGCAATATACGACCGGAAAAACGGCATAATTTTCAAAAGTACTCGGTTTATTATTCTGGCATGGATTTCGGGATGCTGGATTTTGATTCTATTATGCTATATGGCTCTATGATATATAATCCGGCTTTTGTGTATGATACTTCATTACCGGCAATGACGAAGATTGACGGCACCACATTCCTGGCAGGAACCGGATTGTCTGCAGGAGACATAGCCGGAGTGAGTTCTATATACGGCCCGCCCTTTCATAGATTGGAAAACCACTTGTTAAGGGTAATCGAGGACTCTACGCCCGGTTTTGCGGAAAGATACATCACTGAGAATGCTGATAGTATCATTTTTTATGGTGATCGCTCCTGTACAGTGCGCCAGGCTCTGACTTATCCCAGGCGTATAAGGATTATAACAACAACCGATATAAATCAAGGAAGTGGCTTGGAGCATAATAGTTACGCCAGTACGATTACTATTCCGGCCGGAACAACGGCATACTGTTTGTGGCATGGGACAAATTCATACATTTATTATTGCTCAGACCCGTCAATGGGTTATAATGTGACGCAGCATGAGATTGACAATGTTCAGGTGCCCTCTGCCTACTATTATTAATGACATTATCATGAACAGATTAGTTCTTACTTTATGTGCCTTGTGTTGTTTTCTCGTAGTTGGGTGTGAGCCCAATGAGCCTATTATAAGTGACCCCCCCGAGGATTTCTGGGATTATCGAGGGAAGCAGAAAAAGCAAGCTGACAACAAGACTTTTATGATGGTTCTGTGTCTTGCTTACACAGATGCTAACTTCAGTAGTGTTCTTTATGGTGCGGGGCCTGAGAACGAATCATTTACCTTTGATGGAGGATCAGAATTTTATATAATCACTTATAGACTGGAGGGGGATAAACTGTTTATATACAAAGCAGACGACAACTCCAGAATCCTTATGGAAGGAGTATTCTCAGAAGAGGATAAGAAGCTTACGCTTTCCTGGTCTGGCAGTCTTGGGCCTTTATGGGACAGATATGCCGAAGATTATGGGTGGGAATCCTCCATAATCCTAACCACCCATTATCCTCCGAGAATAAATCGATAGATGATTCTTCTATGTATTTGACTTTATCGTGAATGTCTGGGCCAGACTGGGCATTTTCCCGTTGTTTTGCTATCTTTGCGTGATAACAATAATCAACGGCACGATGAAACGATTCTTTTTTGCAATTGCGGTACTGGCTGTCGCCGTATCCTGCAGCCCTAAGCTTTACAACACCAGGTCTTTTGATGACGCGCATTTTGCCGCTCTTCAGGAGGTGATCGACAACCCTTCCACTCCCAAGGATGTGGCCTACAGCTATACCGAGGCCGCGGATCTGGGGCTGCTGGGCAAGGTCTCCAACCTTACTGCCAATCCCTATCATCGTTTCGACACCACCGCCTACAAGGGGATGACCAAGGGTGAACGCAACCAGGCCGTTTCTCCTGCAGGCATTTCCGTAGCCTTCTCCACAAACTCCAACTCGATCAGCATCAAGGCCGAGTGGGGAGACTACGTCTCTTCTCCCGCCAGGAATACCATGGCACTGTCATACAGGGGCTTCGACCTTTACATAAAGGGCAAGGACGGCAAGTGGCTCTGGGCCGGCACTACCGGCACCGCATCGGGCAAGCCGGAATTCGAGGGCGTTCTCGTAAAGAATCTTCCCGAGGGCGTGAAGGAATGCCTGCTGTACCTACCGATCTATACGGAAGTCAAGTCCTGCAAGATCGGTGTGACCGTGGGCTCCTACATCAAGAAACTTGACGGCCAGTTCCGCCATAAGATTCTGTTCCACGGCTCCTCGTTCACCCACGGAATCAGCACCAGCCGCGCCGGAATGAGTTATCCGATGCAGTTCATGCGTGCCAACGGCTTCGAGGTGCTCGGCTTCGGCATGAGCGGCAACTGCAAGATGCAGCCGTACTTTGCCGACGTGGTAGCCGATACGGAAGCCGACGCGTATGTGTTCGACGCCTTCTCCAACCCCGGTTACAAGATGATCCGTGAGCGCCTGCAGCCGTTCATAGACAAGATAATCGCCGCGCATCCGGGCAAACCGCTCATTTTCCAGCAGACCATCTACCGCGAGAAACGCAATTTCGACGCCGTGGAGAATGCCAAGGAGCAGGCCAAGCAGGATATGGCCTCCACACTCTTCAACGACCTCCTGAAGGACCCCAAATACAAGGACGTCTATTTCATCCAGACGAGTGCCGATGACAGTGGCCGCCATGAGTACTCCGTGGACGGAACGCACCCCGACGACCACGGTTACTATATGTGGTACAAGTCGATAGAGAAACCCATCCTGAAGATTCTCGCCAAATACGGCATCAAATAGCGGAGGACGTCAGTCCAGATTGAGATATGGTCCGGTGACCGACTGAGGGTTCCGGACCAGTTCTTCCGGCGTGCCCTGGGCTACGACGCGTCCGCCGCGGCGTCCGCCTTCGGGGCCCATGTCGATTATCCAGTCCACGCTCTTGAGGATATCGGGGTTGTGCTCGATGATGATGACGGTATTCCCCTGGTCCACAAGCTTCTGGAGTACGCCCAGAAGTGTTTTGATATCCTCGAAATGCAGCCCGGTGGTGGGCTCGTCAAGCATATATAGGGTGTTGCCGGTGGCCTTGCGGAACAGCTCCGCCGCCAGTTTCATGCGCTGGCTCTCGCCGCCCGACAGCGACACGCTCGACTGCCCCAGGTGGATGTACCCCAGGCCGACGTCCAGAAGGGCCTTGAGCTTGGGGGCAATCTTGGGATGTGACTTGAAGAATTCGTAGGCCTCTTCCACCGGCATTTCCAGTACGTCATTGATACTCTTGCCCTTGTAACGCACGGCAAGGGTGTCTTCCTTGTACCGTTTGCCTCCGCAGGCTTCGCATACGACGCTGACCGACGGCAGGAAATTCATCTCCACCAGCTTGATGCCGGCGCCCTTGCACTCCTCGCAGCGCCCTCCGGCCACGTTGAAGGAGAACCTTCCTGCCTTGAACCCGCGGACCTTGGCGTCCGGGGTGTCCTCGAAGAGCTTGCGGATGTCGTCGAACACGCCGGTGAAGGTGGCGGGATTGGAACGCGGTGAACGGCCTATCGGACTCTGGTCGATTTCTATCACCTTGTCTATGAATTCGATGCCCTCGATGGACCCGTAGGGGAGGGGCTTCTGCTTGAGGTGGTAGAACTTGCCCTTGAGTATGGGCATCAGGGTTTCGTTGACAAGGGAACTCTTGCCGCTGCCCGACACTCCGGCTACTCCGATGAAGCACCCGAGGGGGAAGCTTACGTCGATTCCCTTGAGGTTGTTGCCGCCTGCGCCGCGTATCGTGAGGAACTTGCCGTTACCGGGTCTGCGAACCGCCGGAACCTCGATCCTGCGGTGCCCCAGGAGGTATTCTGCAGTAATTGACTGACGGTCCGGCGAAGGCTCTGAGGGGTTTGGTTCCTGAGACTGTGGCCGCCCGTGGTCCAGTGAATGGGAGATTCCCCTCAGAGCCTTCGCCGGACCGTTGTAGCAGATTTCGCCGCCAAGCGCTCCGGCGCCCGGTCCGACGTCCACCAGCCAGTCGGCATTCTGCATCGTCTCCTCGTCGTGCTCGACGACTATGACGGTGTTGCCCTCGTCGCGCAGTTTGCCCAGGGACGCGATGAGCTTGCGGTTGTCTCTCTGGTGCAGCCCGATGGACGGCTCGTCCAGGATGTAGATGACTCCCACCAGCTTGGAACCGATCTGCGTGGCCAGCCTGATGCGCTGGCTTTCGCCGCCGGACAGCGAGCCGGTGGCCCTGTCCAGCGACAGGTATTCGAGCCCGACGTCCACCAGGAACTGCAGGCGGTCCGTAAGTTCGCGCAGCACGTCGCGCGCCACGGCCTTGCCGCGCCCGGACAGCTTGCCGTCCAGCGAACGCACCCATTCCAGCAGCTGCGAAATCTCCATTGCAGACACCTCGGTGATGGTTTTTCCGTCAATACGGAAGCAGGCGGTCTCCTCTTTGAGGCGCGTGCCGTGGCAGTGCGGGCAGACGATGCGTTCTTCCACGTCGTCCACCAGTCCCTCCCAGACGGCCATCTCGGCGGAAGCGCCGTCGCCTATGCGGTAGAGTTCCTCGGAGCCGTTGATGATGAGGTCGACATACTCCTGCGGGATATCTTCTACGGGTTCGTAAAGGGAAAAAACATGCTTGCGCGCCATTGCGCGGACAATCTCGAACTTGCGGTTCTCCCGCTGCTTGCCGAGGGGTACTATGGCTCCTTCTGCAATGGAAAGCCTCGGGTTGGGGATGATGGATTCGAGACTGATGTCCGCCACCGTGCCAAGTCCTTTGCAATGAGGACAATAGCCCTCGGGGGAATTGAAGGAGAAGGTGTGCGGCTGCGGCTCCTGGAGCGACACGCCGGTCTGTGGATCCACCAGATGTTTGGAGAAATGCCGCAGCGAGCCGTCTTCTGCCGACAGCACCGCCACCGACCCCTTGCCGGCGCTCAGTGCGCTTGCCACCGACCGCCGTATGCGGGCCTCGTCGCCCTCGCCGGGCTTGAGTTTGTCCACCACCAGCTCGATGAAGTGTGCCTTGTAGCGGTCGACCGCCTCCATCCCGCCGAGTTCGCATATCTCTCCGTCGACGCGGATCTGCGAGTAACCCCTCTTGCGGCACTGTTCGAACAGTTCCCGGTAGTGTCCCTTGCGGCCACGGACCAGCGGCGCCAGCAGGATGCACCTCCGCCCAGCGAATTCCTTCATTATGAGGTCCACTATCTGAGAATCGGTATAACGTACCATCTCCACGCCGCTGACGGGGGAGTACGCGGTGGACGCCTTGGCGTACAGGAGCCTCAGGAAGTCGTAAATTTCCGTAATGGTGCCGACGGTGGAACGGGGGTTGGCGCTGGTGGTCTTCTGTTCGATGGCGATGATGGGGCTGAGCCCGCTGATGCTCTCCACGTCGGGCTTTTCCAGTACACCCACGAAGTGGCGTGCGTAGGGCGAAAGCGTGCCGAGGTAACGCCGCTGGCCTTCGGCGTAGATGGTGTCGAAGGCGAGCGAACTCTTTCCGCTGCCGCTCAATCCGGTGATAACCACGAATTTGCCCCGTGGGATGGTAAGGCTGACGTTCTTGAGGTTGTGCGCCCGTGCGCCGTGTATTTCTATGCTTTCGTCTGCCATTGCGTCATTGATATAATTCCCTCAGCACCTGCAGCGAACGGACGTTCAGGCGGGTGTCGGTATGGTATCCGATATAATCCAGGAGCAGCGTTGCGACCGCGTTCCTCTGCGCCCCGTTCATCGGGATTAGCAGGGACGATGCGGCGTCTGCCTCCAGCAGCCTGCTGAGCACGGACAACTGTTCTCCTGCGAACGGCGCCAGGTCCTCCAGGCTGGGGGAGAAGCCCAGGGCGCCTGCAAGCTCCAGCAGGAACCGGAGATGATAATTGGAAAAGTCGGCCTGCAGCGCATCCAGTGTGAGGATGCTCCTGCGGCACCATTCGAACAGGCCCTCCTCGCGGGAGCCGTCCCGCAGGGTGCGCAGCAGCACCTCGCTCATGAAGAGCGTCATGGTGTTCTTGCGGATGTCGCTCCTGATGCCTCCAAGGGGCTCCGCCGCATAAGGGCTCCGGAGCCTCCACAGGTCCGATTTTGGGTTGTCAACCACTTCCGTTTCCAGGATGGAAAGCGGCTGGAACATGGCCGTCCCGCCCTTTTTGCCCACGGCCGTGATGAAGCTGCGCCGGCCCCACGCGGGAGTCAGCGTGCTCAGCACCAGCGACCCTTCGCCCACCTTGGTGGACGACAGCACTATGAGCGGAGAGGCGTAAACCATTGCTACAGAGTCTGTCCTCCTATGAATTCACGCATGATGGAAGTAGGAGGCACGGCGGCTATCTCCGACGGCTTGAGCGCCTGTACCTTCGTGAGGAACGACAGCAGCTGCTGCGCCTTCTCGTATGCTGGCGAAGACTCGCTGATTCCGTACAGAAGCGGCTCAGCGTAGTATTTGAGCAGGGGGACGTCGTACAGGGTGGATGTGTTGAGGACGACTTCCGCATTCTCCTCATAGGGGAAGATGTTGCGGGTCTCGCCGCGGCGTACCGACGGCCAGCGGAGGATATTGTCCTCGGGGCTGATGCCGCGGACGCGGTTGTCGCGGACTATGCGCCTCAGGAGGCGTTTGTCGGTGGTGCTGTTGTGGACCTTCTCGCCGCCGGGAAGGGCCGAAAGGGACGAGATGTAGATGCGGAAGATGCGGTCCTGGTCAACGGCGTAGGTGAGCGCGGGGTTGAGGGCGTGGATGCCCTCCATGAACAGGATGTCGTTCTCCTTGAGCTGCATGCGGCGGCTCTCGTCGAATACGGTGACTCCGGTCTTGAAGTCGAATCTGGGTATGATGACCTCCTTGCCGGCGAGCAGGTCGTTGAGGTTCTCGTTGAGCAGCTTGACGTTCATCGCCCCGAGTGCCTCGAAGTCGTATTCGCCGTTCTCGTCGAGGGGCGTCTGCTCGCGGGGGAGGAAGTAGTTGTCGAGTTCGATTACCTTGGGGGAGATGCCCAGGACGCGGCACTGCTGTGCGATGCGCAGGCTGCTGCTGGTCTTGCCGCTCGAGCTGGGACCGGACATCATTACGATGTTGGAATGCCTGCGGCGCCAGAAAATCTGGTCGGCCGCCTCGGCGTATTTGCGCTCCTGGCGGGCTTCGCAGAGGTTTATCAGGCTTACGGCCTGGCCGGACATAACTACTTCGTTGACTTTCTCGAGAGTGTCTATCTCTACAGCGGAGCACCAATCCTTGTACTCCTGGCGTGCGGCTTCAATTTTCGTCATAAATCGTTTCTTCTGGTTCGTTGAACGGCTCGAGGAAGGGGTTGGTCATCCTTTCCTCTCCTATGGTGCTTGGGGCGCCGTGCCCCGGATATACGGTTATGTCGCCCGGAAGCATCATCAGTTTCTCCATAATGCTCCTGATCAGGTCGTCATATTCACTGAGATACAGGTCCGTGCGGCCGATGGCTCCGGCGAAAAGGGTGTCTCCCGTGAAGATGGCGCCCTCTTTCTCCTCGAGGTAGCAGACGCCGCCGGGAGAGTGCCCCGGGGTGGTTATGACGAGGAATTCCAGTCCTGCGGCCTTGATGCGGCTGCCGTCTTCCACGGGGGTGGTCGTAAAGTTGATGTCGGGTGCGGGGATGCCGAATTTGGCGACCCGCTGGAAGTATTCGAGCACGGGCCAGTCGGCGTCGGACATATACACCGGCATGCCGTAGAGGCGCTGCAGTTCCGCCACTCCATACACGTGGTCCATGTGGCCGTGGGTGAGGAGAACGGCCTCCGGAACCAGTGAGGCCGTGGACAGGTAATCCAGCAGGGTGCCGCGTTCCTCAGGGGAGTTGAATCCCGGGTCCACGATGACGCACTTGCCGGGCATCCCGCTGAGTATCAGTGTGTTCTCTGACAGGAGGTTGAAAATGAATCTCCGGATTTCCATTTCTTGTGAAGATTGTTTGGCAAAAATACGAAAAACTGATTACATTTGTAAGACAAGAGCTGAACAAATGCATATAGGTATCGCAGGCAATATCGGATGCGGCAAAACGACGCTCACGCGTATGCTGTCCGAGCACTACGGCTGGACTCCCAAGTACGAAGCCGTAACGTACAATCCCTATCTGGAAGACTACTACAAAGACATCCCCCGCTGGTCGTACAACCTGGAAACGTATTTCCTCGCCCAGCGTTTCAAGGACGTGCTTGAAATAGCCGCCTCCAAAGACGTCATCATCCAGGACCGCACCCTGCTGGAGGGCGTGCACATCTTCGTGGCCAACAATTACGAGCAGGGCAACCTCTCCGAACGGGACTACGACACGTACATGCAGCTTTTCCGCCTCATGATGAGCATGGTCAATCCGCCCGACCTGCTGATCTACCTCAAGTCCAGCGTTCCCCATCTCGTGTCCCAGATCCAGAAGCGCGGCCGCGACTACGAGCAGAGCATAAGCCTGGAATACCTCTCCGGACTCAACCGCCACTATGAGGAGTGGATAGGCTCCTATGAGGGCCGGCTGCTCGTCATCGACGCCGATTCCCTCGATTTCGAGCACAGGCCGGAGGACTTCTCCCTCATTACCGATAAAATCGACGCCGAACTCTTCGGCCTTTTCAAATAATATTTATATCTTTGTAAGTTGTAACAATACAAGGTATGCATATAGCCATTGCAGGAAACATCGGAAGCGGCAAGACGACGCTCACCAAGATGCTCGCCGCCCACTACGGGTGGACCCCCAAGTTCGAGCCAGTGGACTTCAACCCCTACCTGGCTGATTACTACGAGGATATGGAACGCTGGTCCTTCAACCTCCAGATCTATTTCCTGAACAAGCGCTTCAAGGACATCCTTGAGATCAACAAGTCCGACAAGGTCATCATCCAGGACCGCACCATCTACGAGGACGCCCGCATCTTCGCCCGCAACCTCCACGAAATGGGCCTCATGAGCACCCGTGACTTCGAGAACTACACCGACCTCTTCGACCTCATGATGTCCCTCGTCGGCACCCCCGACCTCCTCATCTACCTGCGTTCCAGCATACCCAACCTCATCGCCCAGATCCAGAAACGCGGCCGCGAGTACGAGAAGAGCATACGCATCGACTACCTCACCGGCCTGAACGACAAGTACGAAGACTGGATAGCCACCTATCCCGGCAATCTCCTCATCGTGGACGCCGACAACATCAAGTTCGGCAACCGTCCCGAGGATTTCGAGCAGATTACCAATATGATAGATGCCAAACTCAACCCCCTCTTCCCGGAGGATAAATGATGAAAGATCCCGCAAGACCAACCATAATAGATTTCGTACGGAAGTACACCGATCAGTACGCAGACCTGACCTATCTCCGCGAGAAGGTTGACGGCGTCTGGACGGAAACCTCTTTCGGCACCACGTGGCAGGAGGCCAGGCTCTATGCGGCCGGCTTCATGGCCCTGGGGCTCAGGAAAGGCGACAAGGTGTCCCTGCTGTCGGAAGGCCGCAACGCCTGGATATTCTGCGAGCTCGGCATACTCTTCGCCGGCGGCGTGGACGTCCCCATGTCCTTCAAGCTTGAGTCCGACTACGACCTCACCTTCCGCATCAACCATTCCGATTCCCGCTTCGTGGTGGTGTCCGAGGGCCAGCTTCCCAAGGTGCGCCGCGTGCTCTCCCAGTGCCCTTCGGTGGAGAAAGTCATAGTTTTCGACGACATTCCCCTTGCCGACGGCGAGATGCACTTCAGCGAGATCCGCCGCATGGGCGAGGAGTTCCTCGAGGCGCATCCCGGCGAGCTGGAGGCCTGCATGGACTCCATCGGCCCCGACGATTACGCCAATATTTCCTATACGTCCGGCACCACCGCCGACCCCAAGGGCATCCTGCTCACCCACCGCAACTACACGGCCAATGTCGAGCAGGCCGGTTCCGTCGTCAGCGTTGATGTCGGCGACGTGATGCTCATCATCACTCCGCTCGACCATTGCTTCGCCCACGTCTGCGGGATGTATTTCATGATGTGCCACGGCGGAAGCGTAGCCACCGTCCCCGGCGGCCGTAACGCCGTCACGATGCTCAAGAACATCCCCATCGCCATACGCGAGGTCCGTCCGCACCTTATGCTTTCCGTCCCTGCGATTTCCCGCAACTTCCGCAAGAACATCGAGGCCGGCATACGCAAGAAGGGCAAGACGGTCGAGCGCCTGTACGAGTTCGCCCTGCGCAACGCCATCGCATACAACCGCGAGTATTACAATATGGGCAAACCCGCCTGGAAGCAGTTCTGGCGTGCGCCCATCAAGGCCCTCATGGACAAACTGGTATTCAGCGGCGTAAGGGAAGGCTTCGGCGGCCGCCTGAAGTTCTTCGTGGGCGGAGGCGCCCTGCTCGACATCGAGCTGCAGCGCTATTTCTGCGCCATCGGGATGCCCATTTTCCAGGGCTACGGCCTGTCGGAGGCCACTCCGGTCATCTGTTCCAACTCCCTCGGCCACGCCCGTTTCGGCTCGTCCGGCCGCACCGTCCAGCCCATGGACATCAAGATCTGCGGCGAGGACGGAAATGAACTCCCCGTCGGCTCCACCGGCGAGATAGTCATCCGCGGCGAAAACGTCATGGCCGGATACTGGAAGAACCCGGAGGCTACGGCATCCACCATAGTGGACGGCTGGCTGCATACGGGCGACCGGGGCTACCTCTGCAAGGAAGATCCCCGCTACCTCTATGTCACCGGCCGCTTCAAGAGCCTCCTCATCTCGTCCGACGGCGAGAAATATTCTCCCGAGGGCTTCGAGGACAGCCTCGCCGACGGCTCCCGCTTCATCGACGCATCGATGCTCTACAACAACCAGAGCCCCTGGACGGCGGTGCTCGTCATCCCCGCCAAGGCCGCGCTGGCTGAGGCGGTGAAGGCCAAGGGCCTCGATCCTGAGTCCTCCGAGGGCCTCAGGGCGCAGCTGGACATACTTCAGTCCGAGGTCGATTCCTACCGTGCCGGCGGTCGCCATCAGGGAATGTTCCCCGAGAAATGGCTCCCCGCCGCCATCGTAGTGGGGGACACTCCTTTCACCGAGCAGAACGGCATGCTCAACACCACGTCCAAGATGGTCCGCGGCAAGGTGGAGAAGTTCTACGCCGACCGCATCTCCTACGCCATGACCGCAGAGGGCAAGGACCTGTACAACAGCAAGAATATTGAATCACTTAAATAACGTTAATTATGACCAAGACCGCTTCCAGCAAGAGTTATACACCCGCCATCGCGGTGTGTTTCGCGCTCTTCTTCATGATTGCCTTCGTCACCAACCTCGCGGGTTCGATGGGCGTCATCGTCACCAACCAGTTCGGCGCATCCAAGGCACTCTCACAGCTTGGCTCGCTCGCCAACTTCATCGCCTATGCCTGCATGGGTATACCTGCCGGCATCATCCTCAGGCGCAAGGGCTATAAGTTCACCGCCCTTCTCGCCGTCATAATCGGCCTCGTCGGAGTCGGCATCCAGTTCCTCTCCGGATATGTCGAGTCCTTCGGCGTTTATGTGGCCGGTGCATTCGTTGCCGGTTTCTCGATGTGCCTGCTCAACATCGTTGTCAACCCCATGCTCAACACCCTGGGCGGCGGCGGCAACAAGGGCAATCAGCTTATCCAGTGGGGCGGCTCCTGCAACTCCATCGGCGGAACACTCGCTCCCATCTTCGTCGGCTGGCTTGTCGGCGGCAGCATCGCTGATGCATCCGTTGCCAAGGCTGCTCCCGTGATGATTATCGCAATGGCCATTTTCGCCCTCGCGTTCGTCATCATCATGCTCACCAATATCCCCGAGCCCCATATGGAGACTCCCGAGGAGAAGGCTGCACGTCTTGCCGGCAACGCCGTCAAGGATGCCCACAGCCCTCTTTCCTTCCGTCACTTCGTGCTCGGTGCAATTGCCATTTTCTTCTATGTAGGCATTGAGGTCGGCATTCCCAATACCGCCAACGTTTACTACTCCGGCCTTGACTGGGTAGGACCGGCCCTCACCGGAACGCTCATCGGCGGCTATTGGTTCTGCATGCTCATCGGCCGTCTGGTCGGAGCTTCGATTGCCGGAAAGATCAGCAGCAAGAGCATGCTCCTGTTCACCTCCGCGCTGGCCATCGCCTTCCTGCTCTGCGCTATCTTCATTCCCGAGAGCGCCGCTGTCAAGTTCGGCGAATCCCAGGTTCCCGTTTCGCTGGTGTTCCTGATGCTCTGCGGCCTTTGCACCTCCATCATGTGGGGGTCGATCTTCAACCTCTCCACCGAGGGCCTCGGCAAGTACACTGCAGCCGCTTCCGGCATTTTCATGACCCTCGTCTGCGGCGGCGGTATCATCCCGTTCGTGCAGAATCTCCTTGCCGACAAGGTCGGATCCATCCAGAGCTACTGGCTCATCATCATCTGCCTCGCGTACCTCATCTTCTATGCGGTTGCCGGCAGCAAGAACGTCAACAAGGACATCCCTACAGAATAAGCAGCCATGGATAAGCCTTACGTTCTCGGTATAGACATCGGCGGCCAGACCGCCAAGTGCGGCATCGTCAACGCCCGCGGCGAGGTTCTCGCCCAGAGCATCATGGTCTCCAACAAGCACGACGACGCCCAGAGCTTCATCACTGCTCTTGCCGCAACCCTTCAGAAACTCATTTCCGACTCCGACCTCACGGACCAGATCCGCGGTATCGGCGTGGGCGCCCCCAACGGCAACTATTACACCGGAGAGATCAAGCAGGCCCCCAACCTGTCGTGGGCTCACGAGGGCAACGTGCCTTTCTCATCCATGCTGTCCGAGGCCATGGGCGGAATGCCCGTCGCGCTTACCAACGACGCCAACGCCGCTGCAGTCGGTGAAATGACCTACGGTGCCGCCAAGGGACTCAAGAACTTCATTATGATTACTCTCGGCACCGGCGTCGGCAGCGGTATCGTCATTGACGGCAAGGTGCTTTACGGTCACGACGGTTTCGCCGGCGAGCTCGGCCATACCTGCGCCGTCCGCGGCGGCCGCCGTTGCAACTGCGGCAAGCAGGGCTGCCTCGAGGCCTATTGCTCTGCAATCGGCGTCGCCCGTACCGCCGTGGAGTGGCTCGACCAGCACCCGGAGGAGTCTTCCCTCCTTAGCCTCCGCGAGAACATCACTTCCAAGGATGTTTACGAGGCGGCCAAGTCCGGAGACAAGATGGCCAAGGAGATTTTCGAGTACACCGGAAGCATCCTGGGCCGCAGTTTCGCTGATTTCATCGCTTTCTCCGCCCCCGAGGCCATCGTGCTCTTCGGCGGTCTGGCCCGTGCAAGGGAGTTCCTTACCGAGCCTATCGAGGAGGCCATGAACAGCAACGTCCTTCCTTTGTGGAAAGACAAGGTAAAGCTTATGTACTCAAGCCTGTCGGAGTCCGACGCCGCCATTCTCGGCGCCTCCGCACTCGCCTGGAATCTTTAATGTTTAATTTTTTATAATTTAATGAAAACCTACAAATTTTTCTTCGCACTTGCACTTGGCGCAGCTGTCGTAGCCTGCACTCCCAAGCCTGCAGAGCCTGCCGTTGACGGCGAGGATGCCGCAACCGAGGCAATCAAGACACTCAAGGATTTTACCCCCAGCAAAGCAGAGATAGATACCGTCAGCTATCTTATCGGCGTCAATTTCGGAAGCTTCCTCAAGGGATATGATTTCGGTGATGTCAATTACAGCAAGGTCATTGCCGGTATGAAGGATTTCGTCGCCTCCAAGGGTGATTTCCGCGATCCCGATTTCGACAAGCAGTTCAAGATCAGCCCCAACCGTATCAACGACGTTTTCAACTCCTATCTGGAGAAGAGGCACAACTATAAGCTCCTCGCCAACAAGGAGAAAGGTGACAAGTGGCTTGCCGCCAACCTCAAGAAGGACGGCGTACAGGTGACCGACAGCGGCCTCCAGTACAAGATCATCGAGGCCGGTAACGAGGACCTCAAGCCCACCGCAGCCGACACCGTAGTCGTCCGCTACAAGGGTACCCACCTCGACGGTACCGTCTTTGACGAGACCGCTGAAGGCGCAGATCCCGCAAGCTTCACCCTTGGCAGCGTCATCCCGGGCTGGACCGAGGGCATGCAGCTCAGCGGTGAGGGCGGCCACATCGAGCTCTACGTCCCTGCCGACCTCGCTTACGGCGAGAACGGCCGTCCCGGCATCGAGCCCAACTCCACCCTTATCTTCGACATCATCCTCGAGCACGTCGGAAAGACTGTTGCTGCTCCTGAGGAGAAATAATCAGAAGCGCTCTGAAATGTATGAAGGCGGCCTTATCGGTCGCCTTCTTTTTTGCTGATATCCTTCTTCGCTCCCCCGGAGGCCGCTGAAAAAGTGGGGTACCTCCTCAGGAAACCCTCCGCTACGCTCCGCCCCTCCCACGCCTTGCGGCGCGGGCCCCTCCCATTCATGGTCATGGGCGACCAAAGGTTTCCTGAGGAGGTACCCCACTTTTTCAGCGGCCTCCTAACACCGATGGTCGAACGGATATAGGGGAAATCGGTGAAAGGTTACAGCAGGCTGCAGTGTCCTTCGATTATTCGTTGGCAGTCGGGGTTGTCGAGGGTGTTGGGGCAGGGGAGGATGCGGACGGGAGTGCCGCTGACTTCGGCCATTACTACAAGGTCGCGGAGGGCCTCCGCTTCGATGACGAGGAAGCGCTCGTGGCTGTCGGCGTCGATCTCTTCGAGGGGGCTGCCGATTTTGTGCTCGATGTATGCCCTGAGGTCGGTCAGGGGGGCGTTTGAGCCGTCAGGGTCGACCGTGCAGATGGTGGTCATAGCTTGATGAATGAGTATAGCTTGTAGTTGCCGGCGTTGACGCGGTACCTGTAGCGGGGACGGGTGCCGGAGGTGCCGTCGGGGGTTATGACTATCTCTACGGCGACGGATTCATCGCCGGAACGGAAGGCTTCGGAGGCCTCGGACGGGTCGCGTATGACGCGTACTCCTGCGGGACGGTGAGTCCTGATTGCTGAGATTCCGGCGTAGGCGACGCGTTCGGAGACTATTGCGGATTCTACGTAATCCTGTACTATGCTGATGAACGCCGCCATATACTGCAGGCTGCCGGAATAGTGTTCACCGGCGACCGGGACCGATACGAGGTCGATTTCCTTGCCGCCCATGGTGAGGACGAGGCAGATTATGCCTTTGGATGTGACTGGGTGCAGGAAATAGGTCCCGGCGGTGCCTTTTTGCTTTTCGTATTGTGCGGGGGTGCAGAATTCGTAGGGGGAGACGGTCCAGAGGGATGTGACCTCGTCGCGCAGGGCGGAGACAAGTTCCGCGGGGCCGTCGAGTACGACCTTGGTGGTGCGGCTCTTGAAATCCTGTATCATATAGCTCCTCGTGTATATCTTCATCTGTCCTTTTGCGGGAATCTGGGGAAGCAGGAGGACAAGGAGCAACAGTATTTTTCCTATTGCGCTTTTCATGTCGGCAAAGTTAAGAATTTTCACTACATTTGTAAAAATTATATATGGCACAGTACATAGTTTCAGCCCGAAAATACCGCCCGGACTCCTTCGAGAGCCTCATCGGCCAGGACAACATAGCCCGTACACTCAAGAATTCAATCCTTCGGGGGCAGCTTGCGCATGCTTATCTGTTCTGCGGCCCCAGGGGTGTAGGCAAAACCAGTGCCGCGCGTATTTTCGCGAAGACGATCAACTGTGCCCACCCGGGGCCCGATATGGAGCCTTGCGGTGAGTGTGAGTCGTGCGTGTCGTTCCGCGAGGGGCGTTCTTACTGCATCCATGAGCTGGACGCTGCGTCGAACAACGGCGTCGAGGATATCAAGGCCCTGATGGAGCAGGTGCAGATTCCTCCTCAGGTGGGAAAGTACAGCGTGTACATCATAGATGAGGTGCATATGCTGACGCAGTCGGCGTTCAATGCTTTCCTCAAGACCCTTGAAGAGCCGCCGGCACATGCTATCTTCATCCTCGCCACCACGGAGAAGCATAAGATTATCCCTACCATCCTCAGCCGTTGCCAGACTTATGATTTCAATCGCATCGGCATTCCCGACATCGTGCGCAACCTGCGCGATATCGCCGGCAAGGAGGGTGTCAGTGTGGACGACGAGTCGCTGCACGTCATTGCCCACAAGGCCGACGGCGCGATGCGCGATGCGCTGACCATCTTCGACCAGACGGTTGCATTCTGCGGTACCGATATCAAGTACGATGATGTCATCCGCAACCTTGGGGTGCTGGATTATGAGTACAGTTTCCGTCTGGTTGATGCTTTCCTTGCGAAGGATTATGGTACTGCGTTGCTCGTTTTCGATGAAATCCTGTCCAAGGGGTTCAACGCTTTGCATTTCATTTCTTCGCTGGGGAGCCATCTGCGGGACCTTTTGGTGAGCCGTACGGGCGGGTTGGATTCGTTGCTGGATCTGCCGGCTTCGTTGCGGGAGAGGTATCGTGAGCAGGGTGGGCGTTGCAGCGTCCGGTTCCTTTATGATGCTCTGGGGGTCATTTCCCAGTGTGAGGCGGGGTATCGGGCTTCGACCAATCAGCGGTTGCATATAGAGTATGCTCTTATGAGGATCGCTTTCCTCGGGGGTGTGCCTGAGGGATCTGCGGGAACCGTTTCTGCGGGAACCGGTTCCACTACGCAGAAGGGCTCTCCGGAACCCTCCGCTTCGCTCCGTCCCTCCCACGCTAGCGTGGGCCCCTCCCATTCAAGTGGCCATGGGCGGCCACTGGTTCCGGAGAGCCCTTCTGCTTCCGTTCCACCGGCTCCCGCAGAAACGGCTCCCGCAGCTCCTTCGCCCGTTGCTTCGCCCGCATCCCCTTCGCCCTTGGCTGCATCTCCTTCACCTGTATCAGCTTTGTCTTCTCCTGTAGCGGTTTCTTCTTCTCCTGCAGCGGTTTCTCCGTTGACTGTGGTTCCTGAACCCTCTGTCATTTCGACCGGAGCGGAGCGGAGTGGAGAAATCCCATCGGAGAAGGAGATCTCTCGACAAGCTCGAGATGACAAAGGAATGGTTGCTCGAGACGACAAGGGAATGGTTGACCGTGATGACAAGGAAAAACCGGCTGCCAAGCCTTCGAAGAAAGCGTCTGGATTGTCCTTAAGCTCGTTAATGAACGGGGAGGAGATAACCGTGGAGCTGGCGCCGGAGGAGGAGAAACCTGCGGAGCAGGCGGCACTGCCGGGGGAGGATACTGTTAAGGCTAAGTGGCCGGATCTGGCTGCTACCTGTTCTTCTCAGCCCCGTCTTGCGGTCGGCCTTGCCAACGCCAGGCTGGAGACCCGGGAGGAGGACGGCAACCTGATAGTCTCTTTCGGCCTCGTGAACAAGGCCCAGTGCGATTGGATCAATAAGCATAAGCTGCGTGACCTGGAGGAGTCTTTCTCGGCCATGCTCGACTGCAAGCGCCTGCGCCTCGAGCCCTTCGTCATTCCGGAGGAGGAGCAGGAAAACAAGATATATATGCCCACCGAAAAGGCTAAGGACCTTATGTCCCGCAACCCTGAGGTGGCCGAACTCGTTAAAGATTTAGCACTCGATATAAGATGAAGCTCCAAGGGCAAGGTGTTCCTCGATGACGAGGAAATCACCAAGCTTCCTATGTACAAGCGTGCCCAGAAGGGTATCGGCTACCTGCCCCAGGACGCATCCGTCTTCCGCAAGATGAGCGTGGAGGACAACATCATGAGCGTTATGGAGATCAAGGGCATTCCCAGGGCGGAGCGACTGCAGCGCCTGGAAGACCTGATCGACGAGTTCAATCTCTCCAAGGTTCGCAAGTCGCTGGGCATCCAGCTTTCCGGTGGCGAGCGCCGCCGCTGCGAAATCGCCCGCGCCCTCGCCATCGACCCCAAGTTCATCCTGCTTGACGAGCCTTTCGCCGGCGTCGATCCCATCGCCGTCGAGGATATCCAGTACATCATCGCCAAGCTCAAATACCGCAACATCGGCGTCATCATCACGGACCACAACGTCGGCGAGACCCTCGCCATCACGGACCGCGCCTATCTGCTTTACGAGGGTACCATCCTCCAGCAGGGCACTCCGGAGTCCCTTGCCGCCGACGAGGACGTCCGCACCAAGTACCTCGGCAGCGGATTCGTCCTCAAGCGTTCCGTCTCCGTCATCAGGGCCCAGCAGGAATACGAAGCCCGCAAAGCAAACAACGCGTAGCCTATGGAAAGGATTACAGGTAAGATTTCGCAGATTATCGGCCCCGTCGTCGATGTCCATTTCGACCTCGCCGGCGAGGAGGCCGCAGAGAGTTCCCTTCCCCGTATTCACGACGCCCTGCAGGTGACGCGCCCCGACGGCCGCAGCGTCATGCTGGAAGTCCAGCAGCACATCGGCGAGGAGACCGTCCGCTGCGTGGCCATGGATTCCACCGACGGCCTGAGCCGCGGCGCCGTGGCCCTCAGCACCGGCAAGCCCATCGCGATGCCCGTCGGCCCCCAGATCCGCGGCCGCGTGCTCAACGTCACCGGCGAGGCCATCGACGGCCTCGAGCCGTTCTCCCGCGAGGGCGCGCTGCCCATCCACCGGGAGCCGCCCAAATTCGAAGACCTCGCCACTTCGCAGGAGGTTCTCTATACCGGCATCAAGGTCATCGACCTGCTCGAACCGTACCTCAAGGGCGGCAAGATCGGTCTCTTCGGCGGCGCAGGCGTCGGCAAGACGGTCCTCATCAAGGAACTTATCAACAATATCGCCAAGAAGCACAACGGTTTCTCCGTTTTCGCCGGAGTGGGCGAACGTACCCGCGAGGGCAACGACCTGCTGCGCGAAATGATCGAGTCCGGCGTCATCAAATATGGCGAGGAGTTCACCAAGGCCATGTCCGAGGGCAAATGGGACCTTTCGAAGATTGACCAGGAAGAGCTCAAAAAGTCGCAGGTGGCCATGGTTTTCGGCCAGATGAACGAACCTCCGGGAGCCCGTAGTTCCGTGGCCCTGAGCGGCCTCACGCTGGCGGAGTCCTTCCGCGACAGCAAGGAGCCCGACGCCCCGCATGACATCCTGTTCTTCATCGACAACATCTTCCGTTTTACCCAGGCAGGTTCAGAGGTGTCCGCACTCCTTGGCCGTATGCCTTCGGCGGTGGGATACCAGCCCACGCTGGCAACGGAAATGGGCGTGATGCAGGAGCGCATCACCTCCACCAAAAACGGCTCCATCACGTCCGTGCAGGCCGTTTACGTCCCTGCGGACGACCTTACCGACCCCGCACCGGCAACCACCTTCTCCCACCTCGACGCCACTACGGTCCTCAGCCGCAAGATTGCATCCCTGGGCCTCTATCCCGCAGTCGATCCGCTGGAGTCGACATCCCGAATACTCGACCCCAATATAGTCGGCGAAGAGCATTATGAGACCGCCCAGCGCGTCAAGAAGATACTCCAGCGCTACAAGGAACTGCAGGACATCATCGCCATCCTCGGCATGGACGAACTGTCCGACGAAGACAAGCTGACCGTGAGCCGCGCCCGCCGCGTGCAGCGTTTCCTCACCCAGCCGTTCCATGTCGCAGGGCACTTCTCCGGCATACCCGGCGTGATGGTGGATATCGCCGACACCATCCGCGGATTCCGCATGATACTCGACGGCGAATGCGACGACCTCCCCGAACAGGCGTTCCACAACGTGGGCACGATAGAAGACGCCATCGAGAAGGGCCGCAAACTGCTTGAACAGGCCGCAGCAGCGAAATGACAGACAAACTGACACTCAGGATCCTAACCCCCGTCGGCACCGCATTCAGCGGCTCCGTGGACGCCGTGTTCCTTCCCGGCTCCGCGGGCGCTTTCGAGGTGCTTCCGGGGCATGCTCCCATCATCTCCTCGCTGGAGAAGGGACGCATCCTGTGGCGTCAGGACGGCAAGGAAGACTCCGTCGAAGTACGCGGCGGGGCCATAATGGTTGAAGACAATAACGTAACCGTATGCGCACAGCGGGAGTCATAGCAATGTCCTTCTTCATGCTGCTTTGTAGCGTTCTGCCCCTGCGTGCACAGGAGCAGGCGGAGGAGCCGTCCCTGGATATGGAGGAATACATATTCGGGCACATATCCGACGCATACGAGTGGCATTTGCTGACTTTCAAAGGCAAGGAGGTGGCCATACCCCTCCCGTGCATCGTTTTCAACGACGGCCTTCAGGTCTTCAGCAGCGAACGGCTGGCCCACGGCGCCGAATACAACGGCCTGCGGATTGCGGGCAGAGGGGAGCCCCATGAGGGCAAGATAGTACGCGTCTCCGACGGGGGGCGCCCGTTCGACATTTCAATTACCAAGAACGTCCTAGGGCTGATGGCCGACAGCCTCATACTTGTCGTCCTCATCCTGCTGTGCGCCCGCTGGTATCGCAGGCACGACGCCCTCAAGGAGGCCCCGAGGGGCATTGCAGGCCTGTTCGAACCGCTTATAGTGATGATCGAGCAGGACGTCATCAAGGACGCCGTCGGGCCGGAGTACCGCAAGTATTCGCCTTATCTGCTCACGGCCTTCTTCTTCATCCTCATCAACAACCTGATGGGCATCGTGCCCTTCTTCCCCGGAGGGGCCAACATCACCGGCAATATCGCAGTCACGCTTGTGCTGGCGCTGTTCACCTTCGCCATGGTCAACATCTTCGGCAACAAGCACTACTGGAAAGACATACTCTGGCCCGACGTACCCATTTTCCTGAAGGCCATCCCCATCATGCCCATCATCGAGATAGTCGGTATGTTCACCAAGCCTTTCTCGCTGATGATAAGGCTCTTCGCAAATATGCTGGCGGGGCATATAATGCTCCTCAGCACCATAGCGCTGGTTTTCCTTACGGCCAGGATGGGCCCGGTGCTCAACGGCTCGCTGAGCTTCGTGTCCGTCCTGTTCGGAATATTCCTCGACTGCCTGGAACTGCTCGTCGCGTTCATCCAGGCCTATGTATTCACCATGCTGTCGTCGGTCTTCATCGGCCTGGCGCACCAACAACCGGAAACTCATTAAAACATTGATATTATGATCGGAACACTTCTTCAAGCGGCAGTTCTCGCCAAGGTAGGCGGCGCAATCGGCGCCGGAATCGTTGCAATCGGAGCAGCCATCGGTATCGGCAAGCTCGCCCAGTCAACAATGGAGGCCAGCGCCCGCCAGCCCGAAATCTCCGGCGGCCTGCGTACCACCGCAATCATCATCGGTGCACTCATCGAGGGCGTCTGCCTCTTCGCAGTCATCGTCTGTCTGCTCGCAGTCCTTCTGAAGTAGCCTATGTCGCTTATTACACCGGATATCGGCCTGCTGTTCTGGATGGTCGTCATCTTCGGCGCGGTGTTTTTCATCCTCGCCAAGTGGGGCTTTCCCGTCATCACCCGTATGGTGGAAAAGCGTTCGGACTACATCCGGGATTCGCTCGCCGCAGCGGAAAAGGCGCGCCTGGAGCTGGATTCTTTTGCCTCCGAGCAGCAGAAGATACTGGACCGGACACGTGCCGAGCAGGGAAAGATACTCGCCGAGGCCTCCCGCACGCGCGAAGAAATACTGAACCGTGCCAAAGAAGAGGCCGCGGCCGAATCCGCCAAGATCCTGCAGAAGACCCGCGAGGAGATAACTGCCGAGAAGGAGGCCGCCCTGAGCGAACTCCGTTCGGAGGTATCCACGCTGTCCGTCGCCGTGGCGGAGAAGATTCTCCGCAAGGAACTTCAGCCCGACGCCGAGCAGCTTGCCCTTATGGACCGCCTCGCAGACGAGGCCTCGCACGCGCCGTTGAATTAGGATGAATACCGGAGCCGTCACCAAACGCTACGCCGTAGCACTGCTGCGTCTCACCCAGGAGTCGGGGCGCGGAGAACAGGTGTGCGCCCAGGTGCGGGCGATGCTCCGTGATTCCTCCTCGCTCCCGTCACCTCTGGAACCCGATCTGCAGCGCTTTGTCGCTCTGCTGGTGAAAAACGGCAGGCAGGAGTACCTGCGCAGGATATTCCGCACCTTCGTCGACCTGTATTGCGAATCCGCCGGCCTGAGGCACGTGGTACTCACCACGGCAACCCCTGCTCCGGAGTTGGAAAAACGCGTCTGCAAGGAGCTGGAACAGCGTTTCGGCTGCAGGATAATGCTCGAGACCGAGGTCGACCCGGAGCTGATAGGAGGCTACCGGGTCGAGGTTGACGGCAAGATGCTCGACGCCACCGTCCGCCGCCAGCTGCAGGTGCTGCGGCGCGACTTCATAGAAAAAACCAATCGTATCGTATGAGCCAGAACAATATCAAAGCAAGCGAGATATCCGACGTCCTGCTGGAACAGCTGCGCGGCGTGGATACTTCCCTCAAATACGAAGAAGTGGGGCGGGTGCTCACCGTCAGCGACGGCGTGGCCCGCATCTACGGCCTCACGGGCGCGGAAGCCGGCGAACTGCTGGAATTCGACAGCGGCGTGAAGGCCGTCGTGATGAACCTTGAGGAAGACAACGTCGGCGCCGTGCTGCTTGGCAAGACCGACCTGGTCAAGGAAGAAATGCGTGTCCGCAGGCTCGGGCGCATCGCCGGCATCGAGGTCGGCGAGGGCCTGGTAGGCAGGGTGGTTGATCCTATCGGCACTCCGCTGGACGGCCTGGGTCCCGTGCGCGGTGACCTCATCCGCATGCCGCTGGAACGCAAGGCCCCTGGAGTCATCTTCCGTGAGCCTGTCCACGAGCCGCTCCAGACCGGTCTCAAGGCAATCGACTCCATGATTCCCATCGGCCGCGGCCAGAGGGAACTCATCATCGGCGACCGCCAGACCGGCAAGACCGCCATCGCCATCGATACGATCATCAACCAGCGGAGTGCCTTCCTGGCGGGGGACCCCGTGTATTGCATCTATGTCGCCATAGGCCAAAAGGGTTCCACCGTGGCCTCCCTGGTGCAGACGCTGCGCGAAAAGGGCGCCATGGATTATACCATCGTGGTTGCTGCAACCGCGGCAGATCCCGCTGCGCTCCAGTATTATGCGCCGTTTGCCGGTGCTGCGATAGGGGAGTACTTCCGCGATACGGGCCGTCATGCGCTCGTGGTTTATGATGACCTGAGCAAGCAGGCGGTCGCCTACCGCGAGGTTTCTCTTATCCTCCGCCGTCCTTCCGGGCGCGAGGCTTATCCGGGCGATGTATTCTACCTGCACTCCCGTTTGCTCGAGCGTGCAGCCAAGATTATCTCCCAGCAGGATGTCGCCGAAAAGATGAACGACCTGCCCGACGCCCTTCGCGGCAAGGTGCGCGCCGGAGGTTCCCTTACGGCTCTTCCTATCATTGAAACCCAGGCCGGCGACGTTTCGGCCTATATTCCCACCAACGTCATTTCCATTACAGACGGCCAGATCTATCTGGAGAGTTCGCTGTTCAACGCCGGATTCCGCCCTGCGGTCAACGTGGGCATCAGCGTGTCCCGCGTAGGCGGCGACGCCCAGATAAAGAGCATGAAGAAGGTCGCCGGTACGCTCAAGATAGACCAGGCCCAGTTCGGTGAACTGGAATCTTTCTCCAAATTCAGCTCCGACCTCGACAAGGTCACCGAAATGGCTCTCGACAAGGGCCGCAAGAACAACCAGCTTCTCATCCAGCCGCAGTATTCACCCATGCCGGTAGGGGAGCAGGTGGCTGTGCTGTACTGCGGCACGCACGCGCTTATGAGCGGCATCCCGGTTGAGTCTGTCCAGACCTTCCAGAAGATGTTCCTGGACAAGATGCGCGCCTCCCATTCCGGCGTGCTCGATGAACTTGCCTCCGAAGTCGTTTCCGAGGCTTCTGAAAACATCATCCGCAAGACTGCAGAGGATATATGTCTTCACTTAGGGAAGTAAAGGACCGGATAGCCTCCGTACGCAGCACGCTGAAGATCACTTCGGCGATGAAGCTCGTGGCTTCGTCCAAGCTGCTCCGGGCCCAGCGCACCATCGAGGCGCTGCGGCCTTATGAGGAGGCGCTGGGGCGGATACTTTCCGCGGTGCAGGGAGATTCTTCGCTGGCGCTCAGAATGACAGCGGACAGCACCCCCTCTCTGTCGAAGGAGCAAAGCACCACTTCTCTGTCATTCCGACCGGAGCGTAGCGTAGCGGAGGAATCTCCCGGAATGACATCCTCCAGTGGGGATTATCCGGCAGCGCCGCGCATCCTTCTGGCATTCGCCAGCAACGCCTCTATGTGCGGAGCCTTCAACGCAAACGCAATCAAGGCCGCCCTTTCGGAGGCCAGGGCCTTGCAGGCCCCTCTGCAGGCGTGGGTCTTCGGCCGCAAGATGGCCCAGGCCCTCTCCAAGGCCGGCATCCCCGTCGCCCGTGACTTCTCCCAGCTTGTCGGCAAACCCGATTTCGACGCCGTCGCTGCGATTTCCGCAGAGTTGAGGGACCTTTATGCTTCCGGCGGCATCTCCGGAGCCACCCTGGTGTACAATCACTTCGTCAGCACCGGCCGCCAGCAGGTAAACGTCGAGCCATTCCTGGAACAGCGTAAAATGCAATTACCTGACAGTCAAGAGAATGCGCAAAATCACTCCGGCAGCCAAGCCCGGGTGATTTTGGGTAAGTCGTTAGAGGATAGCGATTTGCATTCCACGGCGGATTATATCTTTGAGCCCTCGCAGGCAGAATTGCTGGCGTCCCTCCGTCCTCAGGTGCTCGACCTTAAGCTGTACGCCGCCCTTCTCGACTCCATCGCCTCCGAGCACGCCGCCCGCATGATAGCCATGCAGACCGCCACCGACAACGCTGAAAGTCTCCTCTCCGAACTCACCCTCGAATACAACAAGGGCCGCCAGCAGAAGATAACCGCTGAGATTCTTGATCTTGTGGCGGGTGAGGCTTAGGGAAATCAGTAAATATTAAAAAAATTTCTAAATAATCGTTAGCCTTCAATGGTTATACGGTTAATATTTTTAATTATCTGCGCATATTTTTCTTTCAATCTGTAATCCCTTTTCCTGCGACAAAGGCCTCAGAATGTGCTTTTTAAGCATTGAAAAATTTGCGTGTTAAAAATATAATATGTAACTTAGTGGCCTAAATTTGCTTATTTTTAGCGAATGCAGATAAATAAGGCTTTCAAATTTAGTTAGTATAGTTTATTGTTTAATTTAAAATGCTTATGAAAAAACTAAAGTTTTTTTTCACGGCTGTGGCACTGATGGCATTCTCCATCGCCGCCATCGCTCAGAACAAGCAGGTCTCTGGTACGGTCACCGACAGTGACGGCCAGCCGCTCCCCGGAGTCTCTGTCTTTGTGGAAGGAACTAACGTAGGCACCGTCACCGACATCAATGGTACGTACAACCTTACCATCCGCGGTGGCAATGTCCTTAAGTATTCCTTCTTTGGCATGCGTGATGTGACTGTTCCCATCGGCGACCAGTCCAAGATCGACGTGACGATGGAAGTTGACGCCATCGGTCTCGACGAGGTTGTCGTTACCGCTACCGGTATGACACGCCAGGAGAAGACCCTCGGTTACGCTTCCACAACCGTGCGCTCCGAAGAAATCGTCAAAGGCCACGCTGCCGACGCCCTCTCGGGTCTGTCCGGTAAGATCGCCGGTGTCCAGATTTCTTCCGCCGGTGGTACCGGTACCTCCCAGAAGGTTATCGTCCGCGGTTATTCCTCATTTGCCAACAACTCTCCTCTGTACGTTGTTGACGGTGTTCCCATGTCCAACGGAACAATGGGTTATCAGGGTCTGAACAACTCTATCGACTTCGGTAACCAGGCCGCTGACATCAACCCTGAGGACATCGAGTCCATCACCGTTCTGAAGGGTGCTTCCGCAACCGCTCTCTACGGTTCACGTGCCGGCAACGGCGCCATCATCATCACCACCAAGCGCGGTGAGCAGAATGAGGCTGTCAAGGTAACGTACGACGGTGCTTTCCAGATGAGTGAGGTTCTCCGTATCCCCAACCTCCAGAACCGTTTCGGACAGGGCTGGTTCTATTCCTCCGACGGCTACGTGTTCGGCAACTATTCTCCTACCGAGAATGGTTCCTGGGGTAACCTCCTCGATGGCCGCGACGTCATCTGGCGTCCCGGTGCAGCCGAGCAGGGATACAATCCCGGCAACAAGGAGGATGTCTATGACAATCCCGAGTACCACACCAACTTCGCTTACAAGCCGAATTCCCTCAAGAACTTCTATACCACCGGTTTCGAGGCCAACAACTCCGTCACCATCCAGGGTGGCAGCAAGGCAACCGGATTCGTCGCTTCCTACGGCAATATCTATTCAGACGGTATCCTCCCCGGCAGCAACGACTATTACAAGAGGCACAACTTCTCGTTCCGCGGCAACACCAAGATCAAGGATGGTCTCGCCTGGCTCAACTACAGTTTGAACTATGTCCGCAAGGACGTCCGCAATTCCATGACCGGACAGGGCGGCAGCGGTTCCACCATCTACCAGGACATCCTCCAGTATCCTGTCAACATCGACTATGCCGATGTCCGCGACTGGCACAATATCCTCAACAACGCCGACAACTTCTATACTCCTTATGCACAGAACCCCTGGTGGACCCTCGACAACAACTACTCCACCTACAGCGATGACCGTGTATATGGCAGCGGCGAACTCGGAATCCAGCTCCTCAAGGGCCTCCAGCTCATCGCCCGCGGCGGTATGGATATCACCAACTTCATCAGGAAGGACTTCAACAACATCTGGAAATTCAATCCCGGTTCATATGCCGAGGGCGAAGGCGCATCTGTCGAGAATGGTACATTCTACCAGGTTGCACAGCGTTCTTCCCAGCTTGACGGCAATGTGTTCCTGAACGCAGACTACAAGATCGGCAACGACTTCTCCATCCACGGAGTAGCCGGCGTCAATGTCAACCAGCGTTCCGCAACCGCCATTTCCGGCAACCTCGACGGAATTGCAGTCGACGGCTGGGCCAGTTTCTCCAACACCAGCGGCGCCATCCCTCCAGCCGACGCCTCCATGTCCGAGCGCAGGCTCATCGGTGCCTACGGCCAGGTTGATTTAGGCTGGCGCGACGCCATCTACCTCACCCTCTCCGCCCGTAACGACTGGTCATCCACCCTGCCCATCAACAACAACTCCTTCTTCTATTGGGGTGCAAACGGCTCCGTGATCATCACCGACCTCTTCAACATCAAGAGCGACGTCCTGAGCTTCCTCAAGATCCGTGGCGGTTATGGTAAGACCGGTAACGACGCTCCTACCTATTACACTTCCAGCTACTACTATCTGGCATCCGCCAGTGCCGCATTCGGCAACCTGACTTTCCCTCTCAACAGCTTTGTCGGTCTGAACAAGAGCGCCCGCGTTCCTTCCCTCGACCTCAAGCCTGAGATCTCCACCGAGGCAGAAGCCGGTATCGATATCCGCCTGTTCAAGAATCGCTTGAACCTCGATTTCGCATACTACGACAAGCTCACCGAGAACCAGATCCAGTCCGCAACGTCGGCAAGATCCGCAACAGGGGCTTCGAGGTCGCCCTCGGCGTCGTACCCATCCGCACCAGGGACTTCGAGTGGAATATCGGTTACACCTTCTCCAAGAACAACAACGTTGTAGAGGAGCTTTGGGATGACGTCAAGGAGTATCAAATCTATGGTCTGTCCGGCGGTCCCCAGCTCAAGGCCATTCTCGGCGAGTCCGTCGGCACCTGGGTTGACTACAAGATCGCCACTGTCGAAGGAGGCAAGTATGATGGTTATACCATCGTCAATGCCACTACAGGTCTCCCCGAGTACGACAACACCGAGTATGAGACTCTCGGCAAGGCTGATGCAGATTTCACCATGGGCCTCAACACCAGCATCCGCTGGAAGGGCTTCAGGCTCGGAGCAAGCCTCGACTACCGTCAGGGCGGCCTGATGTATTCCGCAACCCAGGGCATCGTCCTGTTCAACGGTAATGCAGAATCCACCATGTACAACCTCCGTGACCCTTGGGTGCACCAGCACGCAGTTTACCAGGCCGGCGTTGACGCCAACGGCGAACCCGTTTACGTCGAGAACAACCTGCCTGTCAACTCGTTCTACAACATGAACGGTGAGTTCTACTCCAACTACAACTATGTCCGCTACCGCGACAATCTCCTCGACAAGACCTACATCAAGCTGCGCGAAGTTTCCGCTTCCTACCGTATGCCCACCGAGTGGTTCGCCGGAATCAACTGGCTCTCCACCATCGAGATCGGCGTCTTCGGCCGCAACCTTCTCCTCTGGACTCCCAAGCAGGGTATTGTCGATCCTGATATGACCAACTACGGTAACGACCTTACTTCCCTCTACGGCGAATATTATTCCGCTCCTTCTACCCGTAACATCGGTTGCAACCTCAAGATCGTTTTCTAAAAGAAAGGAGAATAATAACATGAAAAGATTTTTTACTATACTTTCGTTAGGTGCGGTCCTTCTGACTTCGAGCTGCAAACAGTGGCTGGACATCAACACCAACCCTAATTATATCGCTGACGCCGACATGGCTCTGCTCATGCCCACCATCCAGCTCTCCGCAGCTGACAAGCTGGGTTATGAACTGTCTCTTTACGGCTCATTCTGGTCACAGTATGTGGTTCAGTGCTCCACTACCAACCAGTACTACACCGTCATGACTTTCGACGTGACCAACACCTCTTTCCAGAGCCCCTGGTCATACTACTACGCTTCCATTCTTCCCCGTATCAAGGAAGTTGTCGCAAAGGCTGAAGAAGACGGACACGCAAGCAACTATATCCTTGAAGCCAAGGCTATGCTTGCCCACTCCCTGTACATCCTTACTTCCCTTTATGACGATGTGGCTTACAGCGAGGGCTACCTCAAAGAGAGCCAGACTCCCCATTTTGATACCGGCAAGGATATCCAGGCCACCATCATCGCCCTCTGCGAAGAGATCCGCGGCATGGATGCCGCCCAGGTGGCAGAAGACGAGGCCGTCAACCTGACCTCTTCTTCCGACATGATCTTCGGAGGAGATACCGATGCTTGGTTCCAGTTCGTCAACACTCTGTACCTGAAGGTCTTGCTTCGTGATTTCAACGCCAACAAGGCAAAGATCCAGAGCCTGCTTGCCGAGAACAACTTCCTTTCCAAGGATGCTGCATTCGACAACTTCGCCGATCAGGCCGACAAGTCCAATCCTCTTTATGAGAGCGACCGCCGCCAGCTTAACACCACCAACAATATCCGCTGCTGCAGCGATATCCTCAACGTGCTGAATGCTGACGATCCCCGCCTTCTCTACTTCTACGACAACAATCCCGGTGGCGTCGTGACAGGTTCTCCTTACGGCCTTGCCGGAGATCCTGATGAAACCAGCCGTCTCGCTCTCTACGCTACCGAGCCCGTATGGTTCAGCACCGTCGATGAGGCTGAGTTCCTCAAAGCTGAGGCCTATGCCCGTCTGAGTGATGCCACTAACGCCCAGGCATGCTATGAGGCCGCACTTGCAGCCGCTTTCAGCCGCCTGTCCATCAAGGACGCTGCCAAGTACCTGGAAACAAATCCCTATCCGTTCGCAGGTGGAAGTACTCAGGATATGGTTGAGCAGATTATCAACCAGAAGTGGGCGGCAAACGTTCACGGCATGCCTTGGGAGGCCTGGTTCGACCTTAGCCGTACCGGTTTCCCTCAGCGCGGTAAAACCATTACCGATGATCATGGTGTTCTCAAGAGCGGTTACCCCGTCCGTTTCATCAATTCCAAGACTTCGGCTGATTACAACCCCAATTCCCCGAAGCCGGAAGCTGTTAATGTAACAATGTGGTGGCAAAAATAATAGTAACGATTATGAAAAGATTTTTTACTCTTATCTCCTCCATCGCCCTCCTTGCCGGTTTTGTCTCCTGCGAAACCTACAGGGTCGCCGATCCGGATATGACCGCCATACATCTGGTTGATGGCAAATATATGGCTTTTGCTACTCCTCAGGGACAGTCCGAGCCTACCACTATCCTGGCTATCGGTATTACCAATACTACTGATAACGCCAAGGATGCCGGCTGGATAACCATTACCGATATGGATTATTCTTACACCGGCAGCTGGCAGAGGCTTTTTGCTGTCCGCTTCAAGATCAGCATCAACGCCGAAGCCCAGACTTTCTCCGCTTCCGCCGCTGAGGTTGAGGAGCCTATGACTGCCTGGAATCCTTACATCGAGGGTGCTTACGGCAGCTATGGTGCATACTATACCGCAACCAGGCAGTGGCCTGCAAGGTTCAACCAGAGCGCTACCGCAACTATTACCAACGGTAAAGTCGTTACCGACGGAGTCACCACTCCCTCTACTTACAAGGCTGACCTCATCGAGTTCACCTACACCCTTACCAACAAGGACGGCTCTTCCAAGACCTATGCTGTCAAGGGCCAGAAAAAGACCGGTTGGGGTGAAGATTCCATCGAGTACGAAGAGTGGATTGCAAAGAAGGGATGGTGGTAGAATACTTATCGCCTTTACTTCGGCTTAACTGTTAAAATCGAGGCCGGCCAGTTTTGGCCGGCCTCTTTTTTTGCCTATATTTTGTTATTTCGCAAAAATGCCGTAACTTTGACAATTCGCGCCTAAACGTGATAATATTATTATGTTTTATTAGTATATGAGTAGAAGAATTAAACTGATTATGGTGCTTCTGGCCCTGGTCTCGGCTCTTACCGCCCGGGCGCAGAATGTCACAGTAGCAGGCGTAGTGCAGGACGAATCCGGCCTCTCCATACCGGGAGCCTCCGTTTTCATCCCCGGCACTACCAGAGGCGTCATTACTGACGACAAGGGCAAGTTTGTTTTCGAAGTGCCCTCAAACAGCAGGGAAATCAAGATTTCCTGCATAGGTTACGACGACTATGACATGACGATCCCCGCTTCCGGCAGCCGTGACCTCGTCATCGTGCTCAAGGAATCCAATACTTTCCTTGAGAGCGCAGTTGCAGTCGGTTACGGCTCTCCCAAGAAAATCGAGTCCCTCGTGGGAAGCGTCACCACCGTCAATTCCGAGAGCATCCGCACTGCTCCGTCTTCATCCGCACTGGACGCCCTCCAGGGCCAGGTCGCAGGTCTTGCGGTTCTCACCTCCGGCGGTGTCGCTGGTGACAACTCCGTATCCATGAAGCTTCATGGTACGGGTTCCCTCACCTCATCGTCAGCTCCCCTTTACATCATCGACGGCGTGCCTTCCAGCGCACGTTCCATCATGTCGGTCAACCCCAACGATATCGAGTCCATCTTCATCCTCTAGGACGCATCCGCAACCTCCATCTACGGTGCCCGAGCGGCCACCGGTGTCCCTACAACAACTCCGCATCCATCACGGTTCGTTCCCAGTACGGTATCTCCACCATCACAGACAAGTCTCTCTATGAGAACATGATGAGCAGCGCCGAACTGGCCCGCTTCTGGAACATCGCCGGTATCCACTCCGAGCAGTACGTCAAGGAGACTTTCTACGACAACGGATACAACGCCGACACCCGCTGGTACAACTACGTCCAGCAGTTCAACAACCCCCAGTACCAGAACGACATCTCCATCGAGGGCGGCGGACAGAGGGTTGCATACCTCATCGGCGCATCCCAGTTCCACCAGAGAGGTTCCGCCATCGGCAACGTATATGACCGCTTCACCCTCCGTTCCAACGTCCAGGGCCGTCCCAAGGACTGGCTCAAGGTCGGTATGAACATGAGCGCCACGTACGACAAGACCATCCAGAACCCTAACTGGTCCAACTCCTCCAACAACCGCAACTACACCTCCGGAGCCCTTTCCTACCTCACCCTTCCTTTCTATCCGGCAATCGACCCCGAAACCGGCAAGGAGTACGAGAACGAGTATCCCGGCGGCATGATCAACCACCACACCTATATGGCCAACCGCATCACTCCTACCGAGCGCCTCGGCCTTATGGGTACGGCATTCGTCACCATCGACTTCACACCCGACCTCAAGCTTTCGTCCAGGGCCGGCGTGGACGGCTATGTGTCCCGTTACACCGGACTCATGAAGCCCGACTACTACATGATGGGCGGCAGCGGTTGGAGAAGCCGCAGCACGGCGTACAACTACACCTCCTCGCTCACCAACACCCTCGAATACACCTTCGACAAGAGTGACCTGATCAATTTCAGCGTCCTTGCAGGCCATGAGGAGATATACAACGACTACGACTACTGGTCCGGCTCGATTGAGAACATCATCAACCCCCGCATCACCCTCATCAGCTCCGGCGACCCCGAGACCCGCGAGATCGACGAGAGCCAGGTGCAGAGCGCTTTCCGTTCTTTCTTCGGCCATGCCGACTTCACCCTTGACGGCCGCTACATCTTCGACGCTTCCATACGTGCCGACGCATCCTCGCGTTTCGGTGCTGCCAAGCGCTGGGGCGTTTTCTGGTCCGCAGGTGCAATGTGGAAGATCAAGAGGGAAGAGTTCCTCAAGAGGGTCGTATGGGTCAACGACCTCAACCTCAAGGCCAGCTACGGTACCTCCGGTAATGCCAACATCGCTGATTACCAGGCTCTTAACCTCCTCGGCGAGGGCGGCATGTACAACGGCACCAACGGTCTGTACTTCGCCCAGCCCGAGAACCCTGACCTCTCCTGGGAGAAGCAGGCCCTGCTTACCGTCGCCCTTACCGGTAAGGTGTTCGACCGCTTCGACTTCGACGTCGAGTGGTACCACCGCAAGACCACCGACATGCTCATGAGCGTGCCTATTCCCGCAACCGTTGGTTTCGGTTCCCAGTACCGCAACGTCGGCGCCCTCCTGAACACCGGCGTCGATGTCACCCTGGGTTACGACATCTTCCGCACCCGCGAGTCCTTCCTGCATTTCCAGACCACCTTCAACTACAATGCTGAGAAGGTCCTCGAGCTCTTCGACGGCCGCGACCGCTGGGAAATCGCCAATACCGGCGTGGCATTCGTCGTCGGACAGCCCGTCATGTACTACGATCCGATTTACGCCGGAGTCGACCGCAATACCGGTAAGCCTACCTGGTACAAGCCCAATCCCGACGATATCGATACCACCACCAAGAACGAGGTTACCGACGTCTTCTCCGAGGAAGACCTCATCCAGAACACCGGATTCAAGCGTCACGCTCCCATCTACGGCGGATTCAGCTTCTCCGGCGGCTGGAAGGGCCTGTCTTTCCTGGCAGACTTCTCATACGTGGCCGGCAAGTACATGATCAACAACGACGCGTTCTTCTACGCCAACCCCAACCAGTTCGCCGACAACAACCAGCACAAGGGCGTTTCCGACTTCTGGACTGAAACCAATCCCGATGCCAAGTGGCCCGACTGGCGCCAGGGTACCGTGATGCAGTTCGATACCCACCTTATCGAAGATGCTTCCTTCCTGAGGCTCAAGAACCTCCAGATCGCTTACTCCCTCCCCAAGAGCATTATGGACAACATCTCGTTCATGCAGGATCTCAAGATTACGTTCACCGGACGCAACCTGCTCACTTTCACCAAGTATTCAGGTATCGACCCCGAGGATGACACCAACGTCTCCCTCGGTCTGCCTGCAAACTCCAAGCAGATGCTTCTCGGCCTGGAACTCACATTCTAAACGAAGAAAGATATGAAACAGACCATTAAATATATCTTTGCCGCCGTCGCTGCAACCGCAGCGCTCACTTCCTGCAACCTTGCCCTCCTTCCCACGGACGCCATCGTCTATGAACCCGGCGGACAGGTGATTGCCACCAGCGAGGACCTTTCCCAGTTTGAGGCCAGGATCATGTCCGATTACCGTGCGGTTCACGGGGGTATGAACAATATCCTCGAGGACGTCATGACCGACGGCTTCAACGCTTCTTCCGGTTTCGGCAACAACTACGGTTCCATCCACCGTACCGACGACAGTTTCTCCTCCAGCGACTCCTACATCGAGGCATACTGGAGCAACCACTATACCGTCATCAAGGATTACAACGTGCTCATCAACGCCCTCAAGGACAAGGTGAACATTCCTGCGGGCACCGAGTCTGCCGCCGGTAAAGTAAAGGGTGAAGCCTATATGTTCAGGGCCGAAGCCTACATGAATCTCGTACGCCACTTCGGTCCCAACTACGACCCCGATGACGACAAGGCCCTCGGCGTCCCCATCGTGCTCGAGTTCGACCTGAACGCCCGTCCCGCAAGGAACACCGTCCACGAGGTTTACACCCAGATCAAGGCCGACCTCGACTCCGCCGCCTTATTCCTGGCCGACGTAGCCGGTGAACTCCAGGCCGATTATCCTACCATCGACGCCGTAAACGCCCTTTACGCCCGTTATTATCTTGACGTCCAGGACTACGAGAATGCCGCCGCATCAGCCGACAAGGTCATCTCCACCAGGAAGTATGAGCTTTCCAACACCGCCGAGAAACTCAAGAACGAGTTCCGCGACGACGCCGGCACCGAGGCCATCATGCAGCTCTTCGGTTCCCGTCAGGAGAGTCCCAATGCAACCGACGTCTATACCAACATGTTCTCCTCGCAGGAAAACGGAGTCTGCTTCCGCTCTCTCTTCCTTCCCACGAAGAAGCTCATGGACAGCTATGCCGGAAACGACATCCGCAAGACCGTCTGGTTCTCCACCACCGACTATTATACCGAGGTCAACGGTTCCTACTACAGGGGCGATTTCGCCACCTTCGTCAAGTACCTTGGCAACAGCAACCTCTATTCCGGTGATGTTCCCAACGGCGTGCAGATGTGCAAGCCTTTCCTCATCAGCGAGATGTACCTCATCAAGGCCGAAGCGGAATCCATGCAGGACCTGATCCCCAAGGCCAAGTCCACCATCAACATCCTGCAGACCGCCAGGGGTGCTGCCAAGAGCGGCGGCCGCATCGACGACATCCGCAACGAATGGTTCCGCGAGACCGTCGGTGAAGGCATGCGCTGGACCTGCCTCAAGCGCTGGGGACTCGGATTCGAGGCCCGCGAAGCCCAGGCCGGCACCCTTTCCAGGAACGCAGTCATGCGCGGCGACTACTACGACGGCCGTGCCATGAAGGCCGACGACCGGTCTTTCATCTGGCCCATCCCGGCCGACGAAAGAAGGCTCAACGTCAATCTTGAACAGAATCCCGGTTACGGTAACTAATAATTGAGCGAGAGTATGAAAAAAGTATATATCATAGCAGCCGGCCTGCTTGCACTTACCTGTGTATCATGCAGCCGCAAAGCAAATTATACGGAGATCCCCTTCGTGTATTTCCCCTCTCCCAGCCTTTCCGTGTATGAGGATGCAGGAGTGATCGACATCCCCGTCAAGGCTTCCGCCGGCGTGGATTTCACCCTCACCTTCGAGACCGTGGACGGCGAGAAGTTCGACAAGAACACCAAGCTGATGGTTCCCAACGGCCAGAAGGGCGTGGATTATGACATCGTCGACAACGACGCCGCCATCATCCGCTTCAGTGCGGCCGACACCCTGAAGAACATCAAGGTCAAGATAGTCAACTTCGCAGGCGAACTCACCGGCAACAAGGACTTCACCATCAAGATGTCCGGTTCCGGCAACGAGGTCTGCAAGGGCGGCTATTCCTATTGCAAGGTCACCATCATCGACAACGACCACCCTCTGAAGACCATCTTCGGCGAGTACACCGCCACGGAAGCAGACGGCGCCACCTGGACGCTCACCCTTGCAGCCGACCCCGACAACTGGTATACCACCTTCATCGACGGTATAGTTCCCACGTTTGCCGGAAGCTACGTCGGCCAGGGCCTGCGCCACTATGTACCTGCCACCGTCAGCGAGGACCTCTCCAGGATTTCCGTCGCCGTCGGCTACAAGCTTGCCGACAAGTACAACGGGCACGATATCCTCATCTGGGGGTATGACGGCCAGTACATCTACAATTCCGGAACGCTTACGTTCGAGAAGACCGACGACGGTTACAAGCTCGACGGCAACAGGGGTTTCGCCGCCCTCTATGACGAAGGTGGATACTACCTTGCCGCGTCCAATGCCATCGCCATGGCTCCTATTACCTTGGTCAAGAAATAATCAACCCTATAAGCAATGAGAAAGACATTTATCAAAACAGTGCTTCTGGCTCTCGGAGCCGTAGCCCTCTTCGCATCCTGCGAACCCAAAGAACCGGTGAAGAAAGATGTCCTCGTGAGCATCAGCGCTTCATCCGACAAATTCACCGACGGCAAGGTTACCCTCAATCTTGCTCTCTCCGACAAATCGTCTTCTGACGTTACCGCAACCCTCGACGCAAGCGGTTCCATCCCTGCAGCCGCCCTGAGCTTCGAGAAGTCCGTATCCATTGCAGCCGGCTCCACTTCTGCAAGCGTTCCCGTCACCCTTGACGCTTCCGCACTCAAAGCCGGTTCTTATGAGACCACCTTTACCCTCGTTTCCGCCAACGGAGCCAAGGTAGATGACACCAAGAAGGATTGCAAGGTCTCCATCACCGTAGAGGAGGAGCCCGCACCCGTCATCGTCGAGGTTTCCATTGCCGATTACAATGATGCATTCGAAAACGGCGCCGCCAAGCTTACCCTTGGCCTTGATGCAGCCCCCGCAAAGGATGTCGTCGTGAACCTCACCCTTGTCGCCCAGATGGAAGACTACAATATGGTTCCCGCCGCAGCTGTTTCTTTCGAGAATCCTGTGACCATCCCCGCCGGCAGCACTTCCAAGGAAGTCAGCGTCACCCTTGACGAGTCCGCTCTCGAAATCGGCCTTTCCTATTTCGCCGTAATCGAGATCGAGTCTGTCAGCGACAACGCAAAGAAGGCATCCCGCGGCCTCCAGGCCTATATCGAGGCCAAGAGGGTCATGGCTACCAAGCTCATGAACGACTGGGTCGCATCCTATGCAGGAGAGCAGGAAATCGACGGTGCTGTCAACAGTATGATTTCCGTATCCGGCGTACAGGGCAACTATTATCTCTTCGTATATGCCAAGGGTGTTGTCAACAATGAGTTCGAGAGCATCGACGAGTACCTCCAGTATATGGAGGAGAAGGCCATCGGCCCCGACCTTGGAACAGAAGATGCATATCCCATCAAGTCCGGCGACAAGCAGTGGGCATATAACAGGTTCGATGTCGGCGAGCACGAAATCTGGGTCCTCGGCGCCACTCCTTCCGGCCATCTTACCGGTGAATATGTCAACGCTGAATTCACTGTCACTCCTACTGCAGATATGCTTGCCGCATACGACAACTGGCTCGGTGAGTGGAATCTCAACCGTACTCCCATCACCATCGCAGAGAATGACAGGAATGAGGTTTCCTATGTCATCAAGGCCGGTAACTACCTCATCGATGCAAACGTCGGCTGGAACGGCGAACTCCAGTTCTTCGTGACCGATCCTTGCACCGAGGCCGGTGGAGAAGGCTTCTTTGCCTATTATCCTTCCGAGCAGGCCGGCTACATCAACATCTACAGCGGCTCCTCCGCCATAGGCCGTGCCATCCTCGACGAGACCCTCAAGCAGGCCAATGTCGAAAGCACCCGCGACGGATACTACACCGGTATGGCCGTGTTCAAATACAACGACGAGTCATTCACCGGATGGGGCGACCTTGACATCGAATTCCCCGCAGTGATGAAGCGTCCCGCCGAGAATATCGATCCCAACTACCAGAAGTGGCTCGGAACCTGGAATGTCGAAGGCTTCGCAAATCCTCTGACCATCGGCATGGACTCCGCCAATGAGTCTTACACCATTGGCCTGTTCTATCCCGGTGTCAGCACCACATTCGCAATCGTCGACTTCAATGCGGAGACCGGCAATCTCGAGTTCAACTTCTCGCCTGGCGGAGGCACTGTCACTGCCAGTGGAAACAGCTACACCCTCTATCTGTGCGGTATTACCAATACCAACTACGTTGCGATGGGCAATGACGAGACCGACCTTCTCGCCACGGCCAAGCTGAGCGAGGACGGCAAAACTGCCGCAATCGAGCCCAACCACTACATGGACGAGGGAGAAGAGACCTATGCCGTGAAGCTCGGCCTGCTTGGTTATAACAAGGATACCGGATGGTCCAACTTCGGTATGATTTTCTCTGTTCCCACAACAATGACAAAGCAGGAGGCTGCATCCGCCCCGGCTCTGAAGTCCGTAGGAACTACTGCTGTCGCTTCCGGCGAGCGTGTTGCCGGCAAGGCCCTCAAGGTCCGCCGTATCGCGAATGCCAGGAGGTAAAAAATGATTGTTCTCCCCATGAAACGCGTATTATTGTCGATTGTCGCTTTGGCCTGCTGCTTCTCTGCAGCAGCCCAGAACTACGACTTCAAGCCGCGCGAGACATGGCCGTATCTTCTAGAGGAATTCACCTCCGGGGGCGTTCACACCTCCGGAGGTGCAAACCTCAACGACGGCTGGTACAATGTTTCCGTGGTCGACGGCAGTCTTCATTACATCAATGACGGACGCATTATGGCCGCGGACATGCGCCTGGTCCAGTACGTCCGGATAGGGGAGACCTTGTTCGTCAACCGCCTCGGGCGCCTTGCGGAGGTCGTCTCGGAAGAGGGCAACTGCGCCCTTCTCCGTTTCACCGCCGTCGATATGGAACGTCTCGCCAAGTCCGATATCGGCTATGGAGTGAGTTCCGCCGTGGCGTCAACCCAGAACATCAACAACCTCGGCCTTGCGGGAGCTACCGTCAGCATGGAACTCCAGGCTGCCATTGCGGGTTCCAAGACCGGCAACGTCCTCCCTGTCCGAGTGAGTTATGGTTTCCTCCTGGGTGCCCGTCAGATCGAGGCTTCCAAGTCGGATGTCCTTGCGCTTCCCGGCCTCGACCAGGCGGCTGCAAAAGCATTTTTCAAGCAGGAAAAGATCAACTGGAGAAAACCGGAATCTCTGGTGAAGGTGCTTGAATATCTTGCCCGGAATTATAAAGAACAATAATGAGAAGAATTCCGCTGTGGGCTGCACTCTGCGCCCTCCTTGCATGCTCATGCAGCAAGGAGGTTGAGAAGCCCGTGATACGCTCCGCGGCCCCCGACGACCCCGTGGCACTTGCCGCGTCGGTCTTCGTGCCCGGTCAGATAAACGTTTATTTCGATGACGAGCTTGTGTCTTCCCTGGAGTCCGGTAGTGATTTCAGGGCGCTGGCGACGAAGGCTTCCGTGGCCTCCGAAGCGCTGGAAGAACTCGGAATCGTAGAGTGCGAAAGGGTTTTCCCCATCGATGAGGAGAACGAGGCCAGGCACCGCGAATTCGGCCTGCACCGTTGGTACAGGGTCCGTTTCGAGGGTGATGTCCCGTCTCCCGCTGCAGCGGAAAGATTCTCGCTTATGCCCGGCGTGCTCAGCGCCCGCCCGGTGCATAAGGTGCGTACGGCCGACGAAAACTGCTTCAACGACCCCATGGAAGGCCGTCAGTGGGGTTATCACAACCCCTACACGACCTGGGCCGACGTGAATGCCGTCCCCGTGTGGAAGAACTATACCAGGGGCAGCGATAAGGTTATCGTGTCCGTCGTTGACGGCGGTATCGATTTGACCCACGAAGACCTCGCGGCCGCAGTAGTCGCCCCCGGCGACAACGGAAGCCGTTCGTTCATGAACAACGGCAACGCCTACCGCATCACGGCGCACAGCCACGGCACCCACGTGGCAGGTACCATCGGAGCCGTCAACAACAACGGCAAGGGTGTGTGCGGTATTGCAGGCGGTAGTGCCGCGGACGGCGAACCCGGCGTGCGGCTTATGTCCTGCCAGGTGTTCTCCAACACCGAAGGGGGAGCCAATTTCGAGGCCGCGATTGTCTGGGGAGCCGACCACGGCGCAGTTATCAGCAACAACAGCTGGGGCTACGATTTCGTCGATTCCAGGGGCAATTACAATAAGGAGGCCGCCGAGGCATCGCACAATTTCTACATCCAGCCCAATTCCGGAGCGTACAAAGATGCCACCAAGGACGCAATCGATTATTTCACTGCCTATGCGGGCATGAAAAACGGTGTGCAGACGGGCCCCATGGCAGGTGGCCTTGTAGTGTTCGCCGCCGGCAACGACGGCCGTCCTTTCGGCGCTCCATCATGTTATCCGGTGTGCCTTACGGTCGGTGCCATAACTCCTTACGGCGGACGTTCCAATTTCTCCAATTACGGCAGCTGGGTTGACATCTGCGCCCCCGGCGTGGACATCCTGAGCACCTACCCTGGCAGCAAGTACGGCGAGGCCAGCGGGACCTCGATGGCCTGCCCTCACGTGTCCGGCGTGGCGGCGCTCGTGGTGTCTTACTGCGGCGGAATGGGATTCACCAGCGCGCAGCTCCGTGACAAGCTCGTTGGAGGCGGCAACAGCGCCGACGTTCCCGCTTCGTTCAGGATCGGCCCCCTTGTGGACGCTCTCGGAGCCATCGCATACGGCACCGGCGAGCCTCCGGCACGGGTTGAGAATTACACCATTGACAAAGTTCTGTCGAACAACGTCACGATTACTTTCCCCGTCCCCCCCGACCGCGAGGGCAAACCCGCTCACGGCGTGAGGGTGCTTGCGTCCGAGAGCCTTTCCGACCTTGAGGGATGCGACCCGCGCAGCCCCGGCTCCAATGTCCTCTATGGCGACATCCTTTGCCGGGACGCCGGCGTAGGCGATTCCGTTACGGGCACCATCGGCGACCTCGGATTCGACAAATCCTACTATCTTGCGCTCTCGTCCTTCGATTACGGACGCAATTTCTCCGAACTGAGTTCCGTGAGCACGGCGGTTACGGGCGGCAACCACGCTCCCGTCATCACTACAACCTACGACGGCGACTTCCGTTTCCACGTTCAGGACCGCTTCAACATAGTCTTCAGCATTTCCGATGAAGATATGCACGTGGTCAACGTTGAGTTCAACAAGGATGAGCAGGACCCCGGCGCTCTCACCCTTCTGGAAAGCGTCAAGAGCGGTGAATACCGCCTGCAGGTGCTTGGAGTGGCCGCTCCGGCCGGCAAATACACCGGCGTGCTGCTCGCCTCCGACAATTACGGCCTCTCCACCGAGTACAGGATCAATTACGAGATACTTCCCAACGAGGTTCCCGTTGTCAAGAAGCCGGTCGACGACGTCGTCCTCAACGGCTCCGGCGAGATGGTGAAGATCAATATGGAAGACTACATCGTCGATCCGGACGGTGAGATTCTCAGCTACGACATTGCCATCTCCGACAATTCCGTGGTCCACGTCACCCAGAACACCGGCAGCGCGGTCCTCAACGTAACCGCCCTGGCCGATTCCGGTCTCGCCACGGTTACGCTTTCCGCTACTGACGCTGGAGGTGCGAAGGTTACCACGTCCTTCAACGTGCTGGTCAACTCCGGAGGCAAGGAGGTCCTGTGCTACCCTAATCCCGTCGTGGACATACTCCACGTGGGTATCATCCGTTTCGACGGCACCGCGAAGATAAGCCTGTTCAACTCCACCGGAGCCAGGGTTTACTCGGTGTCCGCCCCCTGCAACGCATTCCAGCCTGCAGAAATCAATATGAGGACTGCCGGCCCCGGCCTCTACACCCTTAAGGTGGAATACGGCGACAAGGTGTTCAACAACATAATCGTGAAGAAGTGATGAAACGAATTGCATTATCCTTAATCCTTGCGGCAGTCTGTATTTCCGCATCCGCCCAGGGTACGGCGATGGATTTCATCCGTTCCGACCGCAATCCCGCCACTCTCGGCACCGCCGGTGCGGGTTATGCCTCCGTCGATATGGGCACGGCATTCTCCGCATTCGGCAATCCTGCCGCCATATCCCTTGCCGGGCATATGGTGGACGCCGCCGGCACTTTCGGAATGGCTCCCGCCGGAGACGGCAAGGCCCTTTCGTACGGCGGCGGGGCCTCCCTGCGCCTCGGCAGCTTCGGCGTTTCCGCAGGATATATCGGCACCGCTTATCCCAAAATACCGTTTTTCAGCGAAGGCGGCGGTGCTTCCGGCAGTTTTGCCCCCAGTGAGATGACGGTGGGCCTCGGCCTGTCCTATGCAATAGGGGACTTCCTGTCTTTCGGCGCGCTCGCACGCTATGCGTCATCCGCCCTCGATTCCAAGACCACCCTTACTTCGTTCAGCGCCGACGTCATGGCAATGTACAGGCATGACGCCCTTACGGTCAGTGCAGGTGTGGCATCCCTTGGTCCCAAGGTGGCTTCCGTCGCCAACAGGAGCTATCCTCTGCCTTCCTCGGTAAGGGTAGGAGCCGCATATAAACTTGGACTTGGCGACTTCGCCGTAGATTTCCTTGCCGACGGCGATTACTATTGGGCCAACGGCACTTTCGGTGTCGCTGCAGGCGTGCAGGGTGGTTTCCGCGATATGGCGTTCCTTAGGGCCGGATACCGTTATTCCGGCGTGCGGGAAGACTTTTCCGCCGCTCCAGTGCCTTCCGGCTTCTCCGCCGGCGCCGGCGTCAGGCTGTTCGGCATCGGTCTCGATTTAGCATACATTCTCAACAGCGGCACGGGCGGCGCGCTGGTCGCCGGTCTGAGCTACAGATTCGGTCAGGGCGGCAAGCGTTGATGCCATGAAACGGGTCCTGTCGCTGCTTCCGCTTCTTCTTTGCCTGTGCTGTGCAAGGGAGAATCCGGAACCTGCCGGCCCCCCCCAGTCTCCATACATCTCCGGTGAGATAATCGCCGAATTCTCCGATGCCCTGTGCCAGGCTGCATCGGATGAATTCAATTATGCAATGGCCTCGATCGGGGCCACAAGCGTCGAACGCCTGTATCCCGACGCCGGTGAATGGGAAGCCCGTCACCGTGCCGCCGGCCTTCACAGGTGGTTCCGTATCACTTATGATTCCCGTTACGCTTCTCCTACCAAGGCGGCGTGGGATTTGCTCGATATGCCGGGCGTACTGTATGCCGGGCCTGTGAGGCGCGTGCGCCGTGCTTCCTTTTTTAATGACCCTTACGCCTACAAGCAGTGGTCGCTCTATAACGACGGCAGCGAGGGCGAGGGCTTCCTGAGCGGCTGCGACATCAACGTGCAGAAGGTCTGGAGCGACTTCACCGCCGGTTCCCCAGACGTAATCGTCGCCGTGATCGATGAGGGCGTACAGCTCGGTCACGAAGACCTTGCCGCGTCTGCTATTCCCGCAGGTTACGGCGGCAGTTACTGCTTCGTTTACGGAAACGAGGGCGAAGTCATCACGCCCGGCCACCACGGCACGCACGTCGCCGGAATAATAGGGGCCGCCAGCAACAACGGCATCGGCATAAGCGGCATAGCCGGGGGAAACGACGGCAGCGGCGGCGTCAGGCTGCTCTGCTGCGAGGTATTCCGCGACAACCCCGACGACAAGGAGCAAATGATCCAGGGCAACCTCCCCAGCGCCCTGGTCTGGGCCGCCGACCACGGTGCGGTCATTGCCAACAACAGCTGGGGCTATGTTTACGAGAGCGAGGAAGAAGCCCTGGCAGGCGACGTTGGGGCGATGCGTTCCGCGATAGATTATTTCATCAATTACGCGGGCTGCGACGCCGGCGGCAAACAGCGCCCGGACAGCCCGATGAAAGGCGGCCTGGTGGTATTCGCCGCCGGCAACGACGGCTTCAGTATGGGATGGCCTGCCGCTTATGAGCCGGTCGTTGCCGTCGGTGCCGTCAGCGCCAGGGGGGAGCGTGCTCCGTATTCCAATTATGGCGACTGGGTCGATATATGCGCTCCCGGTGGCGTCAGGGACGAAGGCTCGATGATACTCAGCACCGTCGATACCGACGGCTACGGCTATTTCCAGGGTACGTCGATGGCTTGCCCCCACGTGGTTGGCGTAGCCGCACTGCTGGTATCGTACTACGGCGGACAGGGATTCACCTGCGATATGCTTAAGAAGAAACTGCTCGACGGCGCATCGAGGGACCGTCTCCCAGGCGGCATCGGCCCCGTATTGGACGCCTACGGTTCTTTCAAGAGCGGCGGGGCCATCCCTCCTGAGCCGGTAACGGAATTCGAGCTGTCGTCGAATTCGAATTTCATAACCTGCAAGTGGGCAGTAACTGCCGACGAAGACGACGGCAAGGCTTTCTCCTTCCATATTCTGGCCTCCAAAGACAGGAAGGCCCTGCTTGACGCAGATCTTTCCAAGGGCATCCCGGCTGGCATCAGCCACACAAGGGTGGAGACCGGAGTGATTCCGGCAGGCGGAGGCATAAGGGGAGTACTGTCGGGGCTCGATTTCGATACCCGGTACTACGTAGGAATCGTGGCCGCTGACTACAATAAGAATTATTCGGCAATTTCCCCCATAAAAGAGACAGTTACCGGTCCAAACAGGCCTCCGTTGCTTTCCTCTGCGGACGGCACTCGCTTCAGCCTCAAGTCCCACGAGACGCTGACCTGCCATTTCTATTGTTCCGACCCCGACGGCCACAAGGTCCTGCTCGAATACGAGCCTGGCTCCGACGCCTTCACCGCGTCCATAGATAAAGGCGTCATCACGGCCGTCATCCGCGGCGCCGACGCCCCTTCCGGCAAATATACCGCCGTGGTGACCGCAACCGACGGATTCGGCGGGCGCGTGAGCTGCCGCGTCGTGTACGAAATCCTTCCCAATCACGCTCCTGTTACCGTAGGACAGATGGAAAACCAGCTGCTCAGCAAGCTCGGAAGCTCCCTTCCTGTCAATGCCCCGGACTATTTCTCCGACGAGGACGGCGAGGAGCTGGAATACAGCCTTGAGATCGGAAATGAAAAGGTCCTGGACCAGAGCAGGAACGGCGGGACGTTCTTCATCAGCCCCAGGGATTACGGCCTGTCGGACGTTACACTGCTGGCCAGGGACGTGCGCGGTGAGACCGCGGCGATGTGTTTCAAGGTGCTCGTTGACGACGGGTCCCATCCCGTCAGGCTTTACCCCAATCCGGTGAAGACTGTGCTCAATGTCTGGACGGCGGCGGCAGGTTCGTACGAGGTGTCCATAACCGACAGGGCTGGGGCGCCGGTCCATTCTTCCACTTTGGAGATCGGTCCGTTCAGCCCCGTATCCATCGACCTTTCCGACCGGCCTTCCGGCATTTATAACGTACGCATTTCCGGCGGCGGCAGTGACGGCTGTTACAGTATCGCAAAACTATGAAACGGCTGTCCTTAATGCTTTTGCTTGTCTGTGCCCTTCCGCTTGCAGCCCGTTCGCAGGCGCTTCCGTCGCTGCTTGTACCTACGGACGCCCGCTCCTTTGCAATGGGAGGCGTAAGGACGGCGCAGGCACCGGCCGGCCTCGATTTCGACGCTTTTTATTGCCTGTGGGCGCCTGCGTCTTCCCGCGGCAACGTGTTCGGCGCCGATATTTCCGCAATGGTGATGCCCGGGCTGTCGCTTACCGCAGACATCAGGCGCTTCTCAGACCGCCCGTACGAGACCGCTTCCGATACGGGCTCGGCGGGGGAGATGTTCCGGCCTTACGATTTCTCCTTCTCCGTCGGCGCGGAGTATTGCCTTGGGAATTCGCTGCTTGCCGGAATCAGCGTCCGCAACACCAATTCCACCATCGCCAAGGATATAACCGGCAGCGCCGTGTGCGGTGACATTTACGCCGGATGGGTTGCACCCGGCTGGAGCGTGATGCTTGCCGTGCGCAATGTGGGCACGCCCGTCAATTACGGTTATGGCGAATACGCACTTCCGTCTCTCGTGGGGCTGAGCGGCGAGTGGAAGCCGCTGCAGGGTCTTTCGCTGGCTGCGGAGGCGGATTATCTGTTCGCAGGGACGTTTATGGCCGGCGCCGGGGTTGAATATTGCTTCCGGGACGTTGCATCCGCCCGTGCAGGGTATCATTATGGCGGTCCCGGTGAGGTTCTGCCGTCGTTCGTGTCACTTGGGCTCGGCGGCAAGTACGCCGGCGTGCGCCTTGACGCATCGGTCCTGCTGCTTTCGCCCTCTCTTGGCGGCAGCTTCGTGGTTTCCCTGGGGTACAGTTTCTAAAGCGTTCCCTGCTTGATGGCTTCGATGTAGGCGTCGATCCTCGCGAGCTCGCGGGGGATGCGGATGTGCTGCGGGCAATGGCTGGTGCAGCGGCCGCAGGAGATGCAGTGGTCGGCCTGGCGTATGGTCTCGACGGCCTTGTCGTACTGCGCGAGATAGCGTCTGCGGGCGCGGGCGAAGTCCTTCTGCTCGCTGCTTCGGACGTACGTTTCGTCAACGATGGTCTTGTCGTAGAAGCGGAAGATTCCCGGTATGTTGATGCCGTAGGGGCAAGGCATGCAGTATTGGCAGCCGGTGCATCCTACCAGGGGGAAGCGGGACTGTTCGTCGGCTATTTCTTCCAGCAGGTCGAATTCTTCCTGGGTGAGGGGCTTGAAGTGCAGGAAGGTGTCGAGGTTGTCGTCCAGGTGCTCCTTGTACGTCATTCCGCTCAGGGCGCACATCACGCCGGGGAAACTGCCGCAGAAGCGGAAGGCCCAGGAGGATATGCTCTTGTCGGGTTCGATGGCCTTCAGTTTGGCCGCCAGGTTGTTGTTGAGGTTGGCAAGTCCGCCGCCCCGGAGGGGTTCCATTATGACTACCGGAATGCTTCTGGCCGCAAGTTCTTCATAGAGGTATTTGGCGTTGGTGTTGCGGCCGCCTGCGTGGGTCCAGTCCAGGTAGTTCATCTGTATCTGGACGAAGTCCCAGTGGTACTTGGGGTGGAGCTCCATCATTGCGTCGAATCCGGGCTGCTGGCTGTGGATGGAAAAACCGAGGTTGCGTATGCGTCCGGTCTTGCGTTCGGCGAGCAGGAAATCCATTATGCCGGTGTCTTCGAAGCGGCGTTTGAAGTCTTCGGCGCTGCCTATCGCGTGGAGGAGGTAGTAGTCGATGTGGTCCGTCTTGAATGTCCTGAGGGAGCGGCGGTACATCAGCACGGAGTTTTCGTAACTGGCGTCGGCGAAGTTGGAGAGCTTGGTGGCGAGGAGCCATTTGCTGCGCGGATGGCGGTTGAGGGCTTCCGCTGTGGCGCGTTCGGAGTCGCCCCGGAGATAGACGGGGGAGGTGTCGAAGTAGTTGACTCCGTTCTCAATTGCCTGGTCCACCAGGGCGTTGACCTTTTCCTGGTCGATGTGTTCGGTGCCGTCATCCTCTTTCTTCATCGGCCAGCGCATGCAGCCGTATCCGAGCTTGCCTATGCCGGGATAGTTCTGGAGCATCCGGCCGTCGGTCTTGAGGGGACGGTCCTGGGGCACGTGTACTTCTTCGGCGGGTTCGGCCTTGCCTTTGGGGGCGCAGGCGGCGACTGCTCCGGCGGCCGCGAGGATTCCTGTTTTTCGTATAAAGTCTCTTCTGTCCATTGTATCTGCTTTTCTGTCCTGAAGCCTGGCGTGCTACTTCATAATGTGTTCTTCGAGTCCGACTACGGAGATTGCGCTTTCCGGACGGACCGGGCAGAGGTATTCGCATTTGCCGCAGCCGATGCATTGCTCTTCGGCTACGACGGGGCGGAGGGTGCCGTCGACATCCACCATCGAAATGGCTCCGGTGGGGCAGTGGCGGGCGCAGGCTCCGCAGCGCTCTTCGCCGGAGGCCGAGAGGCAGATGAAGGGGTTGACCTTGGCCGTACCTATGCGTATGAGGGTTTTGGCGTCTTTGGCGACGGGGCGGATGGCTCCGGCGGGGCAGACTTCGCTGCAGGCGGTGCATTCGGGGCGGCAGAAGCCGTTCTCGTAGCCCATCTGGGGCTGGAGGAAGTGCTCCAGGTCTGTCGAGGGGCGCAGGACGCCGCTGGGGCAGTGGGTTATGCAGAGCTGGCAGGCGGTGCAGGAGTCGTAGAAGGCTTTGAGGCCGGTGGCTCCCGGGGGAACAAGGCGGGGGATGCGTTTGCGCGGGGTCTTGGGCTGGAGTTCGGCCAGGCCGCCGTCGAGTTTCATGTTCTGGGCGCTTGCGGCTATGCCGGTGCCTATCAGCATCGCTCCGGTGGCAAGGAATCGGCGCCTTCCGCCGCCATCCTTGTCATTTCGAGCCTGTCGAGTGCCAGCACTGTCATTTCGAGCCTGTCGAGAAATCTCCTGGTTCAAGGGGCTCTCTCCGCTCCGCTTCGCTCCGGTCGAGATGACAGGATCACTGCTGGAGTCGTGTCCACTCCTGCGGCTGGTCTTGCCGAAACCGATAGCGCCCTGTTTGCAGGCACCGATGCAGTCGAAGCAATCGACGCAACGGGAGTAGTCAATCCTGAGGGTGCCTTCTTCGATACAGGAGGATTTGCAGATGCGGGAGCAGGCGCCGCACTTGATGCATTTGTCTTCGTCGACCTTGACCCCGAAGAACTGATAACGGCTGACGCAGCCGAGTACGGTGCCGACGGGGCAGATTGTATTGCAGTATGCGCGGCCCCAGAGCCAGGCGCATAGTACGACGGCGACGAAAGTGACCCCAGCCGCGATGAGCAGGGGAGCGGGGCCGCCGCCCACGAGGCTGCGGATCATCCGTCCATATGCGCTGTACGGTTCAAGAAGGGCGACGACTATTTGCAGGCCGGATATGATCCCGGCTATGGCCAGTGCGGCGACGGGATAACGTACCCATCTGCATTCCCTGTTGAATTTGAATCTCTTGCGGAGGGCCTTGGACTTGGGAAAGACCTTGCCGAGGGTGCGGCGGATCCACAGCACAATGTCCTGGAATACGCCCAGGGGACATATGACCGAGCAGTAGATGCGTCCTGCCAGCAGGGTGACGAGCAGGATTCCGAGCACTGCGGCGATGTTGCCGAGGGCGGCGCCGCCGATGAGCCGCAGGGTGGCGGGCATCATCTGGAGTTTGGGAAGCCAGCCCCACCAGTCCCGGCCGATTCCGACAAGCAGGAGGGTAATCCCGACAAAGCTCAGCGCTGCAAGTATTATTCTGATTTTTCGTAGCATATCTGCACAAAGTTAGAAAATTTTTTAATTCCCCTGCAGGTTTGGAAAATTCAGAACCGTTGGCTATCTTTGCACCGTGGTTAGAGTTCTGCCGGGCAGGCAGGACTCCTTTTATTGACTAATTATGGCAGATGTACACTATTTGAGCCAGGAAGGGCTCGACAAACTCAAGAAAGACCTCGCCGAGGCGCTCGCACAGCGCCCCGTTATCTCGGCCGCAATCGCCGAGGCCCGTGAAAAGGGCGACCTGTCGGAAAACGCAGAATACGAATCGGCCCGCGAAGCCCAGGGCCTGTGCAGAATCTCGGCAACGGCGCGGAAATGACCTTCACCATAGTCGGCCAGAACGAGGCCGATTTCTCCAAGGGCAAGCTTGCCGCCACCACTCCCATTGCCAAGGCCCTCATCGGTCACGGCAAAGGCGAAACGGTTGAGGCGCACGTGCCTTCAGGCGTAATGAAATTCAAGATTCTCGACATCAGTCTATGACGATTTTCACCAAGATTGCCAAGGGAGAGATCCCTTCGTGGAAAGTGGCGGAGGACGATTCGTTCTACGCCTTCCTCGACATCAACCCCCTTGCTCCCGGCCACACGCTGGTCATTCCCAAGAACGTCGAGGACGACTATATCTTCCATCTCGACGAGCAGACCTATGCAGGCCTCTGGGCCTTCGCCCGCAAGGTGGCTCTCGCCATCAAGGCCGCCGTGCCCTGCAAGAGGGTCGGCGTGGCCGTCCTCGGCATGGAGGTCCCCCATACCCATATCCACCTTGTTCCCCTGCAGACCGAGGGCGACCTCGATTTCCGCAAGGAGCACCCGGTGATAGCCCCCGAGCGCCAGGCTGCCATTGCAGCCGCGATACTTTCCGAGTATGAGAAGCTTTAGCGTCGCCGGCGTCTTCGCCGCAATTCTGCTTGCGTCCTGCACACAGGGCGCGCGCATCGAGCTCAGCGTCCCGCAGGCTCCGGGCGCATCCGTCGTCGTCCGCCTGCTCGAAGTAAATGCATACCGGAACCTCGACACCCTCACCCTCGGCAAGGACGGCAAGGCCACCTGCCGCGTGGATGTCAAGGAGGGCCAGCCCGAGTTCGTCTATCTGTTCTACAAGGACCGCAAGATTTCTTCCCTTCTGCTCGAGGCCGGCGACCGCGTATCCGTCAGCGCCGACACCCTCGGTCACTGGGAGGTATCCGGATCCCCGGAATCGGAAGCCCTTGCAGGGGTGGAAGCGACCGTCGGCCGTTTTTCCGCCGCCGTCAATTCCGCTGAGGAGCCATCCGAAATGGCGCGCCTCTACATAGACCATTACCGCGAGAGCGTGCGTTACGTGCTTTCCCATCAGCACTCGCTTACCGTCGTTCCTGTGTTGTTCGAGCAGCTGGACGAGAATACGCCCGTATTCAGCCAGTACACGGACGCTATAATCTTCCGCCGTACGGCTGATTCCCTCGCAACCGTATATCCCGAGTCCCGTTATGTCAGGGCCATAGAGAAGGAGGCCGCCCGCAGGGAGAACGCCCTCAAGGTCCGCAACCTCGTGCAGGAGGCTCCCACGCTCGGTTTCCCCGACGTCGAGCTCCCCGGCACCGACGGCCGCAAGGTCCGTCTTTCGGAGGTCGCCGGCAAAGCGGTTCTCGTCCATTTCTGGGATTCATCCGACGCTGCGCAGAAAATGCTCAACCTGGACGTACTGATGCCCCTTTGGAACAAATGGCACGAGAAAGGACTCCAGATTTACGCCATCGACCTCAATCCCGACAAAGTCTCCTGGGGCACCGTCGTCAAGGCCCAGAACCTTCCCTGGGTGAATGTCAACGGCGGCCGCGCCAACGCCCAGGCTGTCGGGCTCTACAACGTCACGTCCCTTCCCGCCACGTACCTCATTTCCGACGGCACGCTGAACGTAGCCAGCCCCGACGGCCTCTCCAAGGAACTCTCCAGCCTGCTTAAATAAGAGTGCTCCCGATGGACCTTTTTCCGTTCCATCGGGCGCAAAAAAGGCTTAAAACGCTCCCAATGGAACCATTTTTCTTCCATCGGGAGCGTTTTTAGAACAGTTTCTTTCCGACCGTAGCGACGAAGTCTTTGAGATAGAAGGGCTCGAAGTAAGCGGTGTCGCGGAAATTGCCGGCGGCGAACTCCCGCAGTGCAGGGACGGCCATCGCGTCGGCCCTCGGGCACTCGTTTCGGAAAAATGCTCCCGGTGCGCCCAGAATGGGCTCGCATTTACCCGCCCCGTCGCCGATGAACAGCACAGGACCTTCGGCTAGCAGGGCGTCGAACGCTCCTGCTTCCACGACTTTCGATTCCACTTCGCTGAGTTTCCGTCCGTCCGCACCGTACACGGCCGTATAGACCTCCATGCGGCGGGCGTCGATCATCGGGACGATATGCCTGCAGCCCTCCGGAAGCCCTTCCTGTATGGCCTGGGCTGCGAGTACGTCCAGGGTGCTTACGGCCAGCAGGGGAATCCCTCCGCCGAAGCAGAGGCCCTTTGCGGTGGAAGAACCGACACGCAGGCCGGTGTACGAGCCGGGACCCATGCTGAGGCAGACGGCGTTGCAGTCGGAGACCTTCAGGCCCCTTTCTTCAAGCACTTCCTGTACGAACGGTGCGGTCATCGCCGCGTGTGCGCGGGGGCTGTCGCTGAAGCGGCTTGCGCTTATCCTGTCGCCCTCAAGCAGCGCGACGGAGCAGAGCGACGTGGATGTCTCCAGGAGGATTATACGGCAATCCATTGTTCGAAAAACACTTTCAACTGGGGGAGTATGGCGGCCGCGAAGTCCCGCAGGGCGGGATAGACCTTACAGCCCTCGAGCCTGGCCGGATCGACCATTTCCCAGCTGGCGTTGAGGCCCTCGAATGCGGAGATGAGAAGCCCGAGGATAAGGGCGGTGGTGAATATCGAGAACAGGGCCCCGAGAAGGCGGATCACCCAGCCCAGGGTCGCTATCTTGAACAGTTTGGTTATCAGCTTGCCCACGATCGCCATCACGAGCGCGACCGCGAGGAAGATGAGAATGAAGCAGATGATGTAGGTGGCCCTCTCCCCGCTGCCGAACTGGAGCATGGCGACCTGAGTGAGGTCGGGTGCGAACCGGCCGGCGACTATGGCGCCCATTATAACTGACAGCAGTGAAACCACTTGCATGATGAGTCCCTTGACGAGGCCGATGATGATGCCCGGGATGAACAGTGCGAGCAGGATGATATCCAATACTTCCATACTTGAAACTCCGCGAAATTTGTTATATTTGCGAGTTAATTGTCGCTACACTGCAAAAGTAAGGAAAAATTATGACATTCAAAGAATATAAAGGCCTGGATTTGGTGGCTGCCGGGAATGAAGTTCTGGAAAGATGGCGTTCTATCGACGCCTTCGGCAAATCCCTGTCCCTGCGCGAAGGAGCGCCGGAATTCATCTTCTTTGAAGGTCCCCCGAGCGCCAACGGCATGCCTGGAATCCACCACGTCATGGCCCGCAGCATCAAGGACGCCGTCTGCCGTTACAAGACCCAGAGCGGCTTCAAGGTCCGCCGCCGCGCCGGCTGGGACACCCACGGTCTCCCCGTCGAACTCGGCGTTGAAAAGAAGCTCGGCATCACCAAGGAAGACATAGGCACGAAGATAAGCGTCAGCGATTACAACCGCGCCTGCCGCGAGGAGGTCATGAAGTACACCGCCGAATGGCGCAGCCTCACCGAGCGCATCGGCTACTGGGTCGATATGGACGACCCGTACATCACCTACGACAACCGCTACATCGAGACCCTCTGGTACCTCCTGAAGGACATCTACGGCAAGGGCCTCCTGTACAAGGGCAAGTCCATCCAGCCCTACAGCCCCGCCGCCGGCACCGGCCTCAGCACCCACGAACTCAACCAGCCCGGCTGCTACCGGGACGTCAAGGATACCACCTGCTGCGTCCAGTTCCGCGTCAAGGGAGAGGAAGACCTCTACATCCTCGCCTGGACCACAACCCCCTGGACCCTCCCGTCCAACACCGCACTCTGCGTCGGTCCTTCCATCGACTACGTCAAGGTCCGCAGCGCCAATCCTTATACCGGCACCCCCGCGACATACATCGTCGCCAAAGACCTCGTCCCCGCCTGGTTCGGCCCCAAGGTTGAATTCGAAGTCCTGCCCGGCACCATCAAGGGCAGCGAACTGGTCGGCCTGGAATACGAACAGCTCATCCCATGGTTCCGTCCCGACGAAGGCGCCTTCCGCGTCATTCCCGGAGACTATGTGAGCACCGAAGAGGGCACCGGCATAGTCCACATCGCGCCCACCTTCGGCGCAGACGACGCCCGCGTTGCCCGTGCCGCCGGAGTTCCCGCCCTGCAGGTCAGGGACTCCAACGGCGACCTCCAGGCCCAGGTGGACCTCAAGGGCCGTTTTTACCGCCTTGAGGACCTCGATCCGGCCTACGTCGCCGAGCGCGTCAGCCCCGATTATGCCGAATGGGCCGGCCGCTTCGTCAAGAACGCATACGACGACACCCTCCCGGCAGACGCCCCCACGCTCGACGTAGACCTCTGCGTCATGCTCAAGGCCGCCGGAAAGGCGTTCCGCATAGAGAAGCACGTCCACTCCTACCCCCACTGCTGGCGCACCGACAAGCCTGTCCTCTACTATCCCCTGGACAGCTGGTTCATCCGCGCCACCGCCGTGAGGGACCGGATGATAAGCCTCAACGAATCCATCACCTGGAAGCCCGAATCCACCGGCACCGGCCGCTTTGGCAAGTGGCTTGAGAACATCCAGGACTGGAATCTCAGCCGCAGCCGCTACTGGGGCACCCCTCTGCCCATCTGGCGCACCGAGGACGGCAGGGAAGAGCTCTGCATCGGCAGCGTACGCGAGCTCTGGGACGCCATCGACGCCTCTGTCGAGGCCGGATTCATGCAGTCCAACCCCTTGCGCGACGCCGGCTTCGACCCGTCCGACATGAGCAAGGAGAATTACGACCGCATCGACCTCCACCGTCCCTATGTGGACGACATCATCCTCGTATCGCCCACCGGCCGCAGGATGGTCCGCGAGAAGGACCTCATCGACGTCTGGTTCGATTCCGGCGCCATGCCGTACGCCCAAACGGGCCTCCGCGGCAAGGATACCCCCGACTTCGGCGCCACCGCCGACTTCATCGCCGAGGGCGTCGACCAGACCCGCGGTTGGTTCTACACCCTCCACGCCATCCATACGATGGTCAGCGGCACGCCCGCGTTCCGCCGAGTCATCTCCAACGGCCTCGTGCTGGACAAGAAGGGTGAGAAGATGAGCAAACGCCTCGGTAACGCCGTCGATCCCTTCGCCGCAATGGACAAATACGGCCCCGACGCCCTCCGCTGGTACATGCTTACCAACGCCCAGCCCTGGGACAACCTCAAGTTCGACGAGGCCGGAGTGGAGGAGGTGCGCCGCAAGTTCTTCGGTACCCTTTACAACTCCTATTCGGTGTTCGCGCTGTACGCCAACCTCGACAGCTTCGACCCCGGGGTGGCCGGCATTCCTTATGCCACCCGCCCGATGTTCGACCGCTGGATCATATCCAAGCTCAACACCCTGGCGGCACGCGTAAAAGCCGCTTACGAGGACTACGATATCACCACTGCAGGCCGCCTCATCCAGGATTTCGTCTGCGACGACCTCAGCAACTGGTACATCCGCCTCAACAAGAAGCGCCTCTGGGGCTCCGGAATGCCCGAGGACAAGCTGGCCGCCTACCAGACGCTCTACGAGGTGCTCAAGGGAGTCGCCCTGCTGGGAGCCCCCATCGCCCCGTTCTTCATGGAGCGCCTCTGGCTCGACCTCGTCCCCGGCAGCGAATCCGTCCACTTCGAGCCCATGCCCGAATGCGACGCCTCCCTGGTCGACAGCGAGCTCGAGGAGAGCATGTCCTTCGCCCAGAAGGCCTCCAGCATGGTGCTGGCACTCCGCAAGAAGGTCGGCATCAATGTCCGCAAGCCGCTGGCCAAGGTGCTCGTCCCCGTACTTGACGACACCGTCCGCGAGCACATCGAGAAGGTGCGCGACATCTTCCTCGCCGAGGTAAACGTCAAGCGTCTGGAGTTCCTCCACGACACCACCGGCATCATCACCAAGAAGATCAAGCCCAACTTCAAGACCCTGGGCAAGATATACGGCAAGCAGATGAAGGAGATAGCCGCCGCCTTCGCCGCCCTCGACCAGGAAGTCATTTCCGCGATCGAGCGCAGCGGGGACTATGTCCTCGACCTGCCTTCCGGCTCCGTGTCTCTCACCCCCGGCGACTACGAGATTTCCTCCGAAGACATGCCCGGCTGGCTCGTCGCCACCGAGGGCACGCTCACCGTGGCGCTCGACATAGTCCAGACTCCGGAACTCATACTCGAGGGCACCGCCCGCGAGCTCATTCACCCCGTACAGAACCTCCGAAAGGAGAGCGGCTTCTCCCTCACCGACCGCATCGACACCTTCATCTACGCCGACGGAACCGTCCACGAGGCCATCAGCAAGGCCCTCGCCGCCCACGGCATGTATGTTGCTGCGCAGACGCTGTCCAAGAGCCTGGTCCTCCGTCCGCTTGCTGAAGCCCCGGAAGACGCCTCCACTGTCCAGTGGGAAGACACATCCATCAGAATCAAACTAAACCGCATATAATTATGGCTGAAGAAATCAAAACCCGCTATTCCGATGAAGAACTCGCCGAGTTCAAGGGAATAATAGAGGATATGCTCACCAAGGCCCGTGCAGAGTACGAGACGCTCCGTCAGGTTATAATGCACAACGGTTCCAACGACATCGAGGATACCTCCCCTTCATTCAAGACCGTCGAGGACGACGGCGCCAACCAGCTCTCCAAGGAGGAGGCAAGCCAGCTGGCGCAGCGTCAGTACAAGTTCATCCAGAATCTCGAGGCCGCACTCGTGCGCATCGAGAACAAGACCTACGGCATCTGCCGCGTCACGGGCAAGCTCATCCCCAAGGAGCGCCTGCGTCTCGTCCCCCACGCCACGCTTACCGTCGAGGCCAAGGAGATGCTCGCAAAACAGGGTAAGAAATGAAGCTTTCCAAGGGCGCGAAGCTCATAATCCTCGGCGTACTGCTCGTCGTCATCGACCAGGTCGTCAAGTTCCTGGTCAAGACGAACATGGACCTGGGGCAGCAGATTTACGTGCTGGGCGAGTGGTTCCGCCTGTGTTTCGTGGAGAACGAGGGCTTTGCCTTCGGGATGAAGTTCGGCGGCGCCGTGGGCAAGTTCGCCCTGTCGCTGTTCAGGATCCTTCTCTGCGGAGCGCTCATATGGTGGATTTCGTCCCTCTGCCGCAAGGACAATATCCCTACCGGGGTGCTTGTGGGCCTTACGCTCATCACCGCAGGGGCGTTCGGCAACATCATCGACTGCCTGTTCTACGGCATAATCTGGGACTACGCCCCGTTTATGTTCGGCAAGGTGGTGGATATGTTTTATTTCCCCCTCATCCACAACAGCGCCGGCGAGGTCATATTCTTCAATCCCGTATTCAATTTCGCCGATTCCTGCGTCACCGTAGGGGCGTTCTACCTAATCCTCTTCCAGTGGAAGTTCTTCACTTCCGACGACAAAAAGAAAGACAGTCAACCCCAAGCATAATTTACGGTGAAATCCAGATTCGTATTCCTTCTGGCGTTCCTTCCGCTGTTGCTTTCGCTGGCTCCCGACAAGACCGGCCGTTTCAATGAGAACGACCTCGGGCAGACCCTCGAAGCCCTTCACGCAGACCTGCGTTCCGACTACATCAAGCGTGTTGCATCCAACGAGCGCTTCAACGACCAGTACCGCGCCCAGCGCCGCGAGATGGTTTCGACAATCAAGAAGAGCAACGAACTTGCCCTTCTCCTGTACTCGCAGAAGCAGGACTATACCTTCGACCTTACTTACGCCCTGCAGTCGGTCACCCGCGAATACGAATCATTTACTTCCAACCGTCTGCCTTACGACCGCATAGTGGACAGGCTCGACTGGGACATCGACCGTTATGCCCGTCTGCTGGAGTCGCTTCGCCGTATCCCTCCGGAGATCCGCAAGCTGGACGTCATTCCCGACAGCCTCGGCTATCATAACCGCCAGATCGACAGCCTGGAAAATGCCCGGACGGCAATGTTCGAGGCGGGCCGCTCCCGCAGGGAGATCGAGCGTATCCGCAAGGCCATGATAGAGAGGATGCGCGCCGACACCACCGGCAAGGCCGGCCCCTTCATCCTGAGCGAGGAAGAGGCCATGGACCGCGACTCCTGCATCTATTACGCCGCGGAGCTGCTCAAACTCTGCGCGCAGAACAAGACCAGGGTCATTTCGGACAGCACCCATTATCAGCGGGCTTTCCTGCGCCTGAAGGAGTCGTACGACTATTCCAAGGACAGGTACCTGCAGCTGCAGGACAGGATTTTCGTCCGCGGCCAGACTGCTTATCCCAGGATACTCAACAATTTCAGCGGCCAATGGGACCGCGCCTGGAATGAATTCGTCCGCAAATATAAGATGGAATCGACGGATGACCTGGTCAACGACGATGTGATTTTCAGCAGCACCGCCCGCGGCCCGATGATGATGGCATTCCTCATCTCGCAGATCGTGGGACTCCTACTGATCATCCTTGTCGTAACTTTGCTTTTCAAACTGGCCGTCCGCTTCATAAAGCCGCTGGGGAAGGCCATTGCCAGGGAGCAGCACTGGAGTTACATCCTTCTGATTTCCATCTTCATCAATGGCATAATGACCCTTGCACCCAGTCGCGCCGTCAACTTCATCGAGTCCGCCACCGGACTTGTCGGCACGTATCTGTGGCTGCTTGCGGCGGTCGTGGCCGCCCTGCTTATCAGGCTCAAGCCAAAGCATCTGCGGGAGGGCCTCGCGCTGTACACTCCGCTGCTGATTTCGGCCATCGTCGTCATCGGACTGCGCATCCTGTTTATGCCGAATGCGATGATGAATGTGCTGTTCCCGCCGATCCTGCTGGTATTCACCATCTGGCAGCTGATCGAGTGCCTGGTTCACGGACGTTCGGTCCCCGGGATCGACCGCCTGTTCGGATGGCTCACCTTGATCGTATTCGCAACTGCGCTTGCGGTGGCGTTCTTCGGGTATATCTTCTTCGCCCTCATCATCATGGTGTGGTGGTTCTTCCAGATGGCCATCATCCATACCATCGCTACCGTGTCGCACCTGCTCGAGCAGTTCAAGGCCAAGTATATGCCCCGCAGGATCGAAGAATACAAGAAGAGCCTAACCTTCGTCAACGCTTCGGAAAGGGACAATCTCCTGTTCGGGGCCACCTGGATGTACGACCTGGTCCGGGATGTCGTCATTCCGGTCTTCTCCATCGTTTCGATTCCTCTGTGCATCAAGTACTCGCTCGGAGTGTTTGATTTCACCGACCTTTACGAGAAGATTTTCACCTATCCGTTCGTGGACCTGTCCAATGCCGAGGGCCTTCCGACGCTGCGCCTGTCATTCAGCATCCTGGTGGCCGCCGGCAGCCTGTTCTTCGTGTTCCGGTATATCAACTATGCTGCGTATTCCATCTTCCAGATAGTCAAATATACCTCGTTCATGAAGGCCTCCGGCCGCAAGGTGGTGCGCAAGAACGAGATCAACTTCTCGCTCGGCAAGAGCATCATCAGCGCCATCGTGTGGTTCGTGTACATCATCATGATAGTGATAATGCTCAAACTGCCCCTGTCGTCGCTTACAATCATCGCCGGAGGTCTCTCTGCCGGTATCGGTATAGCCCTCAAGGACGTCCTGAACAACTTCATCTACGGCCTCCAGCTTATGTCCGGGCGCCTGCGTGTCGGCGACTGGATAGAGTGCGACGGAGTGCGCGGTAGAGTCACCAAGATCAGTTACCAGAGTACCGAGATAGAGACCATCGAAGGTGCGGTGCAGTCCTTCCTCAACTCCACCCTGTTCGGCAAGAACTTCTCCAACCTCACCAGGAACAATTCCTACGAATTCCTCAAGATCATCGTAGGCGTGAGTTATGGTACGGATGTAGAGAAAGTCCGCCAGGTGCTCGTCGACGCCATGCAGGTCATGCGCACCAAGGACCATTACGGCCGCGAAATCGTCGAGCCTTCCAAGGGCATCTATGTGGTGTTCGACAGCTTCGGCGACAGCAGCGTCAACGTAGCAGTCAAGCAGTGGATCCTCGTCGCCGAACGCATCGGCTACGTGGACCGCGCCAAGGAAGTCATCTACAGCGCCCTGAACGAGGCTGGAATATCCATTCCTTTCCCGCAGAGGGATATACATATCGTGAATTCCGGAGAGTAAGGGGACAATATTTTTTTGTAAGTTTTAGAATATTGTCTATTTTTGCAGTCCTTTTAGGAGGTGTGGCCGAGTGGTCGATGGCGGCAGTCTTGAAAACTGTTGAACGGCAACGTTCCGGGGGTTCGAATCCCTCCGCCTCCGCGTAATGCAATACAAAAGAAAAGGCCGGCAGGGTTCCTCAATCCCTGCCTTTCTACTTGGTATTCTCCGACGGTGGGTTCCAGATGCTCGCCGCCGACTCCGCTGTCATCGGTGATAAAGACATAGGTGCCTTCTGTTACTGACGCTATCATGCGGAGGAAGAATTCGGTCTCTTTGTCGATGCCGCTGGATGCGATGGGGATGAGTTTGATGCCCATTGCGGCGTATCTGTCTATTGATTTGTGGATGCTTTCCACTACGCCCTGATGGTCCTGGTGAGGCGGGGCGTCGAGCAGCATGAATGCAATCCTGGCCCTGGCTTTCTCATTCCAGTCGAAATCCTGAAGCGATTTCTCCAGTGCGGTGTGGACGGCTTCGGGGAAGTCTCCGCCACCGGCTGCGTCCTGCTTCTTGATGAAAGCTGACGTCTTGTTCATATCGTTGGTGAAGGGGGATACGCGGGTGAGATAATCTTCATCCTGGCCTTCGTCGCGGTAGAACAGGGCTCCGGTGCGTATCGAGATGGAGGATTGCAGATTCTGTCCCTTTTTCAGGATGTCCAGGAGGTCGGCCTTCAGGAAGTCGATTTCATCGCTCATCGATCCGGTCGCATCCACGATGAACAGGATGTCTGCCTTGGGCTCCGGCGCTGAAGCGGATACGGTGTAGGTGTTCATCCGGACGGGTTCGTCGCTCCATGGAGTGACTTCCGGCTCGCCGTCCATCTTTTTCCCGTTGAGGGAAATTGAAAGCGCACCCTTTTGCTGATAGTCTGGATTGTGCAGGCCGATCCAGCAGTCGGCACGGCCGAGGACGTCGGTTACGGCTTCCCAAATCTTTTCATTGCCGTCGTATAATTGAGCCTTGACGCCTGCGAGGGGCTTCTGACCGTCGGACGTGACCGTAATGGCGACGCGGCGGTTGGTCCAGAAGCGCCAGTAGGGGGCGGTGTCGGCATAGCCGGTGGTCTGCTCGTCGCCCTTGGTGGTCATCAGCTTGCTCCAGAGGGCCCAGTTGTCGAGGTCGTTCCACTCGCCGGCGGTGACTACGCCGGGCTGGCCGTGGCCCTCTCCCTGGCCCTCGCCGGGAGCGGACATTTCGTAAGAGCCGTCGGCTGCCATCTTGCCGTCAATTGATGCCGGGTATTCGCCTGAGAAGTCTCCTGCCTCGCATCCAGCGAACGCAATGAGAACAGCAATTGAATAGAATAACTTTTTCATACCGCTTAATAAATACCCCGATTTGTCAAATCTTGCACGATTATTCAAATAAATTTGGATAAACGCAGAAAAGTTTATACATTTGCAGCCCACTTCTGGATGTGGCGCAGTTGGTAGCGCACCTGGTTAGGGACCAGGAGGTCGCTGGTTCAAGTCCAGTCATCCAGACCCAGCAAGCATGGCGGCCCCTTTCGCCGACATGCTTTTTTGAATTTAACCGGTAACCGGTGAGTTGTCCGAGTGGTTGAAGGAGCCTGCCTCGAAAACAGGTGTGCGGGTGACCGTACCGGGGGTTCGAATCCCTCACTCACCGCAAAGCAGAATGGCATCGCAGCGTAGCTGCGGTGCTTTTTTGTTGAAAGGGGCGTCAAGAGCTAGCTCTTGTAAGACCCTTTCGGCAAAAAAGCACCAGAGGGCCGTAGGCCCGGGATGCCATTCAATGCTTTGCAAGGGCCCCTCCGGCGAGGAGCCAGGGAATGCGCAGGGCCTCCGGCCCGAGCACAATCCCTATCCCTCTGGAGGACATATTCCTAACAGTCAGCAAGTTACAACAAGTCGCCCCGCCCAACAAAGGGAGGGCGACTTTACATTATACGCTACCCGTCAGCCAGTTACCCTCCAAGCTACCCCTACTTTTGCCACGACAGGATTGCAAGGGGCGCATTCGATCCTGTGGCGGCAGCATTTTTAACGAAAACGCCACTTTTACCGCCACGACAGGACTGCCCCACAACCCTGGAATCCTGTCGCGCCAGAAGTCTCAAGCCATTGGGTACGGACCGCTGGAGGACAACTGCCTGAAAATCGATAAGTTACAACAAGCCGCCCCACCCAACAAAGGGAGGGCGGCTTTACGTTATACGCTATCCGCCAGCCAGTTACCCTTCAGGCAATGGGGACTATTTGCGTTTGATCACTCTTCCTTCTTTGTCTTTGAAATCGCCGCAGAGGATGATGATCCAGTCAACGATGACCCAGATGCCAAAACCGCCCAGGGTGAGAAGCATGGCGATGGCGGAGCCGGTTTTGCCGACGTAGAACCGGTGTATGCCAAAGACGCCCAGGAACCAGCAGAGCAAGAAGGTGGCCAGCCAGTCCTTGTCACTCACGGCGACATTGTTTTCGGCAAGCGAATCGCTTCCGGACACGGAACCTCCACCTATTGCTAAAAACTGAATCCAACTGTCATTGCAATACCGTGACCACCACCGCCAGTAAGGGAGAATCCTTGTTGACATCCCCAAATAAGGTTGAGCCCCACATTGACGCCAAGATTGTTGTGAATTCCGAAGTCAAAGCCGAGTTTCCCATTCAGATAAGGGAACAAACGCTGTGTATCCGTAGTTAATGGCAATTTCTTTATATAATAGGCACCCCCAGCTTCCATACCCAAATAAAAAGAGGTTCGTTGGTGTTTGGCAAACGGGTAATACCGAATATAGTCGGCAAAAAGGGGGATTGCCGGTACGAACCCGTTTGAATAATCCGGGCCGTCACTGCTTGTTCTTTTTAGCCAGTGGCATCCCGTTCCAAGTCCGAGAAAGCGTTTCTCGTTGAAACGCCAACCCAGAGAAAAGTCAGCCGTATAGTGAGGATCCCAGTATATGCCTGGGAGTGCACTACCTTTTACATTTCCTTGAAAGTGCCCTCTTGATGATGCGGTACAAGGGATGGCTATACAAACAATAAAAGCTATTATTACCGGAGAATATCTGCATTTCATAACAAAAAATATTATAGATAAGCTATCCTTCTGACAAAGGCAAAAGGATAGTTACATTATTGGACATAACTAACTC
>CACZEU010000014.1 GCA_902780175.1 uncultured Bacteroidia bacterium
CTGGACTATGTGATAATGTTCATTCCCAATTACGGCGCCTACCAGCTTGCCAAGCAGAGCGACAGGGAGATTTTCGCAAGGGCCTTCGCCCAGAATGTGCTCATTACCACCGAGGAGACCCTCATTCCCTTCCTGCGGCTGATCCGTACGGCCTGGGTGCAGAAGGAGCAGATGGAGAATATCTCCGAGATTGTGGATTCTGCGCAGAAGATGGTCGAACGCGTGGCTTTGTTCAGTGAGGAGAATGCCAAGCTGCAGAAGTCCCTGGAAGGCGTCCTGGAGGAGTTCAAGGCCAATACATCGCGTCTGGTGGACGGCCGCCAGAGCATCATGCGCGCCGCCCTCGACGTTGCCTCCCACGGCGTCAAGCCCTCCAAGCGGGAACTCCCTTCTCCCGCGCCGCTTATCGAAGAGTAGTCATTACAGTTCCCCTTCGTCAAGCATTTTACGGTAAATCGCCAGGGCGTTCTGCGGCAGGCCGTTCGCGGGGTTGCTGCACCAGGCTTTAAGTTCTTCGGTGCTGCAGCCGGGGTGCTCTTCGGCGTAGCGTTTCAGAAGCGTGCGGGTGCGCTGCTCAGGTGTGTGGGAACGGCATACGTCGCAGCTGCCGCAGTCGCGTGTTTCGGTCTGGCCGAAATATGCAAGGAGCTGGCGCGAACGGCAGACGTCTCCTGTGGTGAGGTAAGATTCCACTGCGTCGAGCCTTTGGGCATCTACTTCCTGGAGCATTCGCCAGCGCTCGGGCTGCAGGTCTATGTTGCCGGGTGTCAGGCGGTTATGGTGCAGGAAGACAAGAGACTTGCGGTCTGCGGGTATGTATCCGATTACCCTGTCAAGAGACAACTGGTACAGCAGCTGGTGGAGCCAGGGGACGGTGGCGTCGCACTCCCGGGCGAGTTTCTCTTCGTCGATGGGAATCGAATACGACATTATCCCGGGGTACGTGCGCATCAGGGATTCCAGCAGGGGGATCATCTGCGGCTCCCTCAAGTCTGTGGTGTACAGTTCGTTGCGGGGCGTGTTGATGCGTACGCGGGTGGGGAACTCGGCGTCTTCGTCGTAACTGATGTGTCCCGATTGCTCCAGATACCTTATGGCATTGTGGGCGGTGGAACGCTGGAAACCGTACTGCTTGCAGAATTCGTCCAGGTCGAAGCGCAGGGTGCGTCCTTCGCCGGTTTCGTATATGATGCCGGCGCTGATGTGAAGCTTCTGATATACGTCCTCTATGGTCTGGAGCGACGGGAAAGACGCCGAATGCAGCTGGTGCAGGCGCGCTATGTCCATTTCGTTCCATAATTGTACGGCGTATGAGCGTTTGCCGTCCCTGCCGGCGCGTCCGGCCTCCTGGAAGTAGGCCTCCAGGCTGCTTGGCGGCTCCCAGTGGACTACGAAGCGTACGTCCGGCTTGTCGATGCCCATTCCGAAGGCGTTGGTGCATACCATCACCCTGATGGTGCCCTCCTTCCAGGCCTCCTGGCGCTCATTTCTGGCCAGCGGTCCGAGGCCGGCGTGATAGAATGATGCCCTTTCGCCCTGTGCCTGCAGCTGGGCCGCAACTTCCTCGCAGCGCTTGCGGTTCCTCAGGTACACGATGCCGGAGCCCTGTACGCCGCGGCAGATGTCCAGCAGCTGGCCCGCCTTGTCCTGGCACTCTCGTACTATATAACTGATATTGGGGCGTTCGAAAGGGGCGCGGAGGACGGTGAACGACGGTTTCTCCGGGTCGGGGGACAGGTGCCTGACAATGTCGTCCGCTACCTTTTGCGTTGCGGTGGCGGTAAGCGCGATCACGGGGACGTCGACCGCTTCCCGGAGCTTGCCGATCTGCAGGTAATCCGGACGGAAATCGTAGCCCCACTGCGAGATACAGTGGGCCTCGTCGACCACTATGTAGCTGATATTGAGGACGTCTATGTACGACCGGAAGAGCTGTGTGGACAGGCGCTCAGGGGAGACGTACAGGAACTTGAAGTCGCCGTAGGCGGCATTGTTGAGGGCGATGTCGATTTCGTGCCGGGACATTCCGGCGTGGATGGCGATGGCCCGGATGCCGCGTTTCTCCAGGTTCTGCACCTGGTCCTTCATGAGGGCAATCAGGGGCGTGACGACCACGGCGAGGCCGTCGCGCATAAGCGCCGGGACCTGGAAGCAGACGGATTTGCCGCCGCCGGTGGGCAGGATGGCAAGGACGTCCTGCCCCTGCAGGGCGGCGTCGATGATTTCCTTCTGCATGGGGCGGAAGGAATCGTAGCCCCACCAGCGTTTGAGGACCTGTTCAGCCGTCATGCCAGTATAATGAATACGCAGGGGCGTTTGCCGATGGTAACCGGGGCGCTGCGCCACTGCTGTACGGATTTGGTGCGGATGAAGGCCGTCGGCAGGGTGATGTCGGCGGCTACGGTGAGCATCGTGCCGGGCTGGAGCGTGCCCAGGAGGTCCTGCAGGAGGGAATCGTTGCGGTACGGGGTCTCGATGAAGATCTGGCTCTCCCTGCCGGCCCTGGAGCGGCGTTCGATGTCCTTGATGGCCTTCTTGCGCTCGTCCGTTTTTGCGGGGAGGTATCCGAGGAAGGTGAAACTCTGCCCGTTGAGGCCGGACGCCATAAGCGCAAGCATCAGGGATGACGGGCCGGTGAGAGGGACGACTTCTATGTCCCTGCGGTGGCAGAGGGCGACCAGCGCTGCTCCCGGGTCCGCTACTGCCGGGAGACCTGCTTCGGAGATGAGGCCTACGTCGCCTTTGTCGAACAGACCGGAGAAGGCTTCTACCTCTTCGGGGCGGGTGTGCTCATTGAGGGTATGGAATTCAAGGGTGTCGATCTGGCCCTTGAGGCCCGCCGCCGACAGGAAACGCCTTGCGGTGCGGACTTCTTCCACCACGAATGTCTTGAGCGGCAGGATTGCCTGCAGGACGGGTGCCGGAAGCACTTCCTGCGGCGGATAGTCACCGAGGGGCGACGGAATCAGATACAGTTTCCCTTTCATAGTTGCAATTGTTGATGGCGGCTACCTGCAGTCGCAGATGGCCTGATACAGTACCGGGAAGCGCTTTGCAAGCACCACCGGGCGACCGTTCTCAAGGAAGCAGTGGGTGCTGGTGGCGGTGCAGACCACCTTGCCGCCGACACGCATGGTGTAGGCGAAGCTGATCTTGAGTTCGCTCATTTCGGCCACTGTGAGTTCTACCTCTATGATATCCTTGAAGGTCGTTGGATGCTTGTAATTGACGCTGATTGCGACGACGGGGGAGACGATGCCCTCTGCCTCCATGCGTTCGAATCCGTAGCCCAGACGGTCCATCCAGTCGATACGCGTCTCTTCCATTATGCGGACATAGTTGGAGTGATGCGTGACGCCCATACGGTCGCATTCGTAGTAACGGACTTCGTGGCGGTAGGGTGTCATTTCTTTCCGCGGGTGTGGAACAGATAGACGAAGGAGACCTTGACGGATGTGGGGTCGGGTATGCGGGCGGTGCCGGTATTGAGACCGATGAGGGTTTTGCCGTCGGGGCTGAGCTGGTAACGCTTGTAATCGGCAATCATCATTCCTATGCCGGCGGAGAGGTCGAAACGCCACCAGTCGCCGAGGGCGAAGGAGTAGCCGCCGCCGATGTTGCCGAGGAATCCGCGGCCCTGGGAGCCTTTGGAGTTCCAGCAGACGTCATAGTAGCCGGCGCCGGCGGTGACGCTGACGAACCAGCCGCGGAGGACGTCGGAGCTGCGGTATGTCCAGGGCTTGAAGTAGTAACGTGCGCCCAGGTTGATGTGCTGGGCCTGGAGGGCGCGGGAATTGTCTGCGGATACCCACCAGGGGGTGGTGTATTCGGCCCTGACGCTCCAGTTGTGCCCGACGGGGACTTCGACTCCGAGGTTGACGGCCGTGATGGCGTCCATGAGGACGTTGGTCGAAAGGCCGAACAGGGCGAGGCCGGTGGAATCAGCTGCTGCGGAGGTCATCTGGCGCTCGGCCTGCCTTTTGGCAGCTGCCTCGCGGCGGGCCTGCTCGGCGGCTTCGCGCTCTGCCCTGCGCTGCTTTTCGGCTGCCTCGCGTTCGGCTTTTCTGGCCTGCTCTGCAGCTTCCTTTTCGGCCTTTTCGCGCTCCTTCTGCTCTTTGCGGAGCCTTTCTGCTTCGGCCTTTTCGTGCTCCTGTTGCTCTTTCAGGGCCTGCTCTCGCTCCTGCTGCTCCTTGCGTATCCTTTCTGCCTCAGCCTTTGCGGCTTCGGTATTCTCTTTTTCAAGTTCCTCGAGACGTTTCTGTTCTTCGAGACGCTTCTGCTCCTCGAGTCGTTTCTGCTCCTCGAGGCGCTTCTGCTCCTCGAGGCGCTTCTGCTCCTCGAGACGTTTCTGCTCTTCGAGACGTTTCTGCTCCTCTGCCTTGCTGCTGCCCTCCTGTCCCGAGACGACGGGAGGAGTGACAGTCTGCTGCTGACGGGCAGTGGGAGGGAGGACTATGGCGTCCTCTACCTCATACCGCTGCTGCTGTGCAGGCTGCTGTGGAGTATAGGGAATGAGGATGGTGGCATCGACGGGGACGCCTCTGCTGTTGGAGTCGTTGACCTTCTGGGGCTCGGTGGGCGGCGGCGTGCTTGCGGACTTCTTGCCGCCGCTGCTCTGGGCAGATGCGGAGAAGGTTAAAAAAATGGCGGACAGAGCCGCCACTATGTGCAACGCGCGGGGCTTCACTGCTATCTAAAGTTGACGTTGTTGAGCTCGAAGCAGGCTCCGATGTTCTTGATGTCGATCTGGGGGCAGAGCACGCAGAGTTTGATCTTCGCAATCGCGGTGGCTTCCTTTGCTACGTCCTTTACGAGGATGTGGCACTTGACGGGTACGCCGGAAGGGAAGTTGGTGGCGCTGTACTGGTCCGTGAGGTTCTTGTTACCAACGGAGACCTGGATGCTCTGGAGCTCGTAGACGTTGCCGTCATTGTCGTATGCTACGGAGCCGCCCATACCTGTCTGGTAAATGCCGCCGACGAGGTTGATGAGGGCCTCGTTAGGGGAGAGGTTGGTAAGGAGGACGGTCACTTCCACGTCGCTGCCCTTGAGCTGGACGTCACGTATCTGGAGACGGAGGTCTTTGCTTGGAGTGGTGATGGATGTCTGCGCAAACGCTGCGACGCAAAGGAGGAGCGATACGAATATGGCGCTAATTCTCTTCATTTTGGATACAATTCACAATAACCTCACAAAGTTACGGACTTTGTTTCGAAAAAACAATAATTTTTGACGGTATCGGAAAAATGGCTACCTTTGCGTCGAGTTTGCGCCCCTGAGCGCAGGCAAGTGTAACAGGCACCACTAAAAAAACTGCAAATGAAAGCAAAATTCTCTCCGGCATTCCTGCTGATGGCAGTGTTCTTCACTGTCTGCCTTATCGCATCCAACCTTTTCGCCACCAAGGTCGTATCCTTCTGGGGCATCAACCTTCCCGGCGCGGTCATCATCTTCCCCGTATCGTACATACTCAACGACTGCATCGCCGAGGTATGGGGCTACCGCAAGGCCCGTCTGGTCATCTGGATGGCCTTCGTAATGAACCTGTTCGTCGTCCTCGTGGGGCAGCTGGTCGTATGGCTTCCTGCCGCATCTTTCTGGGACGGCGGCGCTCACTTCGACTATATGTTCAACATGGCCCCCCGCGTGGCCTTTGCATCCTTCCTCGCATTCCTCGTAGGCTCCAACCTCAATGCGTTCGTAATCAGCAAGATGAAGGTTGCCAGCGGAGGTGCCCGCTTCGGTATCCGCGCCATCCTGTCGTCGCTTGCCGGCGAACTGGTGGATTCGCTCATCTTCATTCCCATAGCGTTCATCGGCACGCCTGTCAAAGCCCTGGCGATGATGCTGCTCGCGCAGGTGACCTTCAAGGTCTGCTATGAAATAATAGTCCTTCCGCTCACGTCCCTGGTGGTCCGCAAAACCAAGGCTTACGAGGGCGTCGACACCTTCGACAAGGGCATTTCCTACAATCCTTTCAAACTGTCTGACATTTAATGGAATCACGCAAGAACGAAGGCCTGCAGCAGCTTGGCAGGCCGACCCAATACAGCAAGACCTACACTCCGTCGGTGCTCGAGGCCTTCGAGAACCGTCATCAGGACCACGACTACTGGGTACGCTTCAACTGTCCCGAGTTCACCAGCCTCTGTCCCATCACCGGCCAGCCTGACTTTGCTGAAATCCGCATCAGCTATATCCCCGACGTCCGCATGGTGGAAAGCAAGAGCCTCAAGCTTTACCTCTTCAGCTTCCGCGACGAGGGCGCTTTCCACGAGGACTGCGTCAACATCATCCTCAAGGACCTCGTCAAGCTGATGGATCCCAAGTACATAGAGGTCACCGGGTTCTTCACGCCCCGCGGTGGCATCAGCATTTATCCTTACACCAATTACGGCCGCCCTGGCACGCGCTACGAAGAGCTTGCCCGCAGGCGCCTTGAAAACAGAGAATAATGAAGACGCTTCGCATTCCCCTCCTTCAGAACCTGGAAGAGCAGGACCTGGACACCGCCATCGAACTCGGCGGACAGACGTTCCGGGTGGATTGTTTGAATTGGCCGGGCGAATTCCCTTACGCACCTCTGTGCGCCGGCCGCATCGCCCGCACCGAGGACTCCCTGGTGGTCGATTTCCGTGTGAGCGGGCTCGACCTGCGCGTGCAGAACCTCTCCGACTGCGGACGCAGCTGGGAAGACAGCTGCTGCGAATTCTTCGTGCAGGTTCCCGGAGCCCCCGGTTACTTCAACTTTGAATCAAACCCTGCCGGGCGGCTTACGGCTGCCTTCGGACCCGACCGCAATGAGCGCAAGGCCCTTTCGGCGGAAGACCTCGGTAAGATTGTGAGAATCACCTCGGTGGAAGGCCTTCCCGCCGTTACCGAGCCCCTGGATTACGCCGGCGGCCTGTGGAACTGGCGGGTGATGCTCGTCATCCCCTTCGAAGTGATAGGGGTTGACCCCGACAGCCTGCCGGAGAAGCTTCTCGGCAACTTCTACAAGTGCGGCGACCTCACCGCCCATCCCCATTACGTCACCTGGTCGCCCGTAGGCACTCCCGGGCCAGATTTCCACCGGCCCGAGTTCTTCGGCGAACTGCTGCTGGACTAAGCCGCGGCCGTCGGACACCGGCCCCTTGATAGTGCCGTCGAATGCAAGTCTTTAATCTATAATACTTTAAATAAAATCGTCCAGGTGAAACTACCCGGACGATTTTATTTAATACGATGATTGTAATCAACTTACATTCGACGCCAATTATTTCTTGGCGGACAGCGGAGCCCAGACGCAGGCGCTGAGGGCGGCGCCGACGAGAGGAGCGCAGATGAACACCCAGAGGTCCTTCAGGGCCTGGCCACCGGCGAAGATGGCGGGACCGATGGAACGTGCAGGGTTGACGGAAGTGCCGGTGAGGTTGATGCACACCAGGTGGACAAGAATCAGCGAGAGGCCGATTGCGAGTCCGGCGAAGTTGCCTGCGCCGACCTTGCCGTCGGTGGTGCCGAGCACGACCAGGACGAAGATGAAGGTTGCGATGACCTCTACGAGGAAAGCGCCCCAGGGGCCTCCTGCATTGGCTACGCCGTTGGTGCCGAGGCCGCCGGTGAGGTCGGGTGCGGACACTACATTGACGAGGGCGAAGAGCAGGGCGCCGGCAGCGATACCGCCGATAATCTGGCCGCACCAGTATCCGAGGGCGTCCTTCCAGCTCATGCGGCCGGAGAGGGCTACGGCGAGGGTGATGGCAGGGTTGATGTGGCAACCGCTGATGCCGCCGATGGTGTAAGCCATTGCGACTACCGCGAGACCGAAGGCGATGGCAGTGCCAACTACGCCTGCAGGAGTGTTGCAGCCGAGGAACATGGCGGTTCCGCAGCCTAGGAGAGTCAGCACGAAGGTGCCGATACATTCAGCAAAATACTTTTTCATAAGCAAATTGAATTGGTCATTTGACCCAAAGTTAAGAAAAATCCCGGAAAAATGTCATCCCCGCCAAAAAGTTCGTACCTTTGCCGTGAAATGGAATACGAACAGATACTTATAAGGATCTCCGGAAAGGACCGCTCCGGCCTTACCGCAGACATAATGGGCATCCTCGCCCGATACGACGCCCAGGTCCTCGACATCGGCCAGGCAGACATCCACAGTTCTCTCACGATGGGCATCCTCATCCGCATCGACGCCTCTTCTTCCGGCTCCGTGATGAAGGAACTGCTCTTCAAGGCCACCGAACTCGGCGTCACCATCGGCTTCGCCCCCGTAAGTGACGACGAATATGAGGAATGGGTGGGCCGTCAGGGCAAGAACCGCTACATTCTCACCATCCTCGGCCGCAGCATCGGCGCCACCCAGATCGAGGCCGCCGCCAAGGTCGTGGCCGAACATGGGCTCAACATAGACAACATCCGCCGTCTCACAGGCCGTATGAGCCTGCGCAATCCCGTCCAGAACGTCCGCTCCTGCGTGGAATTCTCCGTCCGAGGCAACCTTACCGACCGCGGCGTCCTGCAGTCCCAGCTTATGCGCCTTTCGCCCGAAATGGGCTTCGATTTCTCCTTCCAGCGTGACGACATGTACCGCAGGATGAGGCGCCTGATTTGCTTCGATATGGACTCCACCCTCATCCAGGCGGAATGCATCGACGAACTCGCCGCCCGCCACGGAGTGGGGGAGCAGGTGGCCGCCATCACTGCCGCCGCCATGCGCGGGGAGATAGATTTCAAGGAGAGTTTCACCCGCCGTGTCGCCCTTCTCAAGGGACTCGATATCAGCGTGATGCAGGACATAGCGGAGAACCTTCCCATAACCGAGGGCGTAGAGCGCCTGATGTCCGTCCTCAAGACCTGCGGCTACAAGATAGCCATACTTTCCGGCGGATTTACCTTCTTCGGCGAGTACCTCCAGAAGCGTTTCGGCATCGATTACGTCTATGCCAACGAACTCGAGGTAGGCGAGGACGGCCGCCTCACAGGGCGTTACGTCGGCGATGTGGTCGACGGCCAGCGCAAGGCCGACCTCCTCCGCCTCATCGCCCAGATGGAAAAGGTCAACCTTGCCCAGACCATCGCCGTCGGCGACGGCGCCAACGACCTTCCGATGCTCTCCACCGCCGGTCTCGGCATCGCCTTCCACGCCAAGCCCCGCGTCGTAGCAAATGCAAAACAATCCATCAACACCATAGGCATTGATGGAGTGCTTTATTTCCTCGGCTTCAAGGACACCTACCTCGGAGAACTCGGTAAGCTGAATTAGGCCGGAAGACGGGCAGTTACAGTTACTTTAAAGACTCGATAAAAGCCTTCATCTGAGGCACCTTGGCCATGGCGGCGTGGAACAGTGCCACCTGGTTGCGGGTACGGACGAGGTTGTGGTCGGGATACTTGATCTTGTAGTAAGTGTCACCGTTGATGTAGTCGGCGAAGAAACGGACGGCCTGCATATAAGGGAACAGGCAGGCGGCGTACGGCAGGTTCTCTATCTCCACGGGAGTGAGGAAACTCTTGGCCGACTCCAGGTATCCGCGGGTGAACGCCTCGAAGATATCCATCCTGAAGTCCACCTCGGCTGAAGATGGATCATCCTCACGCCTGGTGTTGGCCGCGGTACGCAGGAAATCGCCGAAATCGGAGAATACGAACGACGGCATAAGCGTATCCAGGTCGATGACGCACAGGATGTTGCCGTCCTTGTCGAACATCATGTTGTTGACCTTGGTGTCGCAGTGGCAGATGCGCTTGGGAAGGATGCCCTCGCGGTACATGCGCTCAGCCTTGCACATCTCCTCCTCGTAAGGCAGCAGGTCGGCCAGGATGGCCTTGACCTCCGGTTCTGCCATACGTCCGGCGGCGTCGGCCTCTACGGCCTCGTGCAGCTGGCGTGCGCGCAGTTCCATATTGTGGAAATCGGGAATGGTCTCGCCGAGTTTGTCGGGGATGTCGGACAGCATGGCCTCGAATGCACCGAAGGCCTTGCCGGCGAAGTACGAATACTTGGGATCCACCGTCTCGTAGGTGTAGGCGTCCTTGATGAACACCGATACCCTCCAATACTCCTTGCCGTCGGTCCAATAGCTCTTTCCGGTCTCCTTGCAGGGGAGGAAAGTGAGGACCTTGCGGTCGATGTCGGGGTCGCCCGCGAGCTTGCGGCGGATGTGCGCGGTGGCGCAGTCGATGTTGTGCTGCAGGAGCTCGACGTCGCGGAAGATAGCATTGTTGATCTTCTGGAGGACGTAATTGTCGGGGCCGTCTGTCTTGACGAGCAGGGTGTCGTTGATGAGTCCGTTGCCGAGGGGCTTGATTTCCAGGACGTTGCCCTTGATGGCGAAGTGTTTTACGATGTCGTTCATTATGCGGTTGATGATTTGTACGGATACAAAGATACTATTCTTTGCTTAATAGCAAAACGCAGCTGATGGCGGAAACGATGCCGATGATCTGCGCGATGGAAGGGAAGTGGGCGTAAAGCACCAGCGAAATGATGCAGCTGATGACCGGAGCGCAGGCGTCTGCCAGCGGAGCGATCACCATTGCCTTGCCGTAGCGGTTGGCGTACACCAGCGTATATGCACCTATTGCGTTGAGTATCTGCACGCAGAAGGTGAAATACGGGCCGTTCCATCCCATATTGATGCTCTGGTTGAAATCCGTCATCGCAAGGGCGACGGGAATGAGCACCACGCCCGAGATTGCCATGTAGATGAAGACGCTCTCGGCGTCGGGGGCGTAATTGTTGGCGAGCTTCATGATCAGCGCCTGGATGCCCCAGAACACGAATACGACAGCCGCGAACAGTATCCACAGCCAGCTGGTGACGGCCTCGTCGCTCTTGCCGGAAAGCGAGAAGCACACGATGGCCACGAAAGCCAGCGCGATTCCTATCGCACCGAACTTGCTGACGCGCTCCTTGAGGAAGATGGCGGAAAGTATGACGGTGATGATGGGGGCCACCGAAATCATCGGGATGACGAGATAGCCCGGTCCGAACCTGAGCGCCTGGAACAGCGCAAGCTGTCCGCCGGCTCCAAGAAGGCCGACGCCCATGCCCAGCAGTATGCTCTTGGGGCGGACGTCGAGTTTCCACTTGATGTTGGCGAGAGCAAACAGCGCGCAGGGTATCATGCTTATAGCCCAGACCACGTAGGTGAGGGTAGCCGGGAAGTCCGGCTGATCCGAAAAGGCCCCCCATACGCCCCAGGTGACCATCGTCACCAGGGCGTACAGGAGCCAATTGTGTTTCTTCTGGGTCATCGCTTTAAGGCAGATTGACGGCTATGGAACCACTGGACGGGGCATACATATAAACTTCCCAGTCATTTGTAGCCAGACTGCTCCAATCCGAGTTTACGCCGATCTTGGGGAATACGCACAAACGCAGATTAACTGCTCCGACTTCGCCAAGAGGGGAAAGTTTCTTGTCTTTGGCTGCGGCTGCAGCTCGGTCAATCTTCCATTCATAGTACATGACATCCTTATGCTCGGTGACATTGGAGCCGACGACATAGCTGGAGTTGTCATTAGACTGAGGCTGGCCCTGCTTTGCGAGGAAGCCGTAAGCTACGCTCTGTTCGTTTACGTAGAAGTTTACGGAGTTCTCCCTATAGTTGTCTGCATTGAACTCGAGTGCTGCCTTCTGGATTGCGGCCAGCATGTACAGATATGTATTATCGGCAACGAAGCTGATTTTGTTGAATCCTGTCATTCCGGCATCGGAGGCTACATTGCTGGCGTCCCAATCTACACCGAAGGCGGACTCATAACTCCAGGGGGTGATGACGGCACCGCTGACGGATATGACGATGGGCTGGACATGACCCTTATCCGCGATACCTTTGGCTGTGCTGGCAGTTTTCGTGAAAATAACGTCATCGTTTTCAGCATTATACAGAGTAATGACCGGCTGGAAACACTCTGCGTAGTAGCGTACGGGGACATAGAACTCGACAGTTCCTTTGCTTACTTCCCTGATGTATGTGAGGGTTTTGTTTACTCCGTCGGCCCAGGCCTGGTCGAGATAGGTGCCTCCCTGATTCCTGAGTTTGACGTCACCGGACAGGCGGTATGTCGTCTGGTTCTGGACTACAAACTTTGCCGTTGAGATGGAATTGTCGATATCGGTGAAAGTGAATTTGTATGCTGCACCGAGGTGCTTGAATTCAAACGTGCTGCCGTCGCCTTGGGCATACATTGGAATATTTGCCGAGAACGGAGCGGTTGTGTAGTCTGTGACAGCAGGGATGTTAAAAGATATCGGGTATTTTTCTCCATCGGATTCAGTAAATCTGACTTTGTGGTCTCCAGCAGGGTAGAGTGCCCACTGTGTGCCGTCGGTGGAGGCTCCGATCTCGTAACCGGCATCGATTGCGCCGCTGAAGGTTGCAGATGCACCGGCTCCGGAAGTGTTGGAGAGAGTGAAGAACTTGTTGTCGTCTCCCTTGTGGAACAGGACGGAAATCTGGTCGGAGGCGCCCCAGGAGAAAGTTCCGGAGGCATCGTAATCAGACTTGGTCACCTCCGGTACGGAAGCGCTGAGGGTGTAGATGTAGCTGCCATCGAGAGCAGGCTCTTCGATGTTTTCTTTGGGTTGGCAAGCTGCCACAGCCGCTGCGGCCATGAGCAGGAAAGGAATAAAATACTTTTTCATGGCTGCAGGGATTAAGAGAAGAATGAATCAAAGTCGCTTTCGGTGTCGAAAGTGACATCTGCGCCGGTGGCGTCATAGACATCGGACGCTGCAAGGACATACTCGGAAACAAATGTCTCCCAGCAGGCTTGCGGATAAATGTACTTTTTCTTCATGGATATATGATTATAAATTAAATGAATACAGGAGGTTGAGCCCGGTGGAGGAGTTCCATACGCCGGTGTTCGAGAGGCGGATGGCGAAACGCGGGTCTGCGGACAGCGTCTCCTCGGGGGCGGGTAAATACAGGTGGAGTTGCATGGAGCCGGAGACGCCGGCGGGCAGCATAACGGTCTTGTTCAGGGTAATCCGGCCGTCATCGGGCCCCCAGAAGCGCGGATCGGAATCGACCGGCCATTTGCCGAGCTGGGTGCCGGAGCTGTTGGTGAGGACCAGATATACGGGCCTGGGATTCATGGGGGCTGCGTAGCCCTTGTTGCGAAGGTGTATCGTTACCTGCATGTTGCTGCCGGCAGAAGCGGCGCCGAATGTGGCGTCTTCCAGGACCAGGCGGTAACCCAGGTCGCGTTTGATCTGATTCAGGCAGCCTTCCGTGCTCCAGCGGTTCAGTACGTCTTTGTGATATCCGTCGTGCAGGTAGGTCCAGTGGAATGTGGCGAGTTCCGACAGCGTGCCGGGGTTGCTGCCATAGGCCTGGCAGTGGCAGTAATCGGAAACGGCGCAGGTCTCGCCGCCCATTATGGTGTATCGGGAGTCTGCAGCCCATAACTGCCTGTCGGAACTGCCGGAATAGGTGCCGGAGTCGCTGCTGCTGGCGCCGAAGCAGTCGTTGTGGCCGCCGACCCGTGCCTGGAGAGTGCCATTGTGGGCCGTGGCGGCGGTGAGTGCAGTACTGCCGACCAGCTTTTTCTTGAAATTGGGAGTGCGGACCTCGACCTGCCTGTCGGAGGGCATCGCGTCCAGAAGGGCGTCGAGGACCCTTCCGCGGGCGTTGTAATCGACCGGGTTCATGCCGAAGTTGTCGGTGTAGTACCATTCGCCCCAGGAGCCGATGAATCCGGCCTGGAGTACCAGTATGACGTCGCCGTACTGCTGCAGATACGGCTTGAGCTGCCCGATGTGGCGCATCACCCAGGTTTCGCTTGCGTCCCAGGGATGGTCGGACTCCGCGTGCCCGTTGGAGTAAGCGAAACGCAGGACGCACTTGACTCCGCCGCTCCGCAGGGCCTTGAAATTGTTCTCTATGAGGGTGAGGAACGACTTCGAGATGTCCTTTTCCACGAAATCGGTGAGATAGTACTCAAGGAGCATCAGAGTGTAGCCCTTGGTGCGTAGGGCCTCAAGCTTTGAGGCTTTGATTGCGCTGTCGCCGGGCCTGCACTCAAGAGCATTGTACATGCCCCTTTCGGGGTTGCAGAAGAGGTCGGTGCTTTCAGTGTAACTGACGGTGCCGCCCTCCGAGCCCTGGCCCTGTTGGGAGGACACCGCAATGGGGCCGACGTCGTACATGAACAGGAAGCTCTTCTCTTCCGTCCCTATGACCTTGCCGGCGGACTTGGCGTAGAGTACCTCTCCGGTCGAGGCGTCCGTAAGCGTGAGCTGAGGCTGAAGCGCAATGCGCCAGGCGCGGGTGGCAACGTAGAAATCGGCGGTGCCGGAAACCACGTTCTGCGTGAATGCAATGGCCTTTTCAGCATCTGTTGCGCCGGAGGAATAATCCAGGTAATTCTCGCCGGAACTGGCCGAACTGCCCTTGATGGGGAATGTCCCGCTCAGCGCGTAGCTCTTGAGGTTTTTGATCTCCAGACGGACCTTTGCCGCGTCGATGCCGGTGAACCGGAAGCGGTAGTTGGTCCCGAGGTGCTGGAACCGGAAAACTCCGGAGCCGTCGCCCTTGGCGCTCATCGGCAGATTGGCGGAAAAATGGGCTCCGGATGCCGTGAAGTCCGTTTCCGAGGGGACTTCGAAGACGGGCATGTCTCCGTTGGCCCCTGGCGTATAGGAATGGTTGCCGGCGGGGAACAGCGCCCATTGCACCGAAGTGTTGGATGCTCCGACGGTATAGCCAGTGTCGATGTTTCCGTAGAAAGTGGCGCTCTTGCCGCCTCCGTCCCGGGCGGTGAGGACGAAGAATCTGTTGTCGGTGCCTTTATGGAAGAGGACCGAAATGCGGTCGCCGGCGCTCCAGCTGAACGAGCCGGAAGAACTGTAGTCGCTCTTGGTGCTCTCCGGGGCCTCGGCGGTCAGTTCATACTCGTAGGTCTCCGGTGCCAGCCCCGACTCGCAGGAGCAGAATGCTGCCGCTGCAATAAGGATTGCAATATGCAGAAGGTGCTTTTTCATGGCCGGCTAGAAGAACAGGGAGTCCGGATCGGTTTCGATTACCGTCAAATCCTGGCCGGAACCCTGGGCGGTGTCCCCGGATTCGGCAATGAGCTGCGCCGGAAGGTAAGCAAGCAGCTCGGAGGCAGGTTTGACGTATCTGGCCATCATTTGACGAAGGATGCGATGAGGCGCCCGAGGGCATCGTTTTCCATGATGCCGCCGAAGGCGTCGGAGCCCGGGCCCCAGGCGTAGAAGGGAACCGCGATGCCGTTGTGGGCCTCGCTGCCGAAGGCGACGCCGATTCGGCCTTCCTCGATGCTGCCGTCCTGCAGGGTGAGGCAGCCGGTGGCATGGTCGGCGGCGACGACGACAAGCGTGTGGCCGTCTTTCTCAGCCCACTGGAGGACGTCTCCGATGGTGCGGTCGAAGTCGAGAATCTCTTCCACGGCCTTGCCTATGTCGTTGCCATGCAGCCAGTCGTCGATGCAGGAACCCTCGAGCATCAAGCAGAAACCCTTGTCGCCGGAGGCCTGGCTGAGGAGCTCGAGCCCGCGGGCGACGCTGTGGCGGTACAGGTCGCCCCGTTCCTTTGCGACGGGGAGGTTGTCGGGGGCGAGGAGCGCCAGGACCGGCAGGCCGGCGGCCATCAGCGAGGTTTCGTCCAGGGCGACGTTGTAGCCCTTGGCCGCCATCTCGTCGATGATGTTGCGGCCGTCGGTGCGGTTGGTGGTGAACCATTCGACACCGCCGCCGCTGATGTAATCTACGCCGCAGTCAAGATAGTCGGCGATGAGGTCTTCCTGATTGTAACGGTACTCGTTGTGGCAGCAGAAGTCGCAGGGGGTGGCGTCTGCAAGGTGGCAGGTTGTCACCACGCCGGTCTTCTTGCCGAGTTTCTGTGCCGTGACGAGGAAGGAATAAAGGTCGGAGCCGTCAGGAGCGGCGCCGACATGGTCGTATGCTGTCTTGGACCCGGAAGCCAGGGCAGTGCCGCCGGCACCTGAGTCGGTGATCAGCTTGTCCGTGCAATAAGTGCGGGAGAGGCCCACCGCAGAAAAATTGTCGATGTTGAGTTTGCCCTTGTTCACAACCCAGGCGCAGCTTGTCTGCTCCAGGCCCATGCCGTCGCCGATCATGAGGATGACGTTGCGCACCTCGTTGCCTGCGGGAGGCGGCGTGACGCTTACAATGTCGTATGTGTTGTCAGTGGCGTAGTACTGCAACTGGGGCTCCTGCTGCTGTTTGCAGGAGATGACGGCTGCAGCGGCAAGCGCGGAAGACAGGATCAGGGTGCGTATTTTCATAACTGTTCGGGTATTGCGAATTCTTGACGTGGAACTGGTGAATAGGGCGTGGAGACCTTGCCGTCCGCTCCGACGGTAAACCAGAACGGTGCGGCGTCGAGGTCGAAAATGTCGTCCAGGGCGGGGCTGAAACGGTAGTCCCAGCCGGGAATGGACGGGGCCGGCGTGCGGCCGTAGCACAGGGCGACGTGCTCGCCGGGCTGGTCCCGGAGGGCGTTGAGCGCACCTACGCAGGTGGCGCAGTCGAGGTTGACGACTGCAAAGACGGTCTCGCTGCCCGGAGACCAGGGGGCCGGATTGCCGGCGGCGTCTGTAAGGTCGGGAAGCGATGCCTTGCTGCCCGGAAGGTTGATCCTGTCCTTTGCCGCAAGCTCCAGGAGGGGCTTGAGCTCGCCCGCGGAAACTATGCCGTCTGCCTTGAAACGGTCGACGGCCCTGGCGAAGAGCCTCGGGTTACGGGCGGGGGAGAGGATGGAATGGAATGCGGAGACGATCCATTCCGAATAAACGAGATAACTGACTTCGTCGGAAGCCAGTTTTCCCAGCAGTCCGTCCAGGGCCGCGGAGGCCTCCCTGTACGGGGCGTCGGCCGTAAGCTCGGCAAAGCCGGCGAAGCGGTCCTGTGCTTCTATGTAGTTCTCCGTGGAAACCGAGACGTCGATACCGTCCCAGAAGTGTGCGATGCCGCTGTTGCCGGTGCAGGCGGACAGCAGGACGATGGTTGCGGCGATGGCCGTGCGGAGGATGCTTTTCATTGGCGGCTGGCGGGAATTGAAAAAAAAAGGTGTATGGAGCCCGAGGGAGGGGCTGCCATACACCTTCAAGCGTAATGAGGTTTACTCGCTGTACTGGATACGGATGGGACCTACGTACTGGTCGAAGCCGCCCCACATATAGATGAATCCGCAAGCCATCTCCTCGTCCTCGTCCTTGAGGTTGGTGATGTCTTTCTTCTCGATAGCGAACTCAACCTTTGCGACGGAGCCGTCGGAAGGTGCGGGTTTCCAGTTGTCCTTGTTGGGAGCGATGTTGTCACCCCTGCCGGAGCCATCGTAGTTCTGCCAGCCCCAGAGAGGCCATGCTGCGTCGTCGCCGCTGTCGGACCAGGACTGATAGATGGTGCCGTTGTAGTCGTAGGTGCCGTAAGGATCGCCGACCTTTGCACCGCCTTCAGCCTTGCACAACTCGGTGGGGCCTATGCAGGTCTGGTTCCATGCCATGCTGAGGAGTTTGGTGGAAGGCTTGTAGAAGCAGAACCACTCGCCGCACATCTCGGCGCCGAGGTCGGTGATGGCGGGCTCGCCCTCAACGTCACCTTCCTGGGTGTAGAAGCCGGTCTTGTCATCGCCGTCGGGATCGACGTAGATGCGGAAGACTTCGCGGAATGCATCGTTGATGCCGTCGGTGGATTTGTAGCCGCCCTCAGGTGTGCCGTCCCAGGAGTTGCCCCACTCGGAGCAGATGTCGTTCTGAGGCAGGCAATCGACGGAGAACTCTACGTAGAAATAGATGTTGCTTGCGTCGGATGTCATTTTGACAAGGCGGACGGCCTCATCTGCTGCACCCTTGGCTACAGCTGCGAAGGGGCTGTCCTTGGCTGCGGCCTCGGTGATGGCGTCCCAATCGGAGAATGCGCCGTCGAGGGTGATCTTGTAGGGGCTGACGGTTACTTCTTCAGGCTTGTCCTTGCCGGGATCTTTGCCGGGGTCTTTGCCGGGGTCGTCGGGACCGGGTTTGTTGTTCGGGTCACATGCAACGGCGACAAGAGCGCCGATGAACATAACTGCTGCAAAACGGAAGATTTTCTTCATAACTTGTGGTGATTAAAAGGTTAATAAATTTATAGCGCCTATTATTGATTCTATTTCGTTTAACACCGAAAGGTAACCATTTTATATAAAAACACCAAATACCGCCGTAAAAAAACAACACGAAACGTTTCGTTTGGTTTCGCAATGGCGGGACAGGTCATATTTTTATCATTCAGTGAGCGGTAATGATTATTTTTTTATAAATTTGCGAAAACCAAAGTTCAGTAATGATGAAAAGATTATTTTTGTTTTTTACGTCAGCCATTACGGTGGCTGCCCTCGCTTTCTCCTGCGAGCCCGCCAAGCCGGATGATAAACCCGACGAAGGCAAGGAAGGAGAAGACGAAGTAGTAGAGAACCTCATCACCGTGGATGGTGAATTCGATGACTGGAAAGACCTCAAGAATGTCGCAGTCGCCGATCTTCCCGACGACGAAGATACTTATGTCGCCCTCCTCAAGATGAAGGCCGTAGCCGACAAGGCCAACCTCTACCTCTATTTTGAGTACCAGGTCCCCGAGGGCCAGACCCACGCTCCCATGACTCTCGAGTTCGACACCGATTTCGACACCGATACCGGTTTCACCGACTGGCTCTGGGCTGATGCTGGCTGGGATTATGCCATTGAAAGCAGCACCGGATTCGTTGGCCCTACATCATTTGCAAGGATGACCGACCTCAAGCTTGTCACTCCCCTCGAGGGCAACGACGGCGTAGCCCGCAGCTGGGAACCCAAGAACTGGAAGGACGGATCCGCCAAGGGCGTGAAGAACAAAGGCACCAGGACCAACGACATCATCAAGTTCGAGATGAGCATCCCCCGTGCACTCCTCAAGATTGAGAAGAAGGGAACCATCGGCGTAGGCGCCTATGTGCAGGATGTCGATGAAGAAGGCAACTGGTCCGCAGGCCCCGTCGGTCTTCTCCCCGTCGACGACGGCGTCTCCATGACCAACCTCCTGGAAGTCAAGATACCTTAATCCGCTACGGCAAAAAAATAATCGGGATGGCTCAGGCCACCCCGATTTTTTTATTGTTCAACAGAGGACTAAAGCTCGTCCAGTCCTTCCAGGTCGTAGCGGTACAGGTACGAGGTGGAGCCGTAGTCGTCGCCCACCCACATGCACTTGTTCTTGCGGTCAAGGCAGACGGACTCGGGGTTGGCTGCGTCGCTCACAGGATATGCGCCCATGAGCGTGCAGGTGCCGTCCTTGTCGTCAACCTTCATTACGAATACCTTCTTGGCCTCGGAGTCGATGATCCAGAGAAGGTCTGCGACGGGGTCGTAGCAGAGGCCTCCGATTTCGGAAACGAGGTCCTTGTCCCACATCTTTTTCTCCCAGATGACCTGTTTTGTGGCAAGGTCGCAGAGACAGAGGTGGGAATTGGCCTGTGCGCCGACGAATATCTTTCCGTCCTTGTAGTAGGCCAGGCCTTCCATTCCGCTGTTGCCATAGTTCTTGTAGAGCGAAATGCTGAACAGGGTTGTGACACGGCTGTTGAAGTCAGGACCTTTGACAACGCCTACGCCATCGGGCTCCAGCGCTATGAGGAGGTCGCCGGTTTCGGGGTTGCGGCAGACGTCCTCGCAGTCTGATCCGATGTGGAACTGCGAGAGGATTTCTCCGGTGAAGGAGAGCTTGAACAGATCGCCGTCGTCACCGACGCCCCACAGGAAGTCCTCGTCGGCGCTGAGGCAGATGCCGGAGAGCTCGTTGCCCTTTACGCCGTATTTGGTCTTCTTGACCACCTGGGGCATCCTGGGCGCCGGGCCGTTGTAGTCCTTCAGCTCAGATGTGATGTCGCCGAGCTCTACGGTCTTTCCGGCCTCCGTCCTGATGTCGCCGTTCCTGATATAGCTGGACGTCCACTTGCCGCCCTTCCCGAGGAAAATGGTGACGCCGCCCTTGAGGAGCATCCCTCCGGGAAGCCAGATGGTTACCGGTTTGCCGGATTCGACTTTTCCGTACTTGTAGGGATAGCCGCTGTTCTGCTTCTGGGTGAGGGTGGTCTGGGCGGATGTGTGGACGACCTCGAAGCCGGTGACGATCAGTCCGTCACGGTTGTTCGCGCAGATTGCATAATCTTCGTAGCCTCCGCTTACCTTGAAGGTGAGCGAAGATGCGACGTCGATGAACGTGAAGGTATCGTCGCTGCCGAGGTATGCGGCGGTCAGAAGGCCCTCGCAACTCTCGAATGTGGTCTTGGAACCGATTCTTGTGAGCGTATGCTTCACCGAACCGTCGGGCCAGGCGGCGTAAAGGCCGTCAGGGTCTGCCGTGTTGGCAGTGACCTCGCCCAGGTCGGCGTTGGCGGTCTTGCCGTCGGCGGAGATGTTGTCCTTCGTGAGGGTGATCACCTCCGACCATGAGCCGATATTGCCGTGAACATAGATCTTGTCGCCTTCTTCCCATTTGCCCTTGAGAGGGGAGGCTACGAATTTGTATTTCCCTTCGGCGGGCTGCTCGACGGGCGGGTCCTGCTCCTCGGGCGGATTCTGCTCTTCGGGAGTCTTGGGCTCGCAGGAGAGGGGGACGAAGAAAACTGCCGCGGCGGCGAGAATAAGAGTCAGGTATCTTTTCATTTGACTTCAAACAGTTTGTTGAGTCCGGTCTTGTCGTCGAATACGTTCTTGTTGGCAAGGGCTATGCTGTATTCGGGCCTGTCCGGAAGGAGCGGGTCGGGGAATTCGAGATACAGGGTGCCCTTTGCGGTAGAAGGTGTAAATGATGCCACGACCGCATTGTAGCCGGGATGCCAGTTGCGGGGGTCGGCTCCGAGAAGGGTCTTCTCCTTCGTGCCGGAGGGGGTTACCCATACCAGCCAGGCCTCGCGGGGATTCATAGGTGCCGCAAAGCCCTTGTTGTACAGGCGGATGGTGACCTTGCACTTCTTGCCGGCCTGCAGTGCGTCGTAGTGGACGTCCTTGAGGACCAGGCGGTAGCCGAGCCTTGCCTCGATCTCCTCGAAGCAGCCGTCTTTCTGCCAGCGGGACAGCACGTCGTGGTGATAACCGTCGTGCAGGTAGGTCCAGTGGTAATCTTCCAGGTCCTTGAGGGTGTTGGGGCAGAGGCAGTAGTCGGAGACCTCGCAGGTCTCGCCGCCCATGATGGTGTAGCGGGTGTCGGCCTTCCAGAAGTTGCGCTCGGCGTCGCCGTCGAAGGTGCCCTTGTCGTTCCTGTCGGCGCCGAAGCAGTCATTGTGTCCGGCAAGCCTGGAAGCGACGGAGCCGTCGTGGGCGGTCTTCATGGTGAGGGTGTCCTTCAGCGTGAGGTTGTACATCTTCATCTTGAAGGTGGGGGTGCGGAGCTGTATCTGGCGCGATGCAGGTACGGCGTCCAGGAGGGCGTCGGTGAGCTGCTTGCGGTTCTTCAGGTCGCTGAAGTGGGAGGTGTAGTACCACTCGCCCCATGTGCCGATGAAACCGGCCTGCAGGCAGAAGAGGACGTCCTCGTTCTTCTGGAGTATGGGTTTGACCTGGGAAACGTGCTGCAGGACGACTTCGACCTTGGGCTCCTGTTCCTCGCTTGCGGTGTAATTGTTTCGGTATGCGAAACGTACGATGGCCTTGGCTCCGCCTTCACGCACGGCGTCGAAACTGTCCTGGATGGTCTTCAGGTAGTTGGAGGAAATGCTCCCGCTCATGAATTGTGTGAGGTAGAACTCGATCAGGCATACGGTGCGGCCGGAAACCCTCTTGGACTTGACCTGGTAGGTCTCCATCGGGTACTTGTCGGAATGGACCTCGTGGGCGTAGTACAGGCCGCGCTCCGGGTTGGCGAGGATGCCGTCGGCCTCGGTGTAGGTGACGGCGGTGCCGGAAACGTTGTCGTCGGGCCCGGGCAGGGATGTGGAACCTGCACCCTTGACGGAGAACGTGGCCTTGACGGAGGATGCCTTGAAAGCGTCCTTGACCTCTTCCTGGGAAGCGGTGACGGTTACTTTCACGTCGTCCGCGGAGGTGGCGGAGATTTCATACTCGCGCTCGCCCTTTGCGGTGACTACTGCAACTGTGGGCTTGTCCACCGTGACGGTAATTGCACCGCTGGATTTGGAAGCAACGGTGACCGTGAAGGAGTCTCCCGATTCAATGGCTGAGCCCGGAACTCCGCTGATGGAGAGTTCCGGGTCTTCAAGCTCTTTGGGTTTGGTTGCGGTCTTGGGACCGTCATCTTCCGGATTGCACCCCGTGAAGAGGAGTGCAGTCACGGAAGCGGCGATAACTAATAACCGTTTCATTATCTGGGGTTATTTTTGTAGCCTTCAACGGAGAGGACTTCGTCGTCGGGGATGAGAAGTGCGATGCGGGGGTCGTCGTATTTGATTACCTCGAAAGGATGGTAACCGACATAGCGGCGGTCGAGGGACTTCTTGTTGCGGAAGACGGCGAACATGCGGTCGGCCTCGAAGCAGAGCTCCATGCGGCGCTCGTCGAGAACGACGTCTACGAGGTCACTGTAACCGCGGGTCTTGTAATTGGAGGAGGTGAACATGGCGTCCTCGGGGAGGCCGGCACGCCTGCGGATGAGGTTGACGTCGTCGAAGGTCTCCTTCTCGTGGCCGAGCCTCGCGTGGGCCTCGGCACGGTTGAGGAACACTTCACCCCAGCGGAGCATGACGGGGGAGGTCATGGTCATCTGGCCGTCCTGTCCGCTGAACTTGGTGTTCCAGTAGGGGAGATACAGGTTGCCGCGGAAATCCCAGCCGTTCTTGCTTTCGTCGCAGTCGGGGCGGATGTAGGCGGGAGTCTTGCCGCCGAAGAAGGTGGCGTCGCCGGTGAAGTTGGCGTCGATGAAGTAGCGGGTGTAGCCGTTTACGTCGGTCTTCTTGGCGGTGTATTTCTTGCCTTCGAAGGTGAATTCGTAATCGCCTGCGGCGTTGGGGGTAAGGCCTGCAACGTGGGAGGTGGTGCAGAAGTCGCCGGCGTTATCCTTTACAGGGAAGCAGACGGTCTGCTTGCCGTTGTCGAGCACGATGGTCTTGGCAGTGTAAGCGTCTGCGATCTTGAAGTTGTCGTGGTCGAGGATCTTGTAGAGGAAGTATGCGTTGAAACGGTTGTCGAGGCAGTTGCCGCTGGCGTCCTTGTAGCGGTTGAAGAGCTCGATGAGCTCGTCGCTCCAGTACCATTCGCCCCATCCGTCGGTGCCGTATGCTCCGCAGATGTACATCGTTCCGATGCACTCGTTGGGGGCTGCATGGTCTTCGGGATAGATCATGTGGATGCACCAGATGGTTTCGGGGGAAGACCAGGTGGCGGTGGGATAGGACCTCAGGGTGGAGAGGTTGTAAACGCCCTTGACGGAGGCGGGCGCCTTGGCGATGAGTTCGTCGCTCACCTGTACGCAATCCTCGAGGTGGTCGTCACCCATGAAGAGGTATGTACGTGCAAGGAGGGCCCTTGCGGCATTGGCGGATACGTAGGAGGCGTCGCCGCGGGGAGTGCCCTTGTCCATGCATTCGATGGCCTTCTTGAGGTCCTCGACGATGGCGTCGTACACTTCACCGACGGTGGCACGCTCGGTCTTGGTGTAGTCCATGCCTATGCGGAGAGGGACGCCGGGGTTGTCGCGGCCGCAGACGTAAGGCATAGCGAAGAGCGTAACCATATTGAGGTGTGCCAGTGCGCGGAAGAAGTAGTTCTCGCCGAGCAGCTGGTAGGTCTGCCTGGGGTTGTCGCTGGTTTCCGGATCGAGACCGTCGATGTTGGCGTTGGCGGCATAGATGATCTTGTAGCCCATCCACCAGGTGTAGGTCTTGTTCTTTCCGTAAGTTACGTCCTCATAGCGGTAAGGGGAAGTGAAGGGGTCTTCCGAGTAACCGGAAATCGTGACGTTGTCGCCGCGGGATTCGGCCAGCTGGAAGTAGTGGCGCAGATATACGTTGCCGGCTTCTCCGGAGCTCTGGCCCTTGTAGGGCAGGTTGTCCTTGAACAGGGAGTAGATGCCGTCGGTGGTATAGACTGCGGATTGGGGGTTCTCCTTGAGTGCGGATGAAGTCATGGAGTCCGAAGGGACGAAGTCCATGTTGCAGGCCGCCAGGGTAAGGAGAGCGATTCCGAATGCAAATATCTTTTTCATAACAGTAGTCTCCTTTTAGAATTTGAGTTCGATACCGCCTACGATAGACATAGGGACGGGATAATTGTCAGAGTACATACCGGGGAGGCTGTAGGTGTCCATTACCAGGTTGACTTCCGGGTCCATGCCGGAGAAGCGGGTGTAGGTCCAGAGGTTGTCCGCGGATACGTAAACACGGATGCCGCCCATCTTGATCTTGTCAATCAGGTTCTTGGGAAGGTCGTAGGAGAGGGTGACGTTCCTCAGGCGGAAGAAGCTGCCGTCCTCGAGGTAACGGGAAGAGTAGTTGTGAGCACCGCTGTTACCGCCCTTGATTGCCTGGGGGTGGGTTGCCTTGATGTTGGTGCCGTCAGGGTCGCCTTCCTTCCAGCGGATCCAGCCGAGTCCGTTGTTGAGGGACTGCTGGTTGAACTGCTGCTGGGCGCCGTCGGTGTCCATGATGCCCCAGCGGGTGCGGTTGTAGATCTTGTTGCCGAGGATGAAGCTTCCGGTTGCGCTGAGGGTGAGGCCCTTCCAGCTGATGCCGGTATTGATACCGCCGGTGAGCCAGGGAGATGCGCTTCCTACGATCTGGTAGGTGGCGTCGCTGTAGTTGCTGGTGTATTCCGGCTTGCCTACTACATTGCCGTTTTCGTCATAGTTGAGGTGCTCCCAGAGGGGCTTGCCGGTTTCGTAATCGACACCGGCCCACTTGGGCATGTACCAGGAATAGATATCCCTGCCGATCTGGACCATCTGCGTGACGTCTCCGGCGCTGAGGGGCATATCCTTGCCGTCAGGAAGCTCGAGGACGGTGTTCTTGTTGGCGCCGACGTTGAATCCGATGTCCCACCTGAAGTCGCGGCTCTTGATGATGGCGCCGTCGACTGCAAGTTCGACACCCATGTTGCGGACCTTGCCGACGTTGTCCATCACACCGAAGAAACCGGAGGAAGGCGGCATGGGCCTTTCAAGGAGCAGGCGGGAGTTGATGGTATGGTAAGCGTCGAGGGTGATGTTCCAGTTGTCGGCGAGGGTGGCGTCGACACCGAGGCTTGCCATGTATGCTTCCTCCCATCCGAGGCTGAAGTTGGCCTGGCGCTCGAGGAACGCTGCGATGATACCGTTATACTTTGCGGTAAGCGAGAAGGTGTCCTGATAGGAGAATGCGGGGATGTTGTCGTTACCGGTCTTGCCGTAACCTGCGCGGAGCTTGAGGAAGGAGATGGCCGGTGCATTCTTCATGAAGTCTTCGTTGGAGATGACCCACGCTGCGGAAACGCCGGGGAAGAAACCTCCGCGGTTGAGGGGACCGAACTTGTAGCTCTCGTCGTAACGCAGGGAAGCGGTGACGATGTACTTGCCGAGGTAGGAATACTGGGCCTGGCTGAGGAGAGCCCAGGAGCGGGACTGGTAGTCGTTGCCGCCGATGGACTTCATGATGCTGGTGCTCAGGGAACGCATACCTGCAGGGAACTGGTCGCCGGAGGCGCTCATTCCGCGGTAGTAGCCCTCGCCGTACTCCCATCCTACGATGGCGTTGACGTCGTGCTCGCCGAAGGTCTTGTGGAACTTGGCGAGGTTGGTGGTGCCCCAGCCGTTGCCTTCCCAGTCGGACTGGTCGAGTTCGCCCTTGCTGTCGGCGACCTCGGTGGTGCGGGGATCGAAGTACTCCTCGCTGAAGGAGTTGGAGCTGTCGTAGCGGTTGGTGGATGTGATGGTGAGCCAGTCGGTTACGTTCCAGATGAGCTGGAGGTCTCCGGTGAGGCTTTCACCGTGGCTGCGGGCGTAGTTGAAGAGCTCGTTGTAGTAGATGTTGAACTGCTCCTTGGAATACCAGGTCTTGCCGTTGTCGGGGCGCTTGCCGTTGGTGATGCGGATGGGTTCGTCGGTGTAGTTGCCCTCCTCGTCCATGACGAAAGGAACGTCGAAAGGCATCATCGTATAAGTCTTTTCACGCGTGCGCCAGCGGGCGGAATTCGTCTGGTCCTTGCTGTAGTTGACGCGGACGTTCATCGTGAGGCGGTCAGTGATGGGGGCGGTCAGGTTGATGCGGCCTGCGGTGCGGATGTATCCGGAGTTGATGAGGGAGCCCTGCTCGTTGTAGTGGTCGAGGCTGGCGTAGTAGCCGACCTTGCCGGCCTTACCGGAAACGGATGCGTAGTAGTTCTGGACGACGCCGGTCTTGAAGGTGTGGTCGATCCAGTTGAAATTCATCTTGCCGAGGTCTTCCTCTGCGGGGGCGTTGGACCTGAGCTGGATCTTGGAGGTGTAGAGCTGCTTGCAGAAGTCGAACATCTCGTAGGAATCCATAGGTTTGAAACGTCCGTGGAGGGCCCTCTTGATACCGGCGCTGGCCTTGAAGTCCACGTTGGCCTTGTCGGATTTCGCGCCCTTGGTGGTGATGACGATGACGCCGCCGGATGCAGCTGCACCGTAGAGTGCGGTTGCGGAGGCGTCCTTCAGGACGGTGAGGGTCTCGATGTCGTTGGGGTTGAAGCTTCCGCCTGCCACGCCGTCAACGACGTACAGGGGGCCTGCGCCTGCGGTGATGGAACCTGTACCGCGGATGCGGATGTCGGCACCTGCACCGGGCTGGCCGGAGGAGTTCATGACCATGACGCCGGCGACCTTGCCCTGGAGCATATTGCCTACGTCGGGAGTGGTGATGTCGGTGAGCTTGTCGCCGGACACGGAAACCACGGCGCTGGAAAGCTCGGCCTTCTTCTGGGTGGTGTAACCCAGGACGACGACCTCTTCAAGCTGCTGGGTGTCAGGGTGGAGGGAGATGTCGATGCGGTTGCGGCCTCCGACTTTCTCCGAGTGGGAGACGTAGCCGAGGCTGGAGAAGGTGAGGGTGGCGTCATCGGCCGCCTGGAGGACGTAGTTGCCGTCGTAGTCGGTGACGGTGCCGCCTCCGGTGGAGATGAGCACGCCTGCGCCGATGACGGGCTCGCCGGTAGCTGCGTCAAGCACCTTTCCGGAGACGGAGTGCGTCTGGGCGAAGGACGATACTGAGAGTGCCAGGCAGGCCAGCACGGTCAGGATGCGGTTGGGTGTTAGTTTCATCTGGTTTATTGGTTATGATTGTTGGTTGTTATAGTAAATCGTTGAGCCCTATGAGGTTGAATGCGCGGAAGTACTTGTCCATGTCGCGTTCGATGCGGCCGAGGACGATCTCTTCTGCGTCGATGCCCAGGCGGCCCAGGTTGTCGTACAGGAAGCCGCGGGCGGCGAGGGTGCGGGGCTGCTGCCAGATGTAGCGGCAGCAGGTGGCGACTATCCAGTCCTGACGCTCGGGCGTGAGTTCGCAGAGGTCTTTGCCAAGCTCGTCTTCGTGGAGCCACTTTTCCCAGCGGTGGGAATCGTGGACCTCGGCGAGGAGGGTGTCGCGCATGTTGGAGAGCACGGCGACCTTGCCTTCGGCCTCCAGCTTCTTCTCGAGCTGCTCGAGTTCGCAGAGGGCGCGGTATTCGCTCATGGTGAATTCGGGGCCGACGTTGGCGGCTCCCATACCGCAGAGGGGGTACTCCTCGGGGTTGGCTACATCATCGGTGTAATGACCTTTGATGTAGCTCCCCAGAGGACGGACTTTCGCCGTAAGCTTTCTGGCCACCGAGCCGTCGAAGACGGTGGTGTCCAGGTCGGTACCAACTTTGCCGACTATGAAGCACGGCCAGACGCCGGAAAGCCCTGCACCAATTAACCCTTTTCGCAAATCATCAATGAAAGTATCGAATGTTGCTTCGTCTGCCAGACCTCCGTGGACTTCCTCGGTGCCTACTTCGTAGGAAATTTCGGGAAGTCCGTGCTCCCTGCGGAATTTTTCCACGTGGGAGATGAGTTCCACCGTGCGTGCCGCAACCAGGAGGATATCTATTATCTGTCCCTTGGGGACGTTTATGTCAACCGTCGGATCGACGTGGATGAGGTCGTATCCTGCGAGGACTGCGGCCTCGAACGACTTCTTGACGCCGTCCATGGCATCCTTGACCGACCATTTCTCCGTGCGCTGCCTGTCCTTGAGCCAGGGGCCGCCGTGGTCTATGGCGATGATGACGGGGCCGGTGAAGTTGTACCTTTCGACCTCGAAACGGACGGTGCGGGTGAATGCTTCCTGGGTCATACCGGTGTAGCCGCCGTCGCAGTCGATCTGGTTGAGGGTGGCTGCGAAGTAGATGGGGGCGTTGTTGCGCTTGGCGGCGCGGATGGATGCACGGATGACGGTGGGGGAGTTGGGGCATGCCGCAAAGATGGTGCGGGGGATGCCGGTCTCCTTCTGGAGTTCGTCGATGCGGTGAAGCAGTTGTTCGGTTTTTCTCATATTTAAATGTACAGTTTGACGCCTTCAACGACGCGGGAAATGTTGCCGGATACCGAAGGGGAGTCGGGGTTGAGCCCGAAGGCGATGGACTTGAACATGCCCAGGAGCTGGGCGACAAACACATACGCCACGCCGCCGTAGTAGCCCGGGAAGTCCTCGGGCAGGCCGGTTTCGATGCAGAGGTTCCAGTAGGAATCGTCCAGCTCTTCAGGGGCCTTGCGGCAGACCATGATGTAGCCCTTGGCGCCGCAGCCGGCCTTGATCTGGCGGACGAGGTCCAGCTCGTAGCGTTGTACGGAACTCGTCGGAGAAAGGAGATAAATGAGCAGCGCGCTGGAATTGACTAGCGCCTTGGGGCCGTGGCGGAATCCGAGGAAGGTGTCGAACGCACACATTATCTGGCCGTCGGTGAGTTCCTGGAGCTTGAGCCTGGACTCCTCGGCTACGCCGCAGAGAGTGCCGGAGCCGAGGAATACGGCGCGGCTGAAGTCCATCGACGCCATCTTGCGGATGTCGCCTTCATAGCGGTCCATCGCCTTCTGTACGCAGTCGGAAAGAATGTCGATGGATTCTTTCTGGTTCTCTATATCATTTATGTTGGCAATCATCGAGCAGACCAGGTACATGGTGGAGTAGCTGCTGGTCATGGCGAGCGAGAGGTCGTTGGTCTCCGGGGGGAGGAGGACGGTGAGGATGTTGTCTCCCTTCATCAGGGCGAGCTCGCCCTTGTCGTTGCAGGTGATGAAGATATGTGCGACCTTGCCGGCGTACTTGGTCTTGACCGCACCTACGCTTTCGGGGCTGTTGCCGGAACGGGCGAAGGAAATCATAAGCACCTTGCTGGAGCTGTCGAAGTAGAAGTCCGGATAGGTGATTATGTCTGTGGTGGCCAGTGACCGGGCCCCCTTGAAACGGGTCTTGTGCAGGGCGGGCTCGAGGGCGTCGCCTATATATGCGGAGGTGCCGGCACCCGCGAGGATGACCTGGTATCCTTCTCCTAAATATTTGTCTACAAATGCTTTGATTTCGTCTTTGCGGGAGAGGACGATTTTATAGGCTTCCTTCCAGACCCTGGGTTGCTGGCGGATTTCCTTGTAGGTGTGGTAATTTAGGGCCATATCTGTGGTTTGATAAATAACGTTGCAAAATTAGTTAAAACGTTTCGATTTGAAACACCTTGGAGGGGAAAAGGGTTTTGGGACGTTTCGGTTGTCAGATGTTGACGGTTTCGACATTGATTTTCATCGCCTTCAGCTGGTTGCGGATTGCGGGCGGAAGGTTCTTGTCGGTGATGATGGTGTCTATCTTGTCCGGCATGGTGATGAACGCCAGCGCCCTCTTGTTCACTTTGGATGAATCGAACACCGCGATGACCTCCCTGGCGCGGGAAATCATCACCTGGTTGGTGCTTGCTTCTTCGACGCTGGGGGTGGAGAGTCCGGAGTCCACGCTGAAGCTGTCGACGCCGAGGAAAAGCTTGTCGCAATAGAAGAGCTTGAGGTTGGATTCCGCAAGCGAACCGACGGTGGACATGCTGGGCTCGCGGACGTTGCCTCCCATGAGCAACACCTTGAATCTCTTGTACTTAATGGCCTCGATCATGGCGTTTATGGAGTTGGTTATGATGGTGAGGTCGTTGAAGGCTCCGAGGTTCTTTACGACCTCCAGGGCGGTGGTGCCGGAATCGACCATTATGGTGTCGCCGTCCTTGATGTGGGCGGCTGCGGCACGGCCGATGGCTTCCTTCTCCCGGGAGTTGACGAGGCGCTTGTAATTGATGTTCCGCTCATCCTGTTCACCCTCCGAAGAGGAAGGCCCCATTATGGCCCCTCCGTGGACGCGGATGAGCAGCCTGCGCTCCTTGAGTATGCGCAGATCCTTACGGATGGTTACTTCCGAAACACCGAACTGTTCGCTTAGCTGTGTGACCGTTACGGATGAGTCCTCGCGAAGCCTCTGGAGGATGGCGGAACGGCGGCCCTGGGCGGTATCGTATACTGTCATATGTGGTTTGTTAGTTCCGCAAATATAATAAAAAAAATAATACGAAACAAAACGAAATGATTTTTTCTTTCAAAAACGAAATGCCTACATCGCGTACACGACTAAAATATTATATTTGCATCTGCGGGGATTCCGTTCCGTCCGCAAATGCTAAACAACTAAAGCCAATGAAACTCTACGACATCGCAGCGATTGGAGAACTCAACGTTGACATCATCCTCAACGGAATCGAGTCCGAGCCCGAAATCGGCAAAGAAAAATTCGCCAGGGAGATGACCGTCACCCTCGGCAGTTCCACCGCAATCTTCGCGGCCAATGCCGCATCCCTCGGCAGCCGTGTATGCTTCGTGGGCATGATAGGACGCGACTCTTTCGGTTCCCTCGTGCGCACGTCCCTCGAGGCCCGCGGAGTCGATACCCGCTACCTCGTGGAGGGCAGCACCCCCACAGGAGCCACCATCTGCATGAACTACGGCGAAGACCGCGCCAACCTCACCTACCAGGGTTCCATGGACGTGATGGGCTTCGACGACATAGACCTCACAGTCTTCGACAACGCCTCCCACATACACCTCAGCTCCCTCTTCATGCAGTCCGGCCTCCTGCGCGACATCCACAGGATACTCGACCTCGCCGCCGCCAAGGGCGTCACCGTTTCGCTCGACACCCAGTGGGACCCGCTTGAGAAATGGGCCCTCGACTACAAGTCCGTCCTCCCCAAGGTGACGGTCTTCATGCCCAATGAGAAGGAGCTCCAGGCTCTCACCGGCACATCAGACCTTGAGAGCGCCATCGCCGCCGTCCAGCCCTGGCTCGGCTGCGCCATGCTCCTCAAGTGCGGCTCCCGCGGATCCATCCTCATCCTGAAGGACGGCACCCGCACCGTGCTTCCCGCGTTTCTCAACAAAGACGTAGTGGACGCCATCGGCGCAGGCGACAGCTGCAACGCCGGATTCGTCAGCGCCTTCGTCAAGGGCCTCCCGCTCGAAGAATGCCAGCGTACCGGCAACCTCACCGGAGCCGTCAATACCACCGCAGCCGGCGGCACCGGCGCATTCACTTCGCTCGACGCCGTCCGCAAGGTCTGCCGCGAGCGTTTCGGATACGAAATCAAACTCTAGCAAATGAAACGCACCCTCGCAATAGCCGCAGTGCTCCTCGTTGCCGCGTCCTGCACACGCACCCAGCCCGACCGCCTCATCTTCAACGGCAAGACGGTCGCCGACGTGAGCATCATCGTCACCACCGAGTATCAGCCGGACTTCCCGGGCATGATCCTCCGTTACGTGGACTTTGTCAATGAGGGTTCCGCCCCCGTGAAGGCCGACGCCTTCGAAACCTCCCGCATCTCCGTCAGCGGCTCCGAGGTCTGGACCTTCCAGCCTACGTCCACGGCTGAGCGCAAGGATTGGGCCTTCCCGGTGGAGAACGGCTTCTACAAGCGCAATTACCTCGGAATGAACGGTTCCGACTACGGCGGAGGCATCCCCATGGTGAGCCTCTGGACTCCCGAGGCCAACTTCAGCGTCGGCATCGCCGAACCTCATCTGCAGCTGCTTTCCATGCCCGTTTCCCGCAAAGGGAACCGCACCAGCGCCTGCATCCGCAAGGACTTCGACGAGCCCGTCGTTCTCCAGCCCGGCGACACCCTCCACGCTCCGGTGCAGTTCGTGATGAAGACGCAGGGCGACTTCTTCAATCCCCTCCGCCAGTTCTCGCAGTTCATGCAGAGCCGCTACGACATAAAGGCCCCCGTATCACCGGCCGACGCCTACGAGCCCGTCTGGTGCGCCTGGGGCTACGAACGCCAGTTCACCGTGGACGAAGTCATCGGCACCCTCCCAAAGGTCGTCGAACTCGGATTCAAATGGGTCGACGTGGATGACGGCTACCAGATATGCGAGGGCGACTGGGAGACCAACGACCGCATCGGCCCCGACGGCATGCGCCGCATGACCGACGCCATCCACGCCGCCGGCCTCAAGGCCAAGCTCTGGTGGGCCCCTCTCGCCGCAGACCCGGAAAGCAGCCTCGCCCAAAACCATCCCGAGCTGCTCCTGGTCCAGAAAGACGGTTCCCACGAAGATATAAGCTGGTGGGACAGCTGGTACCTGTCGCCCGTCAACAAGGGCACCATGGACTATACCCTCGCCCTCGTGGACCGTTTCCTCGTGGACTGGGGCTTCGACGGCTTCAAGCTGGACGGCCAGCACCTCAACCTGTCCGCACCGGATTACAATCCCGCCAGCGGGCTTGAGCGCCCCGAGGAGGCCTGCGAGCGCCATCCCGAATTCTTCCAGGGCATCTACGACCGCGCCCAGGCCGACAAGCCGGGATCCGTGGTGCAGGTGTGCCCCTGCGGTTGCGCCGTCAATTATTTCTATCTGCCTTACATCAACCAGGCCGTGGCGTCCGATCCTACGTCCAGCCTGCAGATACGTCAGAAGCGCAAGGCCTACGCCGCCATGTGCCCCGACCTTGCCTATTACGCAGACCACGTCGAACTCAGCGACGGCGGCCTCGATTTCCCTTCGCAGGTCGGCGTAGGCGGTGTCATCGGCACCAAGTTCACCTGGCCCGAGCCCAATCCCGCCGCCACGGAGAACGGCGGCAGCCTCCTCACCCCCGAGAAGGAGCAGCTCCTGCGCAAGTGGGTGCCCATCTACAGCGGCAAGATGCTCTCCCGCGGAGAGTATCTCAACCTCTACGACTGCGGGTTCGACAAGCCCGAAGCCCACGTCATCCGCAAGGACGGCGCGATGTACTATTCCTTCTACGCTCCCGCCTGGCACGGCGATCCCATAGAGCTCCGTGGCCTCGAGGACCGCGAATACACCGTTACCGAGTACGCCCTGGACGAGCCCCGCAGCTTTACCGTCCAAGGCCCCGCTCCCGTGATACGCCCCGTGTTCGAGGGCAGCTACCTCATCGAAGTCAAATAATCCATAAACAATAGCATTATGATCAAAAGATTCCTTTCAATCCTGCTTGTTCTTCCACTGTTGGTTTATTGCAATCCCACTCCTCCCCAGGACGATCCCGGCACCGACGAGCCTCAGGAGCAGGTGGATCCCCAGGACGATGTGGATCCCGAACTCTACGCCAAGGCTGCCCCTGAACTCAAGAGCGGCTCCACCGTCCTCGCCACCAACCACAACGTCGAGAAGTTCCTCACCGAGGTCAATTACCCCGACAAGGACTGGTCCTATTCCAAGGTCCTTGAATACTACGGCGGCTTCAACAATGTCAAATACGACGAGAACGGCAACCCCGACCCCAACGGCCAGGTAGTTACCAAACCCGTCTCCGACAAGCCCGAGTCATACAGTATCCGCTGGAAGCCCGACGTGGACGCCGGCTCCCTCACCCTGCA
>CACZEU010000015.1 GCA_902780175.1 uncultured Bacteroidia bacterium
TCACGAAAGTATGGCGTACAAGCTATACCAGTTCCTTTTCACCAAGAAGGGTGCGGATATGATTGATGAGAGCGGATACATAGCGATACGGAAATGACGGCACCCTGCTTCATAAGTGGACCGGTATGGCTGAAAACGGCCTGAAATGCTGACACCCTGCCAGCTCGATGGACCTGTATGGTCACCCGACAGCAGATAGATTCTTCGCTTACGCTCAGAATGACAATCGCTGGTGCCGCCCAGAGTAGCTCCCTTCCCGGTTAAAAATAGCGTAACCGCTTGGTTATCAAGCGGTTACGCTTGTGCCTCGGGCGGGAGCACTAACTATTTAATCCATCTTACTTATTATCAAATTGTTATCTTTTCTCCTCCGATTATTAGTGTAACATTAGTGAAACATTTCTGTATGTTAGTGTCTTTCTATGGCGTTATTTGTCAGGTTCAGCAAGCAGAGTATCTACTTCTATCTTGAGTTTTGGAAGGTCGTTGATGACAATTTTCCACATAACGTCATCTGTCACGGCAGCGTAATCATGGATGACACGGTTACGCGTAGCAATAATTGCCCTGGCGTTTGAAATCTCAATCTCAGGATTGTCTTTGAGAATCTTGCTGACAGCTTCACCAATGATGCCGATGTTGCGCTCAACGGCACGGCGAAGCATTAAGTTTTTGCTATATTCATCAAAACGACGTGGAACCTGATTGAAAAAAGTTTCAACCTCATTGATTGCTGTTGAAATGTCGTAAAGATGTGCTTTAAGATGCCTGTCCATAGATAAGTTGTTTGGTTTCGTCAAGTTCTTCCTTGAAATAGGGATTCTTGATGGCGTTATATTCCACCAGATCAACATCTCTCTTTAGGAGGTCTTCCAGGGCAAATTTGAAGTTGAAGTAGTTGTCTCCGTACACCATGAGCGGAAGGGCATCGCGGTCAAAGATTACGGTAAAGTCAACGTCGCTGTTCTTGTTGAATTTCCCCGTTAGCGCAGACCCAAAGACATACAACTGCAGCACCTTATGCTTTTCACACAAGGCGATAATCTGGGCCATATTCCGCTTAATCAGTCTCATGGCATTGCAAAGATAGAACTTTTCTTTTATCTTGCGAAGCAAAACAGATTATTATGTTCCCTCAAGAGTACATCAATTGCGGCAAGATTGTTCACACAGACACAAGTGTAATGGTTTACAGGAACCTGTACGACTGCCGGAGCTTGCCTAATATCCCCAGCGGCAGGATACTGGACGCTTACTGGCAGGGCAACCATGTGGTCGTGAAGGTGGAAGGCCGACCCAGGGGAGTTTGAGGGGGTCCGCCCCCTCAATCAATATAGTGCCAAAGGCACCAAAAAAGCATCGCTTGCAGCGATGCTTTTTGTGTGCCTCGGGCGGGAATCGAACCCGCACGGCCGTTTCGGGCCAAGGGATTTTCTTGCCACTATGGCTTTCGCCACCGGGGCGCATCTCTGCGCTTTGTTTGTGGTCCGGACTATTCCTTCACCATGGAGATTATCTCTTTAGGTGTGTCGTGTCTAGTCTCTGCACCTTCCTCCCTCCGGAGGCTTGGCTCAAGATTACCATCGGCATTACCCGTTAAGGATTCCTTGAATTTACGACATTCTACATCGCTCCTTTCAAAGCGTGCACTCAATCTTGCTCTTCCTCGATAATTATTTGTCAACGCGTGGCAGTTGGGGCATAATAACTGAAGATTCTCTAACCTGTTGTCTCTATTATCCCCATTAATATGATGGATCTCAAGAGAAATCGGTTGACCTTGCCATAAATCCAAGCTACAACATTCGCAATGATTGATGCCAGTTGCTTTCTTATAATGCTCGCGTAGTCTCCAAGAGCATTTATAGGTGGATTTCTGAACAAACAACTCATCATATTCTACCCCTTTATTCGGCTTAAAAGACAATCCAACATTCCATCCTTGACCCGTAAAATGACTTATGTCAATATTCTGGTCAGAAATAATCCTGTTGATAGTCCGATAATTACCGCCTAAAGGCTTTAATCCCAATTGACGTAACACACCTGCAATAGATTTATTATCTTCTACTGCTCGTTTCACGTCATCTATCGAATACTTTGCTTTACTCATACGCGTAAAGTTAGTATTAACTCACGTGTGTTCCAAATAATTATTTCAAAGAACTATTCTAAGTCCCTCGTGTCTACCATTTCACCACCAAGGCGAGAGGTTGGGGGTACAAAGATAAGGTCATTCTGGTGAAAATGCAATTAAATGTTTACCTTTGTCCGGGTTAGATATTGTACCGTTATGAAAAAAGTCCTTCTTGCTGCGCTGTGCGTCGTTTTGTTCGCTTCGTGTTCGACTCTCAGGATGACCGGTCCCCGGGACGGTTCGGTTTATGACCGCAAGATCCCCATGGCCATCGTGCCCTACCACGACGATACCATCTCCGGCGCCGGAGAACTGGTGCACCAGCTGCAGGTCAACGGATACAAGCTCGTCTCGTTCGAGAGTGCCCGCGCCGGCCGCATTCCGGCCCGCGGAAAGCGCCCGCGCCGCGGCAGGATCGACATGGGCAACTCGTTCTACATCCTGGAGGTCCACACACGCAAAAAGCGGGGCGAGGACGACACCTATTCGTCATTCCGCGCCACTCTGTCCGACTCACACACAGGTTACATCATCCTTTCCGCCAGCCTGAACGGCAAAAAGGACGCCCGCCAGACGGCGAGGGAATTCGTCCGGAAGATGAACCAGACGCTCCGCTAAGAGGCAATCATTCGCTCCACAGCACCGACTGGATGGCCCGGGAAGGCACCCTGCAGGCCACGGAATACCTGTCGGTGACAAAGTTCACCTGCACGTCGGAGCCGCTCTCGTTAAGCAGCAGCAATGCATACGAGCCGTCCGGATTGCGGTACCACTGGTACGTCAGTCCGGCGGCGGTAAAGCCCTCGGTGCCAAGGCGTACGGCCCCGGGACGGAGCACCTTGGAGCAATGGGCGACATTATAGTAATGCGAATTGCGGGTGATGCCCTTAAGCGAATAGTCCGAAGACGAAACCGCCACGGCGCCGAAGCAGGTAGTACACCCTCCGGGACGGTTGGGACGTCCCTTGTCGTCCAGCATCAGGTTCCACAGCGTCACGCCCTTGCCGTACCTGCCCAGAGTGCCCATGAAAATGTCCCGGAAATCGTTGATCAGACAGTCCGCGAACTTGTAATTCCAGGTGCCGATCGACGCCTCGGTGAAGTAAATCTCCTTGTCCGGATATGCCGAATGGATGCCGTCGAGCACGGAAACTGAGCCGCCGTAATTGTGCCAGGCCGAACCAGCCACGTAAGCCGCGGCCTCGGGATCCTCGAAGATATGCAGCGGATAGTCCTTCTGCGCCGCGACGTTGTCGTAGTTGTAATTGTGGTCGAACACCAGCACCTTGGTCGTAAGGCCCGCGGCCCGGAACGCCGGACCTATCCCCTGCTTGATGAAGTCACGCTGGTCCTGCCAGGACATGTACAGCGACATTGAATTGCCGCGGTTGAGGGGCTCGTTCTGCAGGGTAACGGCATAAACGGGATATCCCCTCTGCTCCATCGCCAGGATCCAGCGGACGAAGTATTCCGCATAATCCTTATAGCATGCCGGATTGAGCCGCCCGGCCGTCCAGCGGTCGTATGCGGCGCCCCCGTTCTCCGTTATCTTCATCCACCGCGGGCAGCTCCAAGGCGAGCCGATGATCTTGACGTCCGGGTTGATGCGCATGATCTCGTCCAGCACCGGATACAGATACTGCACGTCGCTCGGATGCATCGCGAAGTTCTCGATGCCCGGAGTGTCGCAGCAGGTGAATTCATCCAGCGAGAAATCGGAACCGCCGATGCACACCCTGATGAGCGAAGAGCCCATTCCCTTGGTGGTACAGAAGATCTCCCGAAGGAAGGCGGAACGGTCTTCGGCGCTCATCTTGAGCAGATTGTAGCAACTCGCCTGAGTGAGTGCGAAACCGAATCCGTCCACGCTCTGGAAGGTCTCCCCCGAGAGCGTAACCCTGTAAAAATGGGCCTCCTCCGGGTCCTTGAGCTTGATGGACGACTGGCTGAAGAGCGTCCCTGAGGCCGTGGTGGTATATACGGTAGCGCTCGGAGCCTCCTGGGGCTCGACAGGATTGTCGTCCGGATTGGGAACGACAGGATTGCAGGCGGCCAGAACGGCCAGAACAAGCGACTGGCAAATAAAGTGGATATGCATTCTACAAAGTTACAAAGATTTGGCGATGACCTTCAACCTTTCCTCGAAAACCTCGCGAAGCTGCACCGAAGCGTCGTGGAAAGACATCCTCTCGTCGCCGTTGATGATGCTTCCGCCATTCATGGATGCATCCTCGGCAGGATTCCACATATCGAAATTGAGGGCCGCCGACCTGGCAAGTTCCCTCTCCGTCTCTTCCATGAAGACAGGGATTTCCTGCAGCGCGGGCAGCAGTTCATTGAACCTGGCCTTCACGGCGGAACGGAAGGCCGGATCGGCAAACAGGCGCTCGTACCATATCGCCTTGCCGTTTATGAGGCCGGTGCGCGCCTGCGGAGAAGTCTTGTACGACAGTACGCCCCAGTCGAAGTCCCAGCAGGGGCCGGCCGTAAGCAGGCCGTCCTTGTCCCTGTGCATATACACGCTGCCGGGGTTGCCCAGTTCGTGGTTGCCCATCACCTCGAAGACTATCCAGTAGTCGATAAACGATGCCACATCAAGATACCTGGCATAACCTTCCACAGGGTCGGCAAAACCGGGCCCGTACAGCACATTGCTGACGGTAGTGACGTACTCCTTTATCTTCGCCACCTGCTCAGCGGTGATATCTTCCGGATCGGGATGCTTGATTCCGAACGGGATACCCTTGCCGAACTGGTTGCAGCGGCCGTTGGGATCCATCCACTGTATCTCGTTGTCGTAATGGAAATCCAGTTCGAGCATGAAGCCCTCGTCGGCGTCGATCGCAACGCGGTTCTTGTCCACCTTGACCTGCTCTATCAGCAGATAATTGCCCTGATGCACCCCGTTCAGCACGAGTTCGACGCTCTTGCAGCGCGGTGTCCAGGCAAGGGAGGTGAGGGACGCGACCTTCATCGACACGATGTTGCGCATCATCGTCCGGTCCACGAAATTGGCAAGCAGCACCCAGCGCTTGTGGGCCGGCATGCCGAGGACCTCCGCCTTCTTGTCCAGCTTGACAGCATAAGGCTTCTTGCGCCATTCCCAGGTGGAATTGCCCCTTCCGCGCACGGAGCAGGCATATTCCGTCCCGTCAATCGTCATTTTGGAAGGAATCCAATCGACCTTGTTGACGATAGCCTTGCCGCCGGACGTCTCGATGCGAACGATCGGCAGTCCCGTGTCGGGACCGGCGGAAGGCACTCCCCCGTTGCTTACCTCGAACGGCTCTGAAAGGACCATGGCCTCGGAACCGGGGCTCGTACGCACGCCGAGGCGCAGCTGGAGGCTGTATGCCGATTCTCCGCCGGTATCTTCCAACACGGCGATATAATGCCCCTCGGGGCTGTCGGAACGTACGTCAGCAAGGCGGCAGGCAGCAGCGTCCCCTGCGGTCGGGAACGACAGCACCACGTCCCGGAGCCCGCCGAAGCGGAAACCCGCGTCAGTGACGCTGAAATGTATCTCCGCACTCCCCCCGCGGGGCAGCGCCAGAGTCTTTTCCACTACGCTGACCGACTTCAGGGAAGGAGCGACCTCGGCAGGGGTCTCCTTGCACGAGGTCGCTGCCAAAAGAAGAAAAGCCAGCAGTACCTGCCACTTGCGCATACGCTAACGTACTTTAAAACTCAAGGGGTTGCCGGAGGCGCTGTCTCCCGCCACCCAGAGAAGGAATTCTCCCGGTTCGACCTTCTTCACGCCGTCGAGGCCGTAGAAGGCAAGGTCGGAAACGGGGATGCTGACGCTCAGGCTGCGCCTCTCGCCGGGTTCGAGGCTCACGCGCTCGAAGTGCTTGAGCTCCTTGACGGGACGTGTGACGCTGCCGACGAGGTCACGTACGTACACCTGCACCACTTCCGTTCCGGCATAGCGGCCGGTATTGGCAAGGGTGAAGGATACTTCGACAGAATCGGAAACCCCGTAGCTGTCGCGCCCGAGCCTGATGTCGGAATACTCGAATGTAGTATAACTCAGACCGTATCCGAAGGGGAACAGGGGGCTTGCACCGCTGTCCAGGTAGTACGAAGTGTTGCCGAGCGAAGTCTGCCCCGCCTCGAGCTCGATGTACGGCAGGAGTTTCTCGCCGCGGTACGGACGTCCCGTCATATTGTGGTTGTAATACATGGGAACCTGTCCGACGGTACGCAGGAAGGTAATCGGCGTCTTGCCCGAAGGGACCGCATCTCCGAAGATGAGGTTCGACAGCGCCGGGCCGCCCATCGTTCCGGGATGGAAGGCGTAAAGCATTGCGTCACAATTGGGAAGGTCGCGCTCGACCGTGAGCGGACGGCCTGCCATTACAGTAACCACGACAGGCTTTCCGGTGGAATGCAGGGCCTCCAGCAGAGCGCTCTGCGAGCCGATGAGATTGAGGTCGGAAAGGCAATGGGCCTCGCCTGAAAGGATGGCCTCCTCGCCCACGAAGGCAAGGATGACGTCGGCCCGGCGGGCAGCGGCGACCACATCGTCGAAGCGTTCCCTCTGCTGCCTGCTGTAGGCAAGGCCGGGAACGAAGTCGACGGCGCCAGGGAAACGCTCGCGCAGGGCCGCCAGAGGCGTAACGGTGTGCGATTTCTCTCCGTCGAACACCCAGGTGCCGAGCTGGTCGTGAGGGGCGTCGGCAAGGGGACCCGTCACAAGGATGCGTCGGACGCCTGAAGCATTGAGCGGCAGCACTCCGTCGTTCTTGAGAAGGATTGCCGACTCTTCCGCGCTGCGGCGGGCGGCGTCCAGATGCTCCGGAGCGTACTGCACGCGGCGTGCGGCCTCGACGTCAACGTAAGGATGCTCGAAAAGGCCGAGAAGAATCTTGATACGCAGGATGTTGCGTACGGCGTTGTCTATTGCGCTGCGCTTCACCGCCCCGGACGACACCAGTTCCTCCAGGTGCGAGATGAAGCCGAATGTCATCATATCCATATCGACACCGGCGCCGACGGCCTTTGCGGCAACGTCCTTGCGGTCGGAGCCGAAGCCGTGCGACACCATCTCGCCCATTGAATTCCAGTCGGTCACCACAAGGCCGTCGAAGCCCCACTCGTCGCGGAGGACGTCCTTCAGGACGAAGCTGTTGCCGGTGGAAGGCACTCCGTCGTTGTCGTTGAACGACGTCATCAGCGTATGGGCGCCGGCCTTCACCGCGGCCTCGAAGGGAGGAAGGTAGATATTCCTGAGCTGACGCTCGGTGAGGAAGGTGCTGTTGTAATCGCGTCCTCCCTCGGCTGCGCCATAACCCACGAAGTGCTTGATGCAGGCAGCCATCGAAGTGGAATCGGAAACGCGGCCCTGATAGCCGTAAACCATGGCTTCCGCCATACGGGAATCGAGCCAGGTGTCTTCTCCGCTGCCCTCGGCGATACGGCCCCAGCGGGGGTCGCGTGCAATATCGAGCATCGGGGAGAAAGTCCAGCGGACGCCCTGTGCGGTGGCCTCCACAGCGGCTACGCGCGCACCCTCTTCGACCAACTGCGTGTCAAATGTAGCAGCCAGGCCGATCGGAATGGGGAATACGGTATGGAATCCGTGTATGACGTCACGCGCCACGAGGAGGGGAATCCCTAGGCGGGACTCCTCCACGCAGATGCGCTGGAACTCGTTGATCTTGACGGGATCGACCTCGTTGAGCACGGAGCCGATCTGCCCCTTCCGAAGCGCTTCCGCATAATCCGACACGGCCCCGCCGGCGGAAATCTGGTTCATCTGGCCGATTTTCTCTGCCAGCGTCATCTGCGAAAGCAGTTTTTCCACCCGCGCCTCAACCGAAGGGTCGGAGCCCACCGTCGACACCTTGCGGCCGCTGCACGACGGCAGCAGCAGCAAGGCAGCCAACAAAAATAAGCTTATTGTATTCGCTCTCATAATTTCTTGAATACCCTGACGTAGTCGACCTGCAAGGTGCAGGGAAGGGCGCTTTCGTCCACTCCCTGGCTGCCTCCCCAGTCGCCGCCCCAGGCAAGATTGAGGATGATGTAGAAGTTCTTGTTGAACGGCCACGTGTCGTCGTTGCCGGTGCCGTCGTTGCGGAAAACGAAGTGCTGGGCGCCGTCTACGAAGAACACCAGCGCGTCAGGAGTCCACTCGACCGCATATACGTGGAAGTCGTCTTCGGCTCCGGCGGTATAGCGCTCGTGTGTCTTCTGGGTGCCTATCGAGTGATAGTATTTCTTGCAGTGGATGGATGAAGACGTGTAGTTGGGGTGGTATCCCACTTCCTCCATTATGTCTATCTCGCCGCATCCGGGCCAGCCGCGGCTGAAGTCGTCGGGCATCATCCAGAAGGCGGGCCAGGTGCCCTTTCCCTTGGGAAGCTTGATGGACGCCTCCATATAGCCGTAGGTCCAGGATTTTTGGGAATACATACGGGCGGAAAGCACGTCGGAGCCGTCCCGCACGGCGCGGATGTTGAGCGCGCCGTCTTCCACGAAAGCGGTCCGCACGCTTCCGCGGGCCCCGGGAACGTAGGTCTGCCTTTCGTTGTTGACCCAGCCTGCGGGCTTGCTTTCGAAACGCCACAGGTCCATGTCGGGCATGCTGCCGTCCGGCAGGTCGAACTCGTCGTTCCAGTCGAGGGCATAGCCTTCCGGAACGGTCATTCCGGGATTGACGGAGGGTACCAGGTCCGGATTGAATCCCTGCACCACCGGAAAGTCTTTGGAAGAGGAGCCGTAGCGGAACTTCAGGACGTTCTCGCGCCCCGTCCTGCCCGTATTCTCCTTCACGCTGAGCTTGACCGTGGTCACGCCCTTCACGCCTCCGGACGGGAAGACGCTGCACCATTCCTTATCGGCAACGGTGACGCCCCAGTCGCAGTCGGCGGTGACGGTGACCACTCCCTCCCAGGCGCCGAACGGGATGTCCAGCGAGGCAGGATCAAGGCTCAACGTCCCCTGCACCTCTTCCGGTTTTGTGCCCGTGCAGGCGCAGGCCGTTGTGAGAAGGGTTGCCGCCGCAAAGAGCAGCAACCCTTTTTCCAAAGACATGACGTTCATTTACTTCACTCTCTTGAGTATGTACTGCCAGGCGATGCTTCCGCCGTTGTTGCCGGTGGCGGTGAAGCTCATCAGCACGAGCTTGTTGGCGGTGCACTCCCTGACGTACAGGTAAGGCTCATCTACGAAATCGTTGTTGGGAACGTAGGAGAAGATGGCTCCGTCGCCCAGCTTGATGACCTGGAAGTCGCCGATTTCGTCAATCTCGAAGGAGACGGTGGTCTTGTCGGTCCTGATGCGGAAATCGTCGCCGTAAGGGCTGTCGACCTTGCGGTCCTCGAAACGGGTGACATCCTTGTTGATGTAGGTCATGCCGTCCACGGGGTCGAGGGTGTACTGTCCGTCGGCCGTGAAGGTCATGACGTCGTCGTACATGGAGGCGTTGTCCTTGCAGTGGGCTTCGCCGGTCCACCAGCCGAGGGGATTGCCCAGGTCGGGGCCGCAGCCGAAGTGGCCTGCCACGTCGGGATCCCAGGTCCAGGAGCCGGGGAGTACGTCCTCAAGCTCTGCGGGACCTTCCTCGCCGCCACCGCCCTGGCCCTCCTTGGGACGGAGGATAATCTGCCAGGAAATGCCCTCGTAAACAGCCACGAGAACCAGGCGTTCGCTAGTCATCTCCTTGATGTGCAGGCGGTTGGGCTGATCGTCAAGGACGGCTGCATTGGGAACGTATCCGAAGAGTATGCCTGCGGGAAGCTCGATGTAAGGAGCGGTGTCGTCCTCGTCGAGAACGTAGGTGGATTCCTGCCTTTCGGCGGGAGCGTCGTAGTCGTTGCCGTCACCGGAGTAGAGTTCGGCGTGATAGCCGGAATCCTTGTTGACGTAAACCTTTCCGTCAGCACCCGGATCGAACACGTACTTGCCGTCTGCGAAGAATGTGAGTTCGTCGTCGGTCACGCCCCAGGCGTCCTTGTCGTGAGGCACTGCGCTCCACCACTCGGTGGCCGCTGCGAAGCTGCTGCCGCAACCCATGTAGCCCTGGGTCTCATTGTCGTAAACCCAAGTCTTGCTGGTAACGCCGAAGAGAGGATCCTCGTCTCCGGGGACACCGTCGCGGGGCTTGAAGATGAGCTGCCAGCTGATGCCGCTGAACCTGGCTACGAGAACCATCCTGGCGTCGGTGAGCTCCTTGATGTAGAGGTGAGTAGGCTCGGAGAGGACGGCCCTGTTGGGTACGTAGCTGAAGAAGATGCCTGCAGGCAGTTCGATGTAGTCGCCGTCGGCGTCGGAACCGAGGGTGTAAGAGGCAGTCTGGACCTCGGCGGGAGCGTCGTAGTCGCTGTTGTTGCCGCCGTCCCACAGTTCGTGGTGATAGTCGGATTCCCAGTTGCAGTAGACGACACCGTCGGCGCCGGGATTGAAGATGTAGGTACCGTCCTTGGCGAAGGTGAGTTCGTCATCCTTCACACCGTATGCGTCCTTCTCGTGAGGCTGCGCGCTCCACCAGCCGGTGGGGTTGGCCACACTCTCGCCGCATCCCATATAGCCTGCGGCCTCGTTGTCGAGGATCCAGGTCTTGCTCTCCTTGCCGAAGAGAGGATCGTCCTTGCCTGCCACGGAGCCCTGGGGCACGAATTCGTAGTAGAAGGAGATGCCGTCGGCATTGGCGGGAGTGCTGGCGGTTGCCATGAGCTGGAGTTTCTTCTTCATGGCGCTGGTCTTGGTCTCAAGCACCTGGTAGCGGGGATTGTCGACGAGGCTCTTGTGGACGACGTAGGAAAGTATGCTGCCCGGGTCGAGCACGAGGTAGATTTCCTCGATGCCGGCGTCGTTCCAGTTGTTCTCGAAGGAATATCCGGAAGTCTTCTTCTCTGCGGGGAACAGATAGTCGTCGTCCAGCTGGGCGTGGCCTGCGGGATATTCGGCGTCTTTCTTTGCATATGCCTGGCCGTCAACGGGATCGTAGGTGTACTTGCCGTCGGAGGTGAAGGTCATGACGTCGTCGTAGAGGAATCCCTCCTTGCCGCCGGCTTCGCACTGCCACCAGCCGAGGGGATCGCCCACAGGGCCGCAGCCGAGGTGGCCGAATTCGGTGGAGTTCCATACCCAGCTCTGAGAGGAGCCGCCGGAAATGGCGCGCACGTAAGGAGCTGCGTCGAACGGGTCACGGTAGGTGTTGTCCATCTTGAAGGTCTTGAGGACGGAGCCGGTGGAGAGGCCGTTGACGTTGTACGCCTTGACCTCCACCTGATGCTCTCCAGCCTCGCGGAAGCGGAGGGTGAGGCCGTTTCCGGTGTAGGCATAGACCTTTGAGGCCTTGCCGTCGATCATCTCGGAACCGAAGTTCCACACAGGCACCATGCCCTTGTTGTTAAGGGTGAAGGTTGCCATATTGGTCGCCTGGTCCACCGAAATGACCACGTCGAAATCGGAGGCGGAAGGGACGCCGGACGGCACAAGCTCGGGATAATCGGGCTTGCAGGCCGCCAGTGCCAGGGTTGCCAGTGCGACTGTGCTGATATATTTCCAAATGTGTTTCATTGCCGTCGGATATTAATATTCGTTCTGAACAAGCTTGTCGTCCCTGTCCATTTCGCTCTGGGGGATGGGCCAGTACTTCTTGGATTCGCTCCAGTCGGTGGTGCGGAAAGGATGGTTGGCCGCCTTGAGGGTGCTTGCGGCGAGTCCGCTGCGCACCAGGTCCCAGTAGCGCTTGCCTTCTCCGAGGAACTCCTTGCGGCGCTCGGTGATGATGTCGTCGCGGGAAGTGCCGGTGTCCTTGCAGTGGGCGCGGTCGCGTACCTGCTTGAGGTAGGAGGAGCCGTCCTGTCCCAGGAGAACTGAGAGTTCAGCGGCGTTCAGGAGGGTTTCGGCGTAACGGTACATGCGGATGTTGTTGCCGTGTCCCATGTTGACGTCACCCTGTGCACCGTGGTTGCCGTTCTGGCGTGCCAGGTACTTGTAGAGGAAGAATCCGGTATCTTCCCACCTCTGCACATAACCGTCGCCTGCACTGGGTGCAGATTCCTGCTTGCCTGTGAGGTTGAGGATACCTCCGTCGCGGCGGATGTCGCCTTCATCGTACATGTTGTAAGCGGCTTCGTTGACGGTGCTGAATCCCCAGCCGTCATAGATCTTGCCGGCCATGTCTCCCTTGATGTTGGGACCGCCTGCAACTCCGATAAGGGTGGAATAGACGTTGCCACCGGTGGTGATGCCGTTGTTGTTCCAGTCGCGGGGGCTGCCTTCGGAAGTGTAGTTGATCTCCCAGATGGACTCGGGGCCCCACTCGCCGCTCTCAACCCAGATGCCTGCGAAATCGGGCACCAGGGAATACTGGCCGCTGGAAATGATTTCCTTCATGCAGTCGAGTGCTTTCTGGTAGCGGGTCTGGTCGTTCTGGTACATGACCATTTCAGCATAGAGCATATAGGCCATTGCCTTGGTCACGCGGCCTTCGCTTCCGACGGGGCTCTTCATGGGAAGGGCGTCCATTTCGAACACGCCTTCGAGGGCCTTGACTACGTTCTCATATACGTCATCGTGCTTGAGCTGCTCGGTAAAATAGGGCTCCTTGAGGTTGTCCTCGTAGTAGGGGATGTTGCCCCAGCACTTCCAGAGGATGTTGTAGTAGAAGCAGCGGAGGACGATGGACTCTGCAACCCACTGCTTGCGGGTGGCTTCAGCCATGCCTTCAATGCCGTCGATGTACTGGCGTACCACGTTGCTGCGGTTGATGCCGGAATAGCAGATGGTCCAGACGGTGCTCAGAACGTCCTGGGACGTGAGGGTGTAGAAGTGGGTCTTCACGAGGACGGGCTGGTCGCCTTCATTGGAACCGCCGCAGTTGATGTCGTCTCCCATGATGTCGGAGAACAGGGGGATGGAGCAGTACTGGCCGAACGAATAGTCGAACCACTCGAGGGGATCGTACGCCGCCACGAGGCTCTCGAACATGCGGGCTTCATTCCTGAAGTAGTCGTCCAGGGGCTCGGAAGAATTGTGTGACGGGGTCACGAAATCAGTGCAGGATGCTGTCAGAATGCCTGCAGCCGCTATAATAACAAAAAATATCTTTTTCATATCTGACATCACGCTTTAGAAGTTGACATTGACGCCGAAGGTGAAGGTGCGGGCCTGGGGATAGACGCCGCGGTCGATACCAGCCTCGGTGCCGAAGCCGTTGCCGCCGGTGACTTCAGGATCGCATCCGGTGTACCTGGTGAGAGTGAAAGCGTTCTCTGCCTGGACGAAGAGGCGCAGGCGGGAGATGGCAGCGACCTTGGTAAGTTTCTGGGGAAGGGTGTAACCCAGCTGGATGTTACGTGCGCGGAGGAAGGAGGCGTCTTCTACCCAGAGGTCGGAAACGCGGTAGTTCTCGTTGGCGGAGTCGAACACGAAGCGGGGATACCTGTTGGTGGTGCCTTCGCCGGTCCAGCGGTTGAGGATGGACTTGGGAAGGTTGATGTAGTAGAGGTCGGTACGGCGGGTGACGTTGAACGCCTGGGCGCCGAGCTGTCCCTGGAGGAACATGTTGAAGTCGAATCCCTTCCACTCGAAGCCGAGGTTGAGACCGAAGGTCCAGTCGGGCATGCCCTTGCCGATCATGGTGCGGTCGGCGTCGGTGATCTGTCCGTCGGGGATGGGCCTGTGGTTCTCGTCGAATGCGCCTGCGATATCCTTGTACCTCACGTCGCCGGGCTGTGCCTTGGGCTGGAGGAGTGCGCCGTCTGCATTCTTGTAGGAGTTGACCTCATCCATATTCTGAAAGATGCCGTCGGTGACGTAACCGTAGAAGTAAGGGAACGGCAGGCCGACGATACCGCGGGTGAGCTGGCCGATCTTGTGGCTGGAGCCGTACAGGGAGGCCTCTTCGCCGCTGGCGCTCTGGACGCCGAGGTCGGTGAGGACGTTCTTGTTCCAGGTGAGGTTGGCGTTGACGTGATAGTGCAGGTCGCCGACGTGGTCGCGGTAGCCGAGGTCGAACTCGACGCCGCCGTTGACCATGGAGCAGAGGTTTCCGGTAGGTGCGGAGTCACCGGCGTAACCGGGAACTGGCATTGCGTGAAGCATTCCGGAAGTCAGCTTGTTGTAAACGTCGAGGCTGGCGGTGAGTTTGTTGCCCCACATGCCGAAGTCGAGTCCGAGGTCGGTCTGGATGGACTGTTCCCACTTGACGCCGGGGTTCACGAGGCCGGAGGGCTTGGTGCCGAGGTTGATGGACTCGGTGCCGTTGGCGCCGGAGCCGAATACGTAGTTGTTGCCGGAGTTGGCATAGACCGCATAGCGGAAATCACCGATGCTGTCGCTGCCGTTTACACCCCAGGAGCCACGGAGCTTGAGGGTGGAGATTGCAGCCACGCCCTTCATGAATTCCTCGTTCTTGATGTTCCAGCCGAGGGAGAAGGAAGGGAAGGTTCCCCACTTGTTGTCGGGGCCGAAGCGGCTGGATGCGTCGCGGCGGACAGTGGCCTCAGCCATGTAGCGCTCGTCGTAGTTGTAGGAGATACGGGCGAAGTACGAAAGGAGGCTGTAAGGAACGGAGTTCCAGCTGCCCCAGCCGTTGCGGTCGCCGTCTTCCTTCTTGCCGAGGGTGTTGTTGACGGAGATCTTCCAGGGATCGTAAGGATACATCAGGCCGTTGGCGGAAGCGCCGAGGTTGGCGCTGGAGGAACGGAACATGGTGTTGCCGATGACGGCGTTGATGCCATGCAGACCGAACTGCTTGTCGTAGGTGAGGAGGTTCTCGAGCTGCCAGGTGATGTACTGGGACATATCCTGGGAGGCGCTGCTGCCGTAGTTGGTCTTGGAAACCGTGGAGCCCTTGCCGTCCTTGTCATAGACGGTGCTCTCGGTGACGGTGTCGTACCTGAAGCTCTTGGTGGAGAGGAAGTAAGGCAGGCTGTAGCCGTTGCTGGTCACGTAAGTGAGCTCGCCGCTGGCAGTGGAGCGGAACTTGAGGCCGTCCCAGATGTGTGCGTCGAATGCCAGGTTGACGATGGCCTTGTTGGTGGTATAGGTGGTGCCGGGCTGGCTAAGCATGGCCAGGGGATTCACCTGCTCGTTGTAGATACCGCCGTCAGCGATGCTGAATGCGCGGCCGTCCTTGGCACGGAGGATATAAGGGTAGCCTGCGGGATACATGGTCTTGTAACTCTCCTCCATTTCGGGAGTCGCATAGACGGGCTCGATGGGGGACATTCCGAGGGCGGAGCCGAGGGGCGAAGCGAACTCGGAGTTGGTGCTGATACCTGCGGACTTGATGTTGGTGTAGGTGATGGTGGAACGGAAGTCCATCCTGTTGAGCCAGTTGCGCTCCTTGCTGAGGTCGTAGAGGTTCACGCCTACGTTCTGGCGGTAGGTGAAGCGGTCGTAGAAGGAACGGCCCTGGCTGCCGCCGATGGTACCCTTGCGGGAAAGGTAGCCGGCGGAGATGTTGTAATCGACCTTGTCGGTGCCACCGGAAATGGTGAGGTCATGCTTGACCACCGGGGCGTTCTTGTCGAAGATGGCGTCGACCCAGTCGGTGCCGGTTCCGAGGGAATACGGATCGTCATAGCGGGGAGCCTGTCCTGCGTTGAGGTAGCCCTCGTTCATGATGACTGCGTACTCGGTGGCGTTGAGCACCTGGGGCTTGCGCCAGGGGTTCTGGATACCGTAGGAGAAGTCGTAGCTGACCTTTGCGGCGCCCTTCTGGCCTTTCTTGGTGGTGATGAGCACGACGCCGTTGGCGGCACGTGCACCGTAAACTGCACCGGAGGCGGCGTCCTTGAGGACCTCGATACGCTCAATGTCGTTGGGATTGAGATAGTCGATGCCGCCGGAAGGCATACCGTCAATAATATAAAGGGGCTCGGAGTTGTTGATGGAACCGACGCCGCGGATACGGACCTGCGAACCGGCATCGGGAGCACCGGAAGTCTGGGTGACGGTCACGCCAGAGGTGAGTCCCTGCAGCACATTGTCCACACGGGTCTGGGGAGTAGCCTTCAGCTCATCGGAGGAGATGCTGGAAATGGCTGCGGTGACGACGGACTTCTTCTGTACGCCGTAACCGATTACGACGGTCTCTTCCAGCATCTGGGCATCGTCGCGGAGAACGATGTCGAGAGCCTGGTCGCCCGTCACTGTAATGGTCTGGGGCTCATAACCGATGCAGGAAATCTCCACGGCGGCTCCCGAAGGGACGCTGAGGGAGAAAGCACCGGCCTCGTCCGTCATGGTACCGTTGCTGGTGCCCTGCTGGACGATGAATGCACCCACTACCGGTTGGTTGGCGCTGTCGCGGACCGTGCCGCTAAGCCTGGCGCTCTGGGCGAATGCCGCTGCGCACAATGCCAAACCGAGAATCAGAGTAGCAAATTTTTTCATACGCTGGTTTTGCGATGGTTGGTTATTGGATTTGTTGGTTAAAAAAGTTGTCGACTCAAAGTCTGCGGCAAATTTATATACCAAACAAATCAATTGCGCGCGATATAGGAGAATAGTAGCGGTTTTGAAAAGCCAATCCGCTGATATCAAGGCAGTTGAGTTTCAGGGGACACCCCTGCAATAGTAGTGGTTTCGAAGTGCTTCGTTTTACTACTTTCCTATCATTTTCACCCGCTGCTCGAAAGTGTCGCGGTCGCCCAGGCAGGCATTCTTGACGGAAACCTTGTAGTTGTAGATGGTGCTCAGGGAATAGTGGAGGATGGACGCGATGTCGTGCGAATCGTCGACGCCGAGGCGGATGAGGGCGAAGATACGCAGCTCGGTGTTCAGGCACCCTTCCTTGGGGTAGAAGCGTTCCTCTTCCCGCAGCAGGGCGTTGAACTGTTCCACGAAATCGGGATACAGTCCGAGGAAGGTTATGTCAAACGTATGATAGTATTCCTTGAGGCTCTTTTCCGAGCGGGTGGAGAGGTCGAGTTCCTTGAGCACCACCGCGGACTTGCCCTGCTTGAGGAGGTTGCGCAGGCGGTTGTCCTCGGCCCTCTGGCCGGCGATCTGGTCTGAAAGCTTATGCAGGAAGCCCACGATGAACTCCTCCTTGACGCGGTCGGCCCTGGACAGGCGGGCGTTGACGTCGTTGAGCGTGGCGTTGACCATGGCAATCTTCATGTTGCTCTCCTCGAACTGGGCGCGGATGCGGGACAGCTTGCGGGACCGGTTGATAAGCGCTATCGTAAGAAGCGACAGGATGACCGTCAGCACGGCAAGGAGGATGGATGCGATGACCATGGCCTGGCGCGACTTCTGCTGGCGGTCGGAATAGGCGCTCTCTATGCCCATGAAGAACTGCGAAATCTGCCACGGACGCAGCTTGGCGTTATATGCGAGGGCATCCTCCTGGGCGATCCGCAGGTAACGGAACGAACGGTCCACGTCGACACCGACAAGGTGCTGGGCGATCATCGTAAGGGACGCATAATCCTTGACGGAATTGATGATGTCACATTCGGCGGACTTTATCAGCCATTCCATCTGTTCCTCGCTGTTTCCGCGCTGGCCGGCGATTTCCGACATTTCGTACGCGCAGATGGCGTATTGATGCACATTGGGGTCCGTGCGCGCCACGAGAATGCGGCAGAGGCTGTCCGCCGACTCGAGCCTCCCCTCCTGCACAAGTTCGTCCAGACGTATCTGCATGCGCTTGTCGGAGCCTTCCGGAAGCAGGGAGTACAGCTCTTCCCGATATACGCTGCGGTCGGGGATGAAGAGGCGTTCCACCATGCCGGAATTGCCTGCGAGGTCGCGGCTGAAATCGTACAGGGCGAACAGGTAATCCGCCCTCAACGGCCCGGAGAGGGACTCCTTGTCGGTCATTTCGAACAGGCGGTTGTATGCCTCCATGAAATGGCCCGCCTTGGCATACAGGTGCCCCAGGGCTATGGATGCGGCGGCCTCACGCTCGGTGTCGCGCGTCTGCTCCGCAAGGGCGAGGCAGCGCTTGAGGTAGTACTGGGTGGAGTCGAAACTGTAGGCGAAAAACTCATTTGCGAGCGACTCGCAGAGGTCGTAACTGCGGAAAGGGTCGTTGCTGGTCTGCAGGAGCCTGCGGAGGGCGTCCAGCTGCCCCTTCTTGCGGGTCTCATATACCGGACGGGAGGCAACGTAGCCGTCGAGCTCCTCGAGACTTCCTTTGATACGGTCCGACAGCTGAGGCTTCCGGCACGACGGCAGGAGCATCAGGACAATGGACAAAACGACGGGTGCGGCTGAACGAAAGCGCATATTATGTGGTCAATACGGCGGCAAATATACAAAAAAACCGTATCTTTGCGCTCCTCACTATGATTAAAGCAATCTATTTCGACATGGGCGGCGTCCTGCTGCCGCTGCACCTGGACCGCTGCGTCGAGGCATACCGCGAAATCGCCGGATTCAAAGACATCGACAAGTATCTCGACCCCTGCCACCAGCAGGGTTTCTTCCTCGACCTGGAGGCCGGCAGGATTACCCTGGACGAATTCATGGAAGAGTGCCTGAAGCACTGCGCCCCGGGTACCACACGCGAGACCGTTTTCCGCTGCCACGACCATTTCTTCGGCACACCCGCACCGGAAGACGTTGTCCTCGTGAAGGAACTGGGACAGAAGTACGACGTGTTCCTTCTCAGCAACAACAACGCCCTGTCGATGATCCTTCACATTCCCAATTTCGAAAAGGCCGGCCTGCCGCTGGACACCAGCTTCAAGAAGATGTTCCTCTCCCATGAGATGCGCCTCCTCAAGCCCGATCCCGAAATATACCGCCAGGCCATAGCAGGCGGCGGGCACAGGGCGGACGAGTGCCTGTTCATCGACGATTCGCAGAAGAATGTTGACGGAGCCATAGCCGCAGGCATGCACGCCGCGCTGCTCAGGCCCGGAGCGTCCCTGCGGGAGGTGGTGGAGGCCAATCTTTAAGCCGTCAGGAGGAATTCCCTGAACGCAGCGAAGTCTGCGGGAAGTGCGACCGACTTCTTCTCCCCTTTCATGAAAGCGGCGAGCCTTTCGGGCACGGCGACCGGGGCGCCGATTATCCGTTCAACCGTATCCTTGAACTTTGCGGGATGCGCCGTTTCGCAGAAAAATCCCGTTTCTCCAGGCTGCAGGCCCTCTTTGAGCGCCCTGTAGCCGCAGGCGCCGTGCGGGTCCAGGAGATAGCCGGTGCGGGCATAGCAGTCACGGATGGTGTTTTCGATTTGCGCATCGGAGTAAGTTGCCCCTGAAACATCGGCCCTGATGGCCTCGGGACTGTGTCCGTACAGGTCCCAGATGCGGGCGAAATTGCTCGGGTCGCCTACATCCATTGCATTTGCGATGGTCTGCACGGAAGGACGCGGCCGGTATTCTCCGGTCTGAAGGAACTCGTAGAAGACGCTGTTGGCGTTGTTGGCGGCTATGAAACGTTTGACCGGGAGGCCCATCCTCCTGCCGAACAGCGCCGCGCAGATGTTGCCGAAATTGCCGCTGGGCACGCAGCAGACAGCATCGCCGGTACCCAGCTGCGCCACCGCGTGGAAATAGTAGAACGCCTGCGGCAGGAAGCGCGCTACGTTTATGCTGTTGGCGGAAGTGAGGCGCATGGAGGCGTTGAGCCCCTCATCCACGAACGCCGCCTTGACCAGAGCCTGACAGTCGTCGAAGGTGCCGTCTATCTCCAGGGCGGTCACATTCTGCCCGAGGGTGGTGAACTGGCACTCCTGGATGGGGCTGACCTTGCCCTTTGGATACAGCACGAACACCCGTATGCCCTCGACGCCCAGAAAGCCGTTGGCCACGGCGCTGCCGGTATCGCCGGAGGTTGCCACCAGCACGTTGATATCCCCTTCTCCGCCGGTGAAATGACGCAGCAGGCGCGCCATGAAGCGGGCGCCGACATCCTTGAACGCAAGGGTGGGCCCGTGGAACAGCTCCAGCGCAAAGATTCCGGGTTCCACCTCGCGCAGGGGGCAGTCGAAAGACAGGGTCTCCGACACGATGCGGTACAATTCGTCCGAGGGGACGTCTTCGCCGAAAAAGGCTTCGGCGACCCGTGCCGAGTTGTCCACGAAGGACCTTGAGCCCATCGTGCGGAAGAATTCGTCAGGCAGGCGCTTGATGGATTCGGGCATATAGAGCCCGCGGTCTTCGGCGAGGCCCTTCGTCACCGCCTTGCGGAGGCCGGCCTTCGGGGCCTTTCCGTTGGTGCTGTAGTACATCATGGCTCAAGCGGTCTCGCGCCTGTAGAGGCGACTTTTGCTACATAGATATCGCTCCGGATTTCCCTCTCGCTGAAGTGCTCCCTCATGACGGCTCCCACCTTGCGGGCCGTTTCCAGGTCGGCGGAGAGCGAGAACACCGAAGGGCCGGAGCCGGAGATGTTCATCGCAATCGCCCCCGCTTTGAGGGCGGCTTCACGCAGATCGTCGAAATCGGGAATGAAGTGCTTGCGGTAAGGTTCGGCCACGGAATCCTTCATCGAGCGCCCTACAAGAGCGATGTCTCCGGAATACAGGCCGGCGACCAGGCCTCCCACGTTTCCCCACTGGCAGACGGCGTCGTGCATCGGCACCGACTTGGGGAGGACGTCCCTCGCCGCCTTGGTTGAGACAACTATACGGGGATGCACCACCGTGCAGTAGAAATCGTCGGGAACCGGCAGCCGGACGAGATCTAGGGGCTCGTATCCGCGGATGAGGATTATGCCTCCCAGCAGCGCCGGGGCCGCATTGTCGGCGTGATAGCCGCCGCTTGCGAGGTTCTCTCCCTCCATTGCGCAGACGACAAGGTCATCGCCCGAAAGCGGCCGGCCGAAGAGTTCGTTCATGCCGAACGCAGCTGCGGCGGATGATGCGGCGCTCGATCCTATGCCGGAGCCGGGGAAAATCTTGCGGCACACCGATACGTCGATATGCCCCGACAGGCCAGTCATTTCGAAGAACTTGCGTATGACGGGCGTGATGACATTGGCCTCGATATCTTCCGGCAGGGGGATGTCCGTCCTGTTGGTGATGGCGATGCCCTCGCCGTCCGTGGCGGTCATTTCGAGGATGTCGCCGATGTCGTCGAGGGCGAAGCCCATAACATCGAAGCCGCATCCCATATTGGCGACGGACGCTGGAGCGAAAACCCTGACAGTCTTCATATCAATTGGTTACGTTGGCGATGCTGATGACGTCTGCAAACACGCCGGCGGCCGTTACGGAAGCGCCCGCGCCGTAACCCTGTATCTGCATCGGATGATTGTGATAACGCTCGGTGGTCAGCAGGACGATGTTGTTGGAGCCGTCCAGGGTGTAGAAGGAATGATGCTCGTCGAAGGTCCCGAGCGACACGGTATAGCTGCCGTTGTCCATCCTGGCGACGAAACGCCAGTGCCTGCGCTCACGCTCCAGCTGCTGGCGCTTCCTTTCGAACTCGGCGTCCAGCGACGGCAGCTTCTTCCAGAACTCGTCAAGCGAGCAGTCGAAGAACTCCCGCGGGATGAAGGGTTCGGCCACCACGTCTTCCTGGTTGACCTCGTAACCGGCCTCGCGGGAGAGGATGACCAGTTTGCGGATGACATCCTTTCCGGACAGGTCGATCCTGGGATCGGGCTCCGAATATCCCTGTTCCTTGGCCATCCGGACGGTTTCGCTGAAAGGAATGTCGCTGGAAATGGTGTTGAAGATGAAATTCAGCGTGCCGCTGAGCACGGCCTCTATCTTCTGCACGCGGTCGCCGCTGTTGCGCAGGCTGTTGATGGTGTTGATGATGGGAAGGCCCGCGCCGACGTTGGTTTCGAAAAGGAACTTGACGCCGCGCCTGCGGGCGGTATTCTTCAGCCTGCTGTAGTTATCGTAGTCGGACGAAGCGGCGATCTTGTTGGCCGCCACCACCGAGATGCCGTGATTGAAGAAATCCTCGTACAGGGCGGCCACCTCAGCGCTTGCCGTGCAGTCCACGAAGACGGAGTTGAAGATGTTCATCCCGAGGATTTCGTCCTTCAGGCGGGCCGGATTGATGTTTATCCCTCCTGCGAGGGCGTCCTTCCAGCTGCCGAGGTCTATGCCGTCGCGGTCGAATACCGCCTTGCTGCTGCGGGCTATGCCGACGACGTTGATCTTGAGGTTCCTGGTGCTCTTGAGCTTCTCCTGCTGCAGGGCGATCTGCTCGATAAGCTGACCGCCGACTGTCCCGACGCCGCAGATGAAGAGGTTGAGCTCCTGATACTCCGAAAGGAAGAACCCTTCGTGAATGACGTTCAGGGACTTGCGGAGGTACTTACGCTCCACCACGAAGGAAATGTTGCTTTCCGACGCGCCCTGGGCGCAGGCGATGATGCTGATGCCGTTGCGGCCGAGGATGCTGAACAGCTTGCCGGCGATACCGCAGTTGTGCTTCATGTTTTCGCCGACGATGGCGACAGCGGCAAGTTCGTCCTCCCGTTTGACCGGATGCACCGCGCCGCTTTCAATCTCCGCTGCGAAAATGCGGGACAGGACCTCGCAGGCCAGCCCTGCATTCTCTGCGCTGACGCCGATGGAAAGGCCCGTTTCCGATGCGGACTGGCTCACCAGGAACACATTGATATGTTCGGCCGCGAGGGCGGAGAAAATCCGCTGGTCCACTCCGATGATGCCCATAAGGGATGTCGCGGAGATGGTGATCAGGGTGATGTTGTCAATGGACGATATGCCTTTGATGGCCCGCTTGTCTTTCCTTTCCGAACCGGCGTCGCGGATGAGCGTGCCGGGGGCTTCCGGGTTGAATGTATTCTTGACGAGGATGGGGATGCCCTTGCGGCAGACGGGGTAAAGGGTGGGAGGATAGACCACCTTCGCGCCGAAGTTGCAGAGTTCCGTGGCCTCCTCGTAGGTTAGTTCGTCTATGACGTAGGCGGCCTTGATGATGCGGGGGTCGGCGGACATGAAGCCGTCCACGTCGGTCCAGATTTCGAGGACGGAGGCGTTGAGGGCGGCGGCGAGTATGCTGGCGGTATAGTCCGAGCCGCCGCGTCCGAGGGTAACGATATCCCCGGAGCCGTCGCGGGCGATGAAGCCCGGAACTATGGCTACAGGGCTCCCGGGGCCGTAATCCGAGAACTTCCGGGCAACCAGCCTGTCGGTCTGACGGAAATCCACCAGGTCGCCGTCCATGCGGATGAAATCCAGCGAGTCGTACACCTCGGCCTGCCCGATTGCAGCCGTGACGATGAGCGAGGACATCCGTTCTCCGAAGCTCAGGATCTGATCCCTGGTCTTGCCGGGAAGGACTTTGAGAAGGAATACGCCCCGGCAGATGCTGTCCAGTTCGTTGAGCAGGGCCTCGACTGCAAGGCGGAGCAGCTTGCCGCCCTTGGCGGTATCGACAAGGGCGTCGCAGGCGTCCAGGTGGCGTTTTTTAAGCGCCTGGAGCTTCTCGAGATACGAAGCGTCGGCCGCCTCGGCAAGGGCGGAAATGGCTATGAGTTCATCCGTGACGCCGCCGAGTGCGGAAACCACCACGACCACCGGCTCCTGCTGGGACTTGACTATCGACCGGACTTTCATTATGCTGTCCGGGGTGGCGACCGAACTGCCGCCGAATTTCAGAACCTTCATACAATAACTATAACCGTTCGTCTTGAATTGTCAAATTTAGGCAATATTCTGGTTTTTTCCCGCAATACGGTCGACAATAAGTGAAATCGCGCCGTCGCCCGTGACATTGCAGGCCGTACCGAAACTGTCCATCGCTATGTACAGGGTGATCATCAGCGCCTGCTGCGAGGCGTCGAATCCGAGGATGCTCCCGAGTATGCCGAGGGCCGCCATGATGGAGCCGCCGGGCACTCCGGGAGCGGCGACCATCGTCACACCGAGCATCATTATGAATCCGAGGAGCGTGAGGAAATCGACCGGCATGTCGAACATCAGCATGAGCGCGATGGCACAGGAGGTGATTTTCAGCGTGCTGCCCGACATATGTATGGTAGCGCACAACGGCACGGTGAATCCGGCGACATCTTCCCGCACCCCGTTGGAGATTGTGCTCCTGAGTGTAACGGGAATGGTGGCGGCGGAAGAGGCGGTGCCGAGGGCCGTCATATAGGCCGGAAGCATCCCCCACAGCATCTTGAACGGGTTGCGGTGCGCAACGATTCCGGCGACGCAGAACTGCAGGACGAGCAGAAGCATCGTCATTCCGAAGATGATGCCGACGACGGCAAGGAAGGAGCCCAGCACGGGGCCGACCTTGCCGGATGCCGCCATATCAAGGAACAGGCAGAAGATGTACGGGGGCAGGAAAGGAATGATTACCTTGTTGATTCCCAAGACTATGATGTTCTTGAATTCCGCGAAGGCGGACAGCAGTTTGCGGGAGCCCGTGACGGCTATGCCGATGCCGAGAAGGAACGACAGCACAAGGGCCGTCATGACGTCCGCCACCGGAGGGATTTCCACCGTGAAGAAGGGGGTGAAGTCCTGTCCGGCGTTCTCCAGGGCCGACAGCGCGCCCTTGTTGAGCACGTGAGGAAACAGCCCGACGCTGAACAGGTAGGCGAAGAGGCCGGAACAGACGGTGAAAAGGTACGCCAGCCCGACAGTTATGAGCAGCATCTTGCCAGCCCTGCTGCCGAAATCCGCTATTGCGGGGGTGACGAGCCCGATAATGATAAGCGGAATGAAGAAGCGCAGGAGCTGGTTGAACACGGCGGAGAAGGTGTTGCCGGTGCGTATCGCCCAGCCCGGGAAGAACTGGCCGCAAATAATACCCAACACAATGGCAATCAGCACCTTGACCACTAAAGGAATCTGTAGTTTTTTCATAAATTATTTTTTAAAAGGTCCAGCCGGTCGAGGTAAACCTGACGCAGGCGCGCCACCGCATCCCCGAAGCTGAGGTTTTCATCGCCGTTGACCGGCAGGCCGTTGTTCTGCCAGCGGTCGACGGAAGGATTCCACATTTTGAAATTTATCTCGGCGGATGCCGCCAGAAGGCGCTCCGATTCGTCGATGAACTGCGGGACGGTCTCCAGTTCCGGCAGAAGCTGAAGGAAACGTTCCCGAACCTTCTGTTCGAAAGCAGGGTCCTGGAACAGGCGCGCATACCAGATGGCGCCCTTGTTGACAATGCCGGTCCGGGACTGGATCGTGGTGCTGAGCTTCAGCAGGCCCCAGTCGAAGTCCCAGCAGGGGCCGGCGATGAGTTTCCCGCCTGCCTCCCGGTGGAAATAGACGCTGCCTGGGTTGCCAAGTTCGTGGTTGCCAAGCACTTCGAAGATTATCCAATAGTCGATGAAGGAATCGACGTCCAGCCAGGCGGCGTAGCCTGTGTCGGGATCCGCAAAGCCGGAGGAATACAGCACGTCGGCGGCATCGGTCACGTATTTCTTGATGGAGGCCTCCCGCTGCGGGGTAAGGTCTTCGCCGGACGGGTACTTGATGGCGAAGGGGATGCCGGTGCGGCGCCGGCTCAGCCCGTGAGGGTCAAACCATTGCACCTCGTTGTCGTAATGGAAATCCAGTTCCAGCAGGCAGCCGTCCGGCGACAGGGCCACCCTCTCCGGATCGACCTCAACCTTCTCAATCATCAGGTAACTCCCGCGGTGTTCGCCGTCCAGCACCAGTTCGACCGGAACGCAGCGGGGCGTCCAGTCCATGGATGTAAGGGAGGACACCTTCATGGAGACCATATTGCGCATCAGGGTCTTGTCGGCGAAGTTGGCAAGGAGTATCCAGCGGCGGGCGGCGGGCATCCCGAGCATCGGAAGGCGCTCGCGGAATTCTATCTGGTAAGGCTTCTTGGGCCAGATCCAGGTGGTGTTGCCGCGGCCCCTTATGGTGCAGCTGACGGGCGTCCGGCCGGCATATCCGCCTGCGCCCTTTATCTTCATTACGGCAGGATACTCGATGTCCCTGGAGTTGACGGTGCGGCCGTCGGACATATCGACGAAGACCACCGGAAGGCCTGTATCGACGGCGCCGCTGAAGTCGGTGGGGCCGCAGTTGACGGCAAGGTATTCGGAACGGATGATTACCTCGCGCCCGGTGGAACTGCGGAAGCTGAGCGACAGGCAGGCCTCGCGGGAATAGGCCCCGGAGATGCCTGTATCGGCGATTCTGGCCTGGCAAAGGCCGTCGCTTCCGGTTTCGATCCCTTCGAGACGGAACTCCGCGGGCTCGGAGCCGTCGCGCAGGAGCAGCCTGATGCCGGAGTCCTTCGGAAGTTCGCCGTCGGCTATCCGGAAGGGTATGACGGCGCTGCCGCCGCCGGGCAGCGTGACGCCGGAGGATTCAATCCGTATCCGGTAAACGGGCTCGGGAATCTCCGCGAGGTCGTCCTTGCGGCAGGCAAGAAGCAGCAGGCAGGCGAGGGCGGCCGTTATGTACTTTCTCCAGAGGTACATACTGCAAATATAAGCAATGCGGACCGATTTCCGCTACAATTATTAACTTTGCAGCCGTATTATGAATGCGGAGAGCAAAGATGTCCTTCTTGGGCGGCTGAGAGGGGGAGAGCCCCTGTCGGGCGCCCAGCAGCTGCGGCTGACGATGGCGCTGGCGGTGCCGGCCATCCTGGCCCAGCTGTCGAGCGTTCTCATGCAGTACATCGACTCCGCGATGGTCGGGCGCCTCGGAGCTGGGCCGTCGGCGTCAATCGGCCTCATGTCAACCTGCATCTGGCTGCTCAACGGATTCACGATGGCAGTGATAACCGGTTTCTCCGTGCAGGTGGCACACGCCTGCGGGGCCCGGGATTTCGCCCGCGCGAGGATGGTGATGCGGCAGGGCCTGGTGACGGTTTTCCTGTTCAGTCTGCTGTTCGGGGGCATCGGGGCGTCGCTCGCAGGAGTGCTTCCGGGATGGCTCGGGGGCGAGGAAAGCATCCGCGCGGAGGCGTCGGCGTACTTTCTGGTGGTCACGCTATTCATTCCGATAGGCGCCACCGGGATGGCCGCGGCGTATATGCTTCAGGCCAGCGGCAACATGAAGGTGCCGAGCATCACCTACGTATGCATGGGGGTGCTGGACGTCGTTTTCAATTACCTTTTCATATTCATCCTGGACATGGGCGTGGTGGGTGCGGCCTGGGGGACCGGGCTTGCAGAGACCTGTGCGTCGGTTTTCGGGATATGGTTCGTGACACGCAGGTCTAAGGATTTGAGGCTCCGCGGCGAGAAGGGGCCGCTGCTTCCGGCCGCCGGTACGCGCCAGAAGGCCTTCAAGATCACCGGCCCGCTGTGGCTGCAGAACGTAGTGATGAGGGGTGCTTACGTGATGAGCACCGTCATCGTGGCGCCGCTGGGCGCAGTGGCTATCGCCGCCAACGCCTTCGCAATAACGGCGGAAAGTTTCTGCTACATGCCGGGGTACGGACTCGAGGAAGCGGCCACCACGCTGATCGGCCAGAGCCTCGGAGCGGAACGCAAGGACATGTCGAAGCGCTTCGCCTGGATTTCCATGGGAATGGGAGTGCTGATAATGTCGCTGCTGGCGGTCGTGCTGTATATTTTCGCCCCGGTGATAATGGGCTGGCTGAGCATCGACCCGGGAGTGGTGGAACTCGGAGCCAGGGTGCTGAGGATAGAAGCCTTCGCCGAAGGGTTCTACGCGCTGTCGATAGTGGGCTTCGGAGTCTGCGCCGGCGCCGGGGACACGATGGTCCCCACGGTGCTCAACCTTGCATCGATGTGGGTCGTGAGGATCGGCCTGGCGCTGCTGCTCACCCCCATGCTTGGCCTGGTCGGCTACTGGATAGCAATGGCCACCGACCTGACAGTCAAGGGTATAGCCTTCCTGATCTACGTGCGCTCGGGCCGCTGGCTGCGGCGGGGAATCGCCTGAGAGCCTCCAACACCCCGTGCGGGATCAATTTTGGGATTTTTGATCCCGTTGGCGTGTCCGACTGCCCGTTCTGGATCATTTTCGGGATTTTTGATCCAGTTTGCGTGTCCGACTACCCTTTTGGGATCATTTTCGGGATTTTTGATCCAGTTTGGGCGTCCCGCTACCCGTTCGGGATCGTTTTCGGGATTTTTGATCCCGTTTGGGCGTCCCGCTACCCGTTCGGGATTGTTTCCGGGATTTTTGATCCAGTTTGAGCGTCCTTCCATCAGGAGCACCTTACAATCATCATCAGCCGTTTCATTACACCGTCAGCCGACGCCCACCATCAACACAATGCCGTACAAGGCACACCACCATCGGGTCCTGCCCCTCTGGCAGACCGTCAGCCGACGCCTGCACGCGACAGAAGGCATTCCAGAGGGGCTAACAGTCGGCTGACGCCCTCTCTGCGATCCCACCCTGCACAATAGTCGAGAGGGTGGGACCGAAAAATGCCTCGAGCGACACCACCCTGCAAGAACGTTGACAGGGTGGGACCGAGAAGCGAAACTAACGGCACCACCCTGCACAACCCATGATAGGGTGAGACCGAAAATCGACCACAGCGGCCCCACCCTGTCGAATCGATGAGAGGGTGGGACCGAAAAGCGGAATCAGTGGGACCACCATGCGAAACAGATGAGAGGGTGGGACCTTTGATGGATTCATCTGGTCAAAAACGTCTTTGTAATCAAACGGAAGGATCCCCCGGGAAACGAATATATTGTGAACTGATATAGGTTGCAGTCGCTGACAGCGAAGGTTGCCAACATTATGGAGCAGGTCCTGTTCCACCGTAAAGCGAACGACGACGATTTGCGACGCAGGTCTCCCAACAGTTATCAGACCTGAGCCTTGCCGGTCCCAGAAGGATTATCCACCTCCCGTATGGGATCAAAAATCCCAAAAACGATCCCAAAAGGGTAGTCGGACGCTCAAACTGGATCAAAAATCCCAAAAACGATCCAGAACGGTTAGTCGGTGAAGTGCGCCCCTTTTGTTGGACGGATTTAACAATAAGACTTATAGTTTTGGGTCCGGTATTGAACCGGGCTCATTCCGTTCAACTTTTTCTTGATCC
>CACZEU010000016.1 GCA_902780175.1 uncultured Bacteroidia bacterium
GCGATGAAACTATCCACCATTCTCCATCGTGGAAAGGGCCGGGATTTCTACGACGCCATGTTCCTGCGGGCCAGAAGCGAACCGGATATGAACTATCTTTCACAGCGGGAGGGAATTGAAACAGGCGAGGAACTGAACCTCCGGATGAAACAAGTGTGCGACAAGACGGATTTTCGCCTCAAAGCACAGGATTTCAAGTACCTGCTGTTCCGACCGGAAAACTCCTCCCGCATTTTGGACTTTCCAGCCCTATGGGAATGAGCCAGTGCCAGCTTCCCTGCACCCGGGACTGATGCGCCGGGTGTTCTATGAAACCACAGATAAGAAATAACGGTAATTCGACCTGAAATAATTAAGAAAAACAACCCATGGGTTGATTTTTTCGTTTTTATTCTTTACCTTCGCGAAAAACTTACGGCTATGAAATTTGAGAGATTAACAGATGATGCACGGCTTTGGGCTGTTGTTTACGACGGGGAAGAACAGAATGTCTTCGACAAAGTGTTTGACAGTTGGACAGATGTGGTTTGGCTTAGAACATTCTTCAAAAACAATATGGAGGATTTGGCGTCCTACTTCCATATTACTGATTTGGACGTTGCGATTTTTGACACTGTAGATGATGCCTGCACGTTGGAGTGCCTGATGCTTGACATTACTCCAGAAGCCAACCTCGATTTGTTATTCCGGCCTCTGAGTAACCACAGTCCATATAACGAACTGCTCAGCAAGGAGAAGGCTAAGGGTACTTTCCGCAAGCACTCCTCATGGTTAAGACTATATGCTATCCGTTTGCAATCAGGACGTTATATCATTACCGGCGGAGCAATTAAACTAACTGCGACTATGGAAGAACGGGAGCATACGCTCAACGAGTTAAAAAACCTCAACTTGGTAAGGAATTATTTAATTTCGCTAGGAATAGCCGATTACGACGGTTTTGCTTCATATGAAAGTGACCAACAATGACCAGGAACTGCGAATTCTTGAATCTCAAGAGGTTAGAACAGACTGGAAGGAAAGGGCTGAGTGGCGCAGGAACAATAAATACTGGCTCGACCATTCGCGAAGAATTGCCTTGACTGTCCTCAACCGTCTTGATGAGACGGGAATGAGCCAGCGCCAGCTTGCCGAACGTATGGGATGCTCGGCTCAAAATGTATCCAAACTACTCAAGGGCCAGGAGAACCTGACCCTTGAAACGATTGCTAAACTGGAACTTGTTCTGGGAATACCTATCCTGTTTACTCCCGTCAGCAACTAATCTGTTTCCTTCAGCAGATCCGCAAGGAGCTTGATGCCGGGCTCCATGCGGGAGGTGTCGAGGTAGGAGAAGTTGAGGCGCATGGTGTTGCGGTGGCTGCCGTCGGGGTAGAAGAAGGAACCGGCGACGTAGGCCACTCCTGTGGACAGGGCCTTGCTGTACAGGGCCACCGTGTCGATGTGCTCCGGGAGGGTCACAAACAGGAAAAGGCCTCCTTCGGGGTGGGTCCAGGTGACTCCGGACGGCATGTACTTTTCGAGGAGGGAGAGCATCAGGTCCCGCTTGCCACGGTACAGGTCTATGCTCTTGCGGAGATTGGCGTCGAGAGCGCCGCTGCCCATGAACTCTGCGGCGACGTATTGGTTGAGCACCGGAGGACAGAGATCCAGGCTCTGTTTGCACTTATAAATCTGTTCCAGCAACGGCTCGGGGCCGATTATCCATCCCAGACGGAACCCGGGGGCGAATATCTTCGAGAAACTCCCCAAGTGCAGCGTGCGCTCCGGCGCCAGCGAGTAGATCGTCGGAACCGGTTCGCCGCTGTACCTCAGTTCCCTGTACGGCGCATCTTCAACGATTATAAAATCCATCTCCCGCGCCATCTGCACCAACTCCTGACGCTCCTCCAGGCTCATCGTCTCCCCGCTCGGATTCTGGAAATCGGGAATCACGTAGCAGAACTTCGGATTGGGGGCGGAGACGGTTCTGCGAGGGACAGTAACCCCCTCCGGGGCGTGCCGCCCTCGGCACGGGAGAGGGGGGACCGCTTTTGCGGTGGGGTCGAAAGAAGTCGGATTTTTTTGCGAATCTGCAAAAAAATCCGACTCTTTCGACTCCCGGAGGGGGTTACTGTCCCTCGCAGAACCGTCTCCGTTCAGTTGACCAAAGGTAACCACCTTGGCCCTATACGACAAAAAAGACTGCAAAGCGCCGAGGTATGTAGGAGCGGTGGTAAGGACGACGTCGCCGGGATTGAGCATTATGCGGGAGCAGACGTCGATTCCCTGCTGGGAAGACGTCGTAACCAGAACGTTTTCGACGGGAACGCCGTAGCGCCTGGCGATGACCTCGCGAAGCTCCGGGATTCCCTGCGTACCGCTGTACTGGAGCGCCTTGGAGCCATATTTCTCAAGCACCAGGGAGGACAGGCGCTTGATTTCTTCCACCGGGAAGGTGGCGGCGTCTGGATAACCTCCGGCAAAGGAATATATCGACGACAGGTCCACCGCACGGAAAATTTCGCGGACGGGACTGCCGAGAAAGAAGGGCACGTCGTCGGAAAAGAACTTATTGTAATCCATTACCGCAGGAATTCTTCAAGCTGCACCGAGCCGGCGGTCTTGTCGTCGCGGTACTTGACGATGACGGGACAGTAAAGCGAAACGCCGCTGCCTGCCGCAGGGCCCTTGCTGATGGGCTTGCTGCCGCTGACCACCACGGCCCCGGCGGGGACCACGACGCGGCCGTCGGCATTGCGCGGAAGGAATTCACCGCGGGTGGCGTCGAACAGCGGAGTGGACGACGTGATTATGACGCCGGAGGCGATGACGGCCCCCTCCTGCACTATCGTACCCTCGTAGATGCCGCAGTTGCCGCCAACGAAAGCGCCGTCCTCGATGATGGTGGGAAGCGCGCCCGCAGGCTCCAGGACGCCGCCGATCTGCGTTGACGCAGAAATATGTATATGCTTGCCGACCTGGGCGCAGGAACCGATGGTGACGTGGCTGTCGACCATCGTCCCCGTATCGACATAAGCGCCGACGTTGATGTACGCAGGGGGCATGACGATCGCACCGGGAGCGACGAAGGCCCCGCGGCGGATGCTCGTACCGCCGGGAACTATGCGTACGCCGTCTTCCTGCTTGAACCGGCGGACGGGAAACGTCTCCTTGTCGAAGAAAGAAAACTGCCCCTGGCTCATCTCTACCACGGCTCCCAGCTTGAATCCGGCAAGGATGATTTCCTTGACCTCACGGTTGACCTTCCACTCGCCGCCGACCTTCTCGGCAACGCGCAATGTGCCCGCCTCGAGGGCGGAGACGACCTCTTCGAAACGGCTTAACGTGACTTCCATAACTCAGCAAGGACTTTATCCATCAATTCAAAAGTAGATTCGGAAGGATCCGACAGCGGCAGGCGCAGAGTGGAACCGGCGAGGCCAAGGACGGAAAGGGCCGCCTTGGCAGGGACGGGATTGGACTCCACGAAGCAGGCCTTGAACAGCGGGAACAGGCGGTGATGCAGGACACGGGCCTCGGGAAGATGGCCCCTGAGCAACTCATGCGTCATGTCGCTGACTTCCTTTGGAGCGATGTTGGACGCAACGGAAATGACGCCGTGGGCGCCGGTTGCCATAAGGGCGAAGGTAAGGTCGTCGTCGCCGCTCAGGACCGCGAAGCCCTTGGGAGCGCGGGCGATGATTTCGCTCACCTGGTCATACTTGCCGGAGGCCTCCTTGATACCGATGATTCCGGGGACCTCGGTCGCCAGGCGGATGACTGTATCGGGCAGCATGTTGGCTCCGGTGCGTCCGGGTACGTTGTAGATGACTATCGGAAGCGGAGAATACTCGGCAACCGCCTTGAAGTACTCGAACTGACCCTTCTGCGTGGGCTTGTTGTAGAAAGGTACCACGACGAGCAGGGCATCGGGGCCGAGGGGGGCAAGGAGGTCGATATTGGCGATGGTGCCGGGAAGATTGTTGGCGCCTACACCCACCAGAAGCGGCTTGCCGGGGGCGTGCTGCCTGACGGTCTTGAAAATCTGCACCTTCTCGTCGGGGGAAAGCGCGGGGGTCTCGGCGGTGGTCCCGAGCGGAACGAGGAAATCGACCCCGGAAGCGACCTGGCGGTCAACCAGGGCAGCGAGAGAGTCGTAATCGACGCTGCCGTCGCCCAGGAACGGGGTTACGAGTGCGGTGCCGCACCCTTTGAAAAGCATATTGGTCATAGTATGAGGTCTTTGAATTCGTGTACTCCGGTAAGGCCCTCCGTCATGAGGGCGGCGGCGACGGCACCCTCCGCCAGGCCCTCGCGGGAGAAGGCCTCGTGAGTGAAGGTGAGTTTGTCGACATCCGACGTGAATGTGGCTGTATGGACGCCGGGGACCTCCCCGATGCGCTGCGCGCCGATTGGCGGTTCGACGCCGAGGGTGTCCTTGATGATGGCCCCGATGCTCTTGGCGGTGCCGCTGGGGGCGTCGAGTTTATGGATATGGTGAATTTCCTCGACGGCGGGGGCGTAGCCGTGGCCCTTCAGGACCTCGCAGGCCCGCTGGACCGATGCGAAGAAGGCATTGACCCCGATGGAGAAGTTGGAGGCCCAGACCATGGGCGTGCCGGCGGCGCGAAAGGCCTCGAATACCTGCTCCTTGATGTCGTACCAGCCGGTGGTGCCGACCACGACGGCCTTGTACTTGCGCGCAAGCTCGGGATAATTGGCCCGGAAGGCGTCCGGGGTGGTGAAATCTATGCAGACGCACTCGGCAGCGACGTCGTCGGGAACGGCGCAGACGTCCTCCGTGGCGCACTGCAGGGTTATGCCGCGCTTTGCGAGGACTTTTTCCACAACGTGGCCCATCCGGCCGTAGCCGCTAATTATAATTTTCATAAATTTTGATATACGTTTCTATTGCTTTCTCAATGTCAGCCAGCAGGATATGCTCGTCGCTGCGGTGGGCGAAGCGTATGCTGCCAGGGCCGCAGATTATCTTGTCGCGGAAGTTCGACAGGTGGGGGGCGTCGCTGCCAAAACTGGCGGGTGCCGACGGGAACCCTGGCAGGGTAAAGTAGCGCGCGGGAGCGTCCCCTCCCCTTTCGGTGACCTCGAGCCTTCCGGGAACGGCCTGCGAGCGCATCCATTCCACTACGGAGGCGTCGGACGCAAAGGTGGTGCGGAAATACACCCGGCAGGTCAGCTGCGGACTGAGTATGTTCTGCGGATTGGGGCTCGACACCTCGCCGATGTTCCAGGTGGTGGCGCCAAGGAGCGGATCTTCCGGGAAAGCGGCCTCTCGAAGGCGTCCGGCAAAATCGATGAAATCCTCTACGGCGCTCCTGCCGAATTGGGGATAACCGCTGTGGAACGGCTCCCCGATGAAATTGAGTCCGAAGGACTTGGTGCCCTTGGATGCGCTGACCATACGGCCCTCGGTGGGTTCGCCCACCACCAGCAGCGGCGCGCGGAAATCGGAGCGGGCGAAGGCCTTGGCGCCCCAGGAGCCCGTCTCCTCGCCGCTCAGGATGAGGAGGGCGAAACCGCTCCGGCCGGCGGCGGCGAGCCTTCGGCATGCCTGGTACATCGCCCAGACCTGGCCCTTGGCGTCGCAGGATCCGCGCCCGGTGACGCGGTCGGACAGGAACTGCGGGGGAATGAACGGGGGTACGGTGTCCATGTGGCTGCAGAACACCACCCGCGGCGTGCCCCAGCTCAGCAGGACGTTGAGAGTGCCGTCGCCGACTTCAAAAGTCTGCACTGACGGCGCCTCCAGATTGGCGGCGAGCCATTCGCCCATCGGCCTCTCGCTTCCGGAGGTCGAATCCATTGAAAGCATCTGGCGGAAAAGGTCCATCGGCTACATCAATATATCTTTGAGGATGCCGGTGGCGGCCAGGCGGGCGCCTTCTCCGGAACCCTTGATAACCATGGGGTAAGCGTCGGATGAATGGATGACGGTGACGTTCTGCGTGCCGTCGATCCAGTAATACGGGCTCTCGATGCCGACCTCGCGCATGCGGATGGACGCCCGGAAGCCGCCGGGGGCGGACGGATCGGCCTGAAGGGATGCGACGAAGCGGCGCCTCAGGCCCCTCTGCCTCAGGCTCTCCTCCTGCGCCGCCATCTGGGGCTCGATGGCCTCCAGGCGGGCGTAGAAATCATCCAGGGAGCCGCCGAAGAATTCTTCCGGAAGGAGCGGCGTGATGCGGACGTCGGAGGCCTCCAGGGGCACTCCGGCCTCGCGGGCGAGGATGAGCAGCTTGCGGAGGGCGTCGCGGCCGGCAAGGTCGGTGCGGGGGTCTTTTTCCGTCAGCCCTGCCTCCTGGCTGCGGCGGAGGATGGAGGCGAAGCTCTCGGTGCCGTCGCCGTGATAGCTGGCGAACAGGTTGTTGAGGGTGCAGGACACGACGGCCTCGATGCCGGTGATGGAGCCTCCGGCAATCATGCCTGCGGAGACCGACTGAAGCACCGGGAGGGCGTTGCCGACGGTGGTGTCGTATCGGAAGAAACAGCCGTTCTCGGCCGCTGCGGCCCGGATTGCGGCATAATCGGCGTATGGGATTGCAAGCGAACGGCGGTTGGAACTGACTATGTTGATGCCGGCGTTCAGCAGGGGGATGAAGCGGCGCCAGATGTCTTTGCTGTCGGTGCATTCGACGAAGACGCTGCGGCTGCGGGCCGTCTGCAGGACATGGTCGGCAAAGTCGTGGGCGGAGGATATTTCTACAAGGTTGATGCGCTTGCCGGCGGCGGGGAAAACGCCTCCGCAGGCGCTAAGGATGTCCTTCAGTGCCGTTCCGACGGCTCCGGCTCCGGCAACATAGACGTCGATGGTCGTAAGCGCCCTTTTCTCGAAAAACTCCCGGTGGATGGCGGCCACTGCGCTTCGGCAGACCCTCCCGCGGACGGGGACGAGGAAGTTGGAACCCTCGGTGCGGATCTCGCCGGAAGGCTTGATGCCGGCCTCCAGCAGCGCGCCGGAGATGCGGCGGACGGTACCCTCGGCGGACACTGGGCCCTCGGAGACCAGCGCCACGACGGGGTCTTCGCCTCCGGTGGAGGTAACGCCTTTGTATTCAGGAATCTCCGACTCCGATGCGGATATGACGGTGCCGGGATGCGACGGGTCGAATGTATTGAGTATGCGGATGGCGATGCCCTTCTCCCTGGCGGGGCCGACGGCGGGCGCGTACAGCACCTTGGCGCCGTAACTTGCGAGGTCGAAAGCGGCGCGGTAGCTGATCGACGGGATGCTGACGGCGGCCGGGACGTCCTTGGGATTGGCGGTGAGGATGCCGGGGACATCGGTCCATATCTGGAGGTCGGTGGCGTCCAGGGCCGCTGCATACAGGGAGGCGCTGTAGTCGGAGCCTCCGCGGCCCAGGGTGGTGGGCTCGCCGGCGGGATCTTTGGCGATAAAGCCCTGTGCGACAAAGATCTGCGCGGCAGGATTGGCTTCGACGACCTTTTGGATTGCGGCGTACGTGGGCTCCTGGTCGGCCTGGGTGGAACCGGGGAGCGTGCGTACGAGTTCGCGGGAATCGAGCCAGACGGTCTTGTAGCCCTCGCAATGGAGCTTGCGGGCCAGGATGCGGGTGGAAAGTATCTCTCCGTACTGTTCGATAGTGCGGGGGATGCAGCGGATTTCCGTGAAGGTGTCTTTGCAGTCGACGATGGCAAGTTCGCGGTCGGGACCGGTGAAAAGCCGGTGGATAATCTTGATGTGGCGGCGCTGGAGGTCCTCCAGAAGATGCTCCGGGTCTTCTACCCTGCCGATCTCCAGGAGGGCGTCGGTACAGCCGCGGATTGCGGAACAGACAAGCACTACGCGGTCGCGGGCGGCGGCAGCCTCGACTATATCGAGGACGCGGGACATCGCGGTCGCGTTTTCAACGGAAGAGCCTCCGAACTTCAGAACGATCATAACCTAACAAATATAGTGATATTTTTCATATATTTGCGTTGTATGATACTTCAACGCGACTACGACCTCAGCGCCCACAACACTTTCCGCATGAAAGTAAAGTGCGCATGCTACGTGGAATACAGCAGCGTCGAGGAGCTCGCAGGCCTCGACTGGGACAGCCTCCCGAGGCCCGTCAAGCATATTGGAGAAGGCTCCAACCTCCTGTTCACCAAAGACTTTCCCGGCACCATCCTCCATTCCGGCATTCGGTACGTCAAATACTTCGACGTCGGCCTCGACGAAGTCCCGGTTGCCGTCGGCGCAGGCGTGCGCTGGGACGACCTCGTAGCCCAGCTGTGCGGCCACGGCCTCTGGGGCGCCGAGAACCTCTCCCACATCCCGGGAGAAGTGGGCGCCGCCGCAGTCCAGAACATCGGTGCCTACGGAGTGGAGATCAAGGACATCATCTCCGGCGTAACCTGCTTCGACCTTGTCGAACGCAAGAGTTGCAAATTCACCGTGGCGGAATGCCGCTACGGCTACAGGGAATCGATGTTCAAGGAGTCGGGCGACCGCTACGTGATTACCTCAGTGCTGCTCCGGGTGTCGCGAAAGCCCCGCCCCAGGCTCGAGTACAAGGGCCTCGCAGGAGTGGACGCCTCCAGCCCTTCAAGCGTAAGGGACGCAGTGGTCGAAATCCGCAAAGGCAAGCTCCCCGAGCCCTCCGAACTCGGCAGCGCCGGCTCCTTCTTCAAGAACCCCGTCATCAGCGCGGCCGACTTCGTGCGCGTATGCGACGCCGCCCCGGGGGTCACCGTACCCCACTTCGTGCTCGACGGCGGCATGATCAAAGTCCCCGCCGCCTGGCTCATCGACCAATGCGGCTTCAAGGGGGAACGCGAAGGCGGCGCAGCGGTGTACAAAAAGCAGCCCCTGGTGATAGTGAACGCCAGCGGCTCCGCCTCCCCCCAGGACGTCCTGGAACTGGAAAGGCGCATCGTCGCCACCGTCCACGAACGCTTCGGCGTGGCTCTGCACCCTGAGGTGGAGCATCTTTAGAGGGGCTTGCATTGGCCTTGCCATTGCGTTTGCCCGGTGGTACATTCGATGGACCACCGGAATACTTTTGCGGGAGATTCCTTGCCCGGTGGTACATTCCGTGGACCACCGGTACAGCTTTGCGGGCGATTCCTTGCCCGGTGGTACATTCCGTGGACCACCGGGACAGCTTTGCGGGAGATTCCTTGCCCGGTGGTACATTCCGTGGACCACCGGGATCGCCGGACACAATCCTGTACACATGTCTGGATCAAAACCCGGATTTTCAGTCCCGCCACGGAGCCCGAATGCCCTTCCGGGATCGTTTCTGGGATTTTTGATCCAGTTTGGGCGTCTGGCTACCCGTTTGGGATTGTTTTCGGGATTTTTGATCCAGTTTGGGTGTCCGACCACCCTTCCGGGATTGTTTTCGGGATTTTTGATCCAGTTTGGGCGTCCGACTACCCGTTTGGGATTGTTTTTGGGATTTTTGATCCAGTTGAGATGGTCGAGAGCCCTTCAAGGGGATGGCTTGGCGCAGGTCCGAAAAAGTCGGGGGGGGGACCGGCGCCGCAAATCGCCATTGTACGACTTACAGTGGCGCGGGATCCTCGCCCAAAAACAGACCCGCGCCAAGGAGCCGAGACCGGCGCCATTCTGAGCGTTACCGGCTCCATTTTGATCGGGACCTGCTCCATCAAACAGCCGCGACAGGACCGAAACAGCGCCTGGGATCCTGTCGCGGGATGGAAAGTGGCAGAAAGACGGAAAAACAGCTTGCGACAGGACCGTGGAGGCACTCAGAATCACGTCGCGGATGGGAAACGAACGAAAGAGACGATATTCCGGCAGCGTCAGGACCGAAACAGCACGCAGAATCCTGTCGCAGGAAGACCAGGGCGGTAAGCAGCGGAAAACGGAGCGCCCCCTAGGAAGGCATTGTCCCTTACGAACTGGCTTTCGAGGGGTACTCCGACGGGAGTGCGTTAAACGCGAGGACGATATGGGGCTGTCGCCCGGTGGTACATCCGGTAGCCTTCAAGATATTTTTCGCCCTGGAAAGCATAGAAAGTTGCATCTATATTAAACTTTTCTTACCTTTGCAAAAAGTAGAAACCATGTACGGAATTGATCTTAAGGCTGTGCGCAAGTCGCGCGGAATGACACAGGAGCAGGTTGGAATCCTTGCAGGGATGAGCAAATCCCAGATATCGAGAATGGAGAACAACACCCTCGGGAGTCCTGAAACATACGAAAGGGTTCTTTCCGCAATGGGATATAGGATGGTCATTTCCCTGGAGGATATCAGAAAGTCTGAAATCCTGGACAGAGACCACATTCTCTCGATTTTGAAAGTTTACTATCTATACAACAAGGAAAAGTATGGAATAGAGAGCCTTGGACTCTTTGGAAGTTATGCGAGAAACGATGGACATCCAGACAGCGACATAGACATCTATATAGGCATGAAAACGCCCAATCTGTTCACCTACTCCATCATTGCCAGACAATTGGAAACCATCTTCGGGAGACGGGTAGACTTGATTTCCAGTAAAGCACAATTAAGAGACGACTTTCGCGCCAACGTTGAAAAGGAGGTTATATATGTTTCCTGAAAAGAATCGTCTCACATCTCTTTTGGAAGACGCAGTCTCAGAGATGGAATTGCTTTTGGAAATGTCGAAGGACATAGACAAACCTGATGACTTCATAACCAACCTGTCCGGCCTCACGGTGTTCCGTGCGTGTGGAATGAGCCTTCAGTTCACCACGGAAATCTTCGTAAAAATCAGGAATCTGTGCGGTAAAGACTTTTTCGCCCCATACTCCTCAATCCCCTGGAGTGCCGTTTTCGGTATGAGGAACTTTCTCTCTCACGAATACGGCAGCATAGATGCCGAGGGCTTCTTCAATACCATCAAAAACAACATCCCCGAACTGCTGGCCGTAACCAAACAGATCCTGTCGGATGTTAAAGCGGGAGCTTGATCAGATTTCCAGTACAAAGGCACCGCCGGGGGCGAGGTGTACGGAAATGCGACCATCTCTGATGGCAACCGTCTCCTTGCGGTAGTCGCAGGCGTTTCGGGCGGCGTTGCCCGGTGGCATATCTAATGGGCCACGGAAAATATCTCGTTTGTCATTGATACTCAAGCCCCTTAACGGCTACTCCGATGTTGACGGGCAGATGTCCCATTCCACCCAGAGCCACCTCCCGGACATAGCTGCTCTTGAGGTAGATATTGAAGTCCATACTCATCTCCCACGATTCCTGCTCCTCCTGTGTTTTGGCAAGGAAGGCCTGGAGAGCTTCGTTGTTGCATCCGACGACCTGGAAGGCGACGAAGTATTTGCCCGGTTCCAGCAGGAGGGTTTCTTCCGGCTTGATGTCGAAATCCTGCGGATCATTCGAAACGGCAACATCGAAGTAGATGGGTTTGTGAAGCACGTTGACAAACGATTCCTTCTTTCCCTCGATGCGGTAGATGTTGATGGATGCGACGCAACCGGGGATATGGTTGCTGCGGACGGTAAGCAGGATGTCTTGCACAAGAAATGGCCTTTTGGCTTGGGCGACGGAACCTATTTCCCGTCCTGAAGGGTGTTCGCTCCGCAGGGACGTGGTAATGATTCCCAAGTTCTTCAGCAAACCCGTTCCCGGCTTAAGCAAATACTTTTCCTTTGTTTTTCCTCCTATAGAAACGGCCGGGGGCAATTCGTGTTCGTGCAGGATGATGACCACGTCATCGGCAGGACCGGTGACAGGATAGGCTGCCGGCTGATAGCATACATGGAAAAACTCCAACGTGTCACAAGGTATATCTATTTCGAATCGACCGTCAGCTGCGGAAATGGACCCTAATTGGAGTTTGGGCACACCAAGCTGGACATATTCGACGGCATCACCTTGTTCATTGATAATCCTCCCTTTGACGGTGACGTGCTCCTGCGCCGAAAGCAAGGCAGGATACAACGCCAGGGCCATGAGCAGCTTAATCTTCCGCATAGATATCGTCCTCCATTTCAGAGCCTTCCGGGTCGGACTGATAGTCCAGGATGTCCCCCGGGACGCATTCCAGTACCTTGCAGAGTTTGTTGAGCGTAGTGAATCGGACGGCCCGGCATTTCCCCGTTTTGAGCAGGGAAAGGTTGGTGAGAGAAATACCGATTTTTTCGGAGAGCTCCGAGAGCTTCATATGCCGCTCCCAGAGCATCTTGTCGAGGTTTACCGTAATCATATCGCCAGATTACTGTCTTTTGCTGCCAGATATGCCATTTTATAGAGTCCTGCGAAAAGAAGGACGATGAGAGGGACCAGAATGGTATTGGAGTCCAGCATCAGTGCCGATTCCCCCTTCACCACTGCCGCATAATTGCTGTGCACGAAGGCCAGAAGGGCTGCCACCAGAGCCCCCCACCTGATGAGGGGGATGTTGGATTTCGGGAAGATTTCACCGTCCTTCAGGCCTTTGTTGGTGCGATACAGGAAAATGCTGCAAAGAATGAAAAGAGCCGTGATGCTGATGAAACGGGCTGCCAGAATGAAGATCTGCCACCCCTTTATGTCCGGGTTCCAGGTGAGTGGATAGATATAACTGCTCACCCACAACTGGGCAATCATTTCCCAGTAGAGATAGGCAAGCGTCAAACCACCGATAATGAGAGTGGCGATGGAGAGTCTCTTGATGCTCTTTTGTGTTGAATTATTCATATTGTTATTCGTTTTGTTTTTCTCAGCAGACAAAGATAATGCCAATTTTACGAAAAACATAAAATAAATATACGATTTTCATAAAATAAACATCGTCTATTCCGTCAAGCAAAACGCCATTAAACCTTCAAGAAGATATTATCTGCGCGAACACCTCTGACACTTTTGCCACTTTTCGGAATTAATTCCCAACATCCCCAATCCCGTCGCAAGAGGAAAAGGCAGGTAACAGCGGGAGACGGAAAAACAGCTTGCGACAGGACCGTGAAGACGCTCAGAGTCCTTTCGCGAGAGAAAAAGTGGCAGAGATGCAAAACAAACCATGCGACAGGACTGGAGAGGCATTCAGAATCCCGTCGCGAAACAGAAGAAACAGCTATGCCGCATGCAGTCCAAAGGCTGACAGAAAGTGGGACTTGCTCCCGGCAGACCGTGGCCGCGGCGGGCCGGCGAAAAAAGTGGGTATTTCCTTCGGAAACCTTTGGTCGCCCATGACCATGAATGGGAGGGGCCCGCGCCGAAAGGCGTGGGAGGGGCGGAGCGTAGCGGAGGGTTTCCGGAGGGAATACCCACTTTTTTCGGCGGCCCGCCGCATGAGAGGACGTGTCTTTGTCCCCGACCCAAAAAATCAGGGTATAGCAATCTTATAAGTCTTCTGGTTCTTGTTGGTGAGGCGGACGTCGCGGAGCCAGAGATTAGCCCTCTTCAGGTCGGCGTAAGTAACTCCGTTCTCCAGAGCGAATTCAATCAGGTTGGGAATAGGACCGGAGACCGTAACGGTCTTGCGTGGAGGGATATACGGATAGCGCTCGGTGACGTTGAAACCGAATGCCGCAGGATTCTCGAACAGCATCTTGGCGGCAAGGATACGATAGACATAACGCGTAGTCTCCTCCGGAAGCCAAAGGTCGAAAGAAGACCCCTGCTTCTGCTCGGCCACGCGGCGGACCATACCACCCATCCCGCAATTGTAACTCGCGGCCGCAGTAGGCCAATCCTTGAACAGCTTCCACGCACGAAGCAGAAACTCGCAAGCCGCAAGCGTCTCCTTCTCAACATTATAACGCTCATCAACCTCAGTATCAACATCAAGCCCGAACTCCTTCGCCGTAGCCTTTGTGAACTGCCACAGCCCGGCCGCCCCCGAAACACTCACAGCAGAAGGATCCAGATTGCTCTCGATGACACACAGATACTTAAGATCCTCCGGAATCCCCTTCTGCCGCAACACAGGCACTATCTGCGGAAAATACCTCCCAGACCTCTTGAGCATAAGCGTCGAAGTGGTATGCATATAGGTGAACGACATCAGCTCCCGGTCCATCCGCTCATACTTCTCAGTGGTATCGAACCGGATGGTATCCCCCGCAAACACCACATATTCAGGCACCGCCGGCGGAACCGGATGCATCACCCCGTTCTGCGGCTGATACATCCCCTGGGAAAACATGGAAATGCTTGCGGACAGCGCCGCGATTATCAATAACAGCCTTTTCATATCACTCCACTTCCCAAAAGTTCAGGAGCATCCCACTTGTCAGCAGGATCCTGCAGCGCGTAAAAAGCCGCGAACTGCCCCGGGGTGATGCTCCGCTGCGGTTTGTCGAAAACAACGAACAGGCCGGCAGGGCGCATCAGCAACAAAGCGTCCTGAAGGTCCTGGCGATAACGTATCCGCACCCTGCAACGCATCTGCGCACCGTAATCCATAGCAAGCGAAGGGCGCATCCAATGAACCTCGTCCGGAGCCACACGAAGCACGCTGCGGAAAAGCCCCCTGTGATCCTCCCCCTCACCCACGTACACGCGGTTGGCCGCAACGTCCGTGGCAATCACAAACAGCGGACGGGCATGCCCGCCAATCGCAAGCCCCTTCCGCTGGCCCACGGTATAGAACTGGGCGCCCTCGTGCCTTCCGGCCACGACCGCCCAGGGATTAGGCTTGTTGCGGGTCTTCCGTACATGATGTTTGCCGGAACGATAAGTTTCCGTCTCGAAAACTATATTGCTGTAGTCAAGCGGCCTGGACAGCGCCGTCAGCTCTTCGTCAGTCAACTCCCCGGGACGCCTGGAAGCCAGAAGGTCCAGCCGCATGCGGTAGTCGGCCGAATCGGAATACCACTGATCGAAAACCTCCACCACATCGCCCTCCACGCTCTGCAGCTTCTGCTGAAGGAACACCGGCAGATCCACCTTGCCCACGAAGCAGATACCCTGCGAATCCTTCTTGTCGGCGGACGGCAGGTCGGCCTCGGCAGCCAGTGCACGCACCTCGCTCTTGAGCATCCCGCCGATGGGAAACATCGCACGGGCCAGCTGATCCTGGGACAGACGGCAGAGGAAATAACTCTGGTCCTTGCCAGGGTCGATACCCTCCAGGAGCCTCCAGGAGCCGTCCGGAGCCTGATCCTTGCGGCAATAATGCCCGGTGGCGACACAGTCGGCACCCAACGCTCGGGCCTTCTCCAGAAAGGCATCGAACTTGATCTCGCTGTTGCAGAGGACGTCGGGATTGGGGGTGCGTCCGCGGGCGTATTCATCGAACATATAATCCACCACCCGCTGACGGTACTCGGCGGACAGGTCCACGAAATAGAACGGAATGCCGATCTTGCGGGCTACCATTTCCGCCACGAACTTGTCCTCCTCCCACTCGCAGTCGCCGTGGAGCGTGCCCTCGGTGTCGTGCCAGTTCTGCATGAACATGGCAAAAACATCGTAGCCCTGCCGCTTGAGCAACAGGGCCGCAACGCTGGAATCGACTCCGCCAGAAAGACCGACGCAGACCTTCATCGCAGGTCGGTGATTACCCAGTCATCCCCGAGCGCGGAAACGTCGAAGAAGAACTCGGCGGTGCCTCCGGTGAGGGGAGAACTCTTGATGGAAGTGAGCTTGAAGGCCACCGCAGCGCCCTGGCTGGGCTCCTTATACACGCCGGTAACCTGCTTCTCGGAAACCTTGAGGCCCTCCACCCTGTCCAGATGCGCGGTAGGATCGACCATGAACTCGCGGGTGCCGGTGGAAGACTCGATATAGACCTCCTTAGCCTCGGAATCGACGGTCCACTTGGTGGTGCCGTCGCACCAGATGTCGGCGCCCTTGGTGCTCATGTGGTAGCAGGGGCCGTCGAGCACGACGGTGCCGCCGGTGGCAATCTGCGGCCTGTCCTTGGCGGAAAGGGTGTATTTGAAACTCACGCGGTTGCTGTCCACCAGGGCCTTGAGGCCGGCGGCGTCACTCTGTGCCGCAAGCGGAAGGGTGGCGGCAAGCGCAAGCAGAAAAGTAAGCAGTCGTTTCATCATTTTGCAAGTGTGTCCAAAAGGTTCTGGAGGCTCATAAGGTCCGCCACGAGGACCTGACGGGGCTTTGCGCCCTCCTGGGGTCCTACGACGCCGGCCGTCTCGAGCTGGCCCATTACCCTTGCAGCCTTTGCAAACCCCATACCGAGACGTGTCTGGAGATAGGAAGTGGACGCCTTCTGCGTGGTGACCACGAGCTCGGCGGCCTCACGGAAGCGCTCGTCGAGGTCGCCGACTTCGCCGCCTCCGCCGCCTCCGCCCTCGCTACCGGCCTCTTCGACCTCAGGCAGATAGTATGGAGTATTGTAGCTCTTGGCGTAACCCTGCTGCGAGCTGATGAATTCGTTGATCGAGTCGATCTCCTCGGAGCTGACGTAGCCGCACTGGATGCGCTCGGAGTCGATTCCAGCGCTGAACAGCATGTCGCCGCGGCCGATGAGCTTCTCTGCGCCGGGGGCGTCGAGGATGGTCATGGAATCCACCCTGGAGGCCACCCGGAAGGCGATCCGCATAGGGAAATTGCTCTTGATGAGGCCGGAGATGACATCGACGGACGGGCGCTGCGTGGCAAGGATGACGTGGATGCCGGCGGCACGGCCCTTCTGCGCGAGGCGGATGATGGAGCCGGTGATGCTGCGGCCGGCAGCCTTGGCCTCGGGACCGCCGCCGCTGGTCATCGTGAGGTCTGCGTACTCATCGACAACCACTACCAGGTAAGGCAGGAAGCGGTGGCCCTGGTCGGACCGGAGGTGATGCTTGCAGTACTTGTCGTTGTAGGCGGTGACCTTGTTGACGCCGGCCTTGGACAGGAGCTCGTAGCGGTCGTCCATCTCTATGCAGACGGAACGGAGTATCTTCTCGGCGTCCTTGGGCTTCTTGACGATGGCGGTGGACAGCTCGTCCTCTTCGTCGGCGGCGTCGGGGAGGACGGCCAGATAATGGTGCAGCAGCTGCGCGTAGGCGGAGAATTCGACCATCTTGGGGTCGATGAAGACGAACTTGAGCTCCGAGGGGTGCCTGCTGTATAGGAGCGAACTGACTATGACGTTAAGGCCCACCGACTTGCCCTGCTTGGTGGCACCTGCGATGAGGAGATGCGGGGCGTCGGCCAGATCGAAGACCTTGACGTTCTGCGTGATGGTGTAGCCGATGGCGACGGGGAGTTCCGCCTTGCTCTGGCGGAAGGCGTCGTCGTTCAGGAGGGCCTTGAGGGGCACAATGGAGGCGTAGTCGTTGGCCACCTCGATGCCTACCGAATCCTCCAGCGTGACGACACGCACGCCCTTGGCCTTGAGGGACATGGCAATGTCTTCCTGGAGGCGCTTGATGTCGGATATCTTGACGCCCGGGGCGGGATAGACCTTGTACAGGGTGACGGTGGGGCCGACAATGGCGCGGACATCGTTGACCTGGATCTTGTAATTCGCAAGGGCGGCGCGTATGCGGTTGCGGTTACGCACCAGCTCTTCCGTGGAGACCTCGTGACGGCCGGAATCGTGGTTCTGGAGCAGCTCGAGGCTGGGGAACTTGAACTTGGGAAGGCCGTCGGGCGGGTCCATCCTGTTGTCGATGGGCTTGAGTTCCTTGGTGACTGTGGTGTCGAGGCCTTCACCGCGCTGGACGTCCATAGGGTCGTCGGGGTCGCCCTCGGGGGATTGTGCCTCCGGGGTGACGGGAGCCTTGACAGGGGCTTTGACAGGCGCCTTGACCGGCTCTGCGGGAGGATTGGTCCTCGCAGGCTCAGGCCGCACCTCGGGCTGGCTGACGGCAGGGCTGACGACGGGGGCAGGTTCGACCGGACCGTCATTGCCGTCGCCGGGCTGCTTCCTGCCGGACTTCCACAGGCCGGCGAGCCATTCGTTGAACGGAGGAACGGCTATGAAAAGCCATATGACGATGAGCAGGAGGATGACGATGGCGGTAACGATGTGGCCCATGATGCGGATGGACCACTCCACCACAGCGGCTCCGCAGGCGCCGCCCAGACCGCCGCCGAAGGCGGTGCCGAGGCCGGCGACGCTGCCGGCGAATGCCAGCAGGAGCGAAGACACGAAGGCCCCGCTGAGGGTAAGCAGGAGGGTGCGTCCGGGGGACATGATCCATTTGCCCACAAGCAGCCTGACGGACAGGACCACCAGGATGATAAGAAGGGCGAAGCTGCCCAGGCCGAGGAAATCACCCACCAGGAACTTGCCTGTGCGGTAGCCCAGGGTGCCGGCGGCATTGGCTACTTTCTCGCCGGGCTCGAAGCTCATGTCCTGCTGCCAGTGGGCGAGGTAGGAAACGGATGCAACGAGCACGAAGATGGCCAGCGCCGCCATGCACAGGCCGATTATCTTGACCGCCGCAGCCTTCTGGCTCGCGTCCCAGTTCTTTATGAAGGAGGGCGTTTTCATTACTTTCTCTTACCCTTTTTGCGGAAACTGCGGTTCTTGCCCTGGCCGCCGACGTTGATGCTCATGCTCGGGCGGGAGAAGTTGCCGTCGAAGTTGATCTGGTGCAGGCGCAGGCCCTCGGGGACCGTCAGGCGGCCCTCGGAGAGCTTTTCAATGTCCTTGAAGATGGTTTCGTCGGAGACGCTGTCCTTGTTCCAGATGAGGTACTGCTGGCGCATGTAGATGGCAAGGGAGCGGATCATTTCCGTCTTGACCTCGCCGTCGGGCTCCTCGCAGAGGAGGTTGATGATCTTTTCGATGTTGCGGCCGTAGTGGGTGGCCTTGATCTTCTCGCCCTTCATGGGGATGGGGACGGGGCGGGTGTTGAATTCTTCCGCTACGGGTGCCGGGTAGGGGCTGTCGACGTCGAGGTCGAAGCCGGCGATCATATAGAGGTGGTCCCAGAGCTTGTGCTCGTAATTGTCGAGCTGGCGGACCTGGGGGTTGAGAAGTTCCATTACCTTCACTATGGCCCTTGCCTGCCCGGTACGTTTGTCCCTGTCGGGAATCTCCTTCATCTGCTCCACCATCTTGAGGACGTTGCGGCCGTATTCGGGCATCGAGAGCTTTTCACGCGTGGTGTTGTAGTCCATAATTATCATTTATATCGTGTCAAAAGGCAAATGTAACGAATTCTTGTTATCTTTGCAAGACAATCAACCCACCTTATGACAAGATACTTCAAGGTCGCAGGACACATATTCTCCCTCATGATGACCGACAGCTGCTCCCTCTGGCCGCGGCTCACGCAATACGACCCGTTCATCACCGATGAACAGTCCCCCGTGCTGTTCGGGCTGGAACTCTGCCAGGATATGCTGGAGCGCCCGGAGGGCCTGGAATGCGTCTATGACCCCCAGACCGAGGACGGCGAAACGGTAGTCCGCCTGTACAAGGGCCGGGACTGCTGGGTGTTCGACATGTCCCCGGACCACAATATCGAGTGCCGCGCGCACCTGGTGGCGAGCGCCGATTTCTCCTCCGGCCGCCTGTACCTCGACAACCGCAAGGTCAGCGACGCCATCTTCGGCATCAACAATTCCATGATGCTCCTGTACGCGTTCCGTTCGGCCCCGCTGGGTACCCTGGAACTGCACGCATCGATGGTCAGCAACTCCGGCAAGGCGTACCTGTTCCTCGCCCGCAGCGGCACTGGCAAGAGCACCCACAGCCAGCTCTGGCTCGACCATATACCCGGCAGCGAACTCATGAACGACGACAACCCCATCGTCCGCGTATGGGAGGATGGATCTGTCATCGCCTACGGTTCCCCCTGGAGCGGCAAGACGCCGTGCTACCGCAACGTACAGGCACCCGTGGGCGCATTCGTCCGCATCAGGCGTTGCCCCGACAACCGCATCACCGCCCTCAGCCTGCTGGAATCGTACGCTCTGCTGTACTCGTCCTGCTCGGGCTTCAAGGCCGACCATAACATCGCCGACGGACTCCACGCCACCCTTGAAAAGATAGTCACCACCACCCCCTGCTACGTCCTTGACTGCCGTCCCGACGAAGAGGCGGCCAGGGTTTGTTCCTCGGAGGTCCTCAAATGAAAACGGGCAAGATAGTCCTGCCCAACGCCATCATGCTCGGCCAGGTGTCGGAATTCCTGGGCGAGGGCCATTCCGTGGTCATAATGACGAAGGGGCAGAGCATGTCGCCCTTCATCCGCGGCGAGCGCGACAGCGTGGAACTGCTGCGCCGGCCGTCCGTAGAGGTGGGAGACATAGTCCTGGCCCAGATTTCCCCGGGGCACTACGTCCTCCACCGCGTCAATGCGATAAAGGAAGACAAGGTACGGCTCAAGGGCGACGGCAACCTCGACGGCACCGAGGCCTGCACCATGCAGGACATCTGCGGCACGGCAGTTGCCATACTGAAGCCCGGCGACAGGCGCATCGACTGCTTCGCCCCCCGCTGGAAGCGCCGTTTCCGCCGCTGGGTGGCCGCTCCGCGCATCGTAAGAAGAATAGTATTAGGATTTTATAGAAGAATAAAGTTTTTATGAAAACAGTTCCCGGATTCACCCTCCGTCCCCTCGGGAAGGAGTTCATCATTACAGCAGAAAGCATCAAGCAGATCAACTTCAACCGCATGATCTCCCTCAACGAGAGTGCGGCCTACCTCTGGAAGGAGGTAAACGGCAAGGACTTCAACGCCGAAGACCTTGCAAAGCTGCTGGAAGACCGCTACGAGGTTGACCACGAAACCGCACTCCGCGATTCCGAGGCCATCATCGCCAAATGGATCGAGGCCGGAATAGTCACCGAATGAGACCCTTCCGCGAGTGCTTCACGGGGCTGTGGCGGATGTTCCGCCCGCAGCGCTTCCGCGTGCTGGTCAGCGTGCTGGTCGGCACTGCCGGCGTGGCGGCGTCCCTGGCATTCGTATGGATAAGCAAGAAGGTGGTCGATGTGGCCACCGGAGCCGCCGCAGGAGACGTAAGCACCTTTGCGGCGTTAATGATAGGGATAATGGTCATCCAGGTCCTCCTGCGCGTCGGCGCACGCTACTGGGAGGGCTACATCGTCGTCCGCACGCAGAATTTCCTGCGGGAGCAGGTGTTCCGCAAGGTGATGCTGAGCACCTGGAACGGCAAGGACCGCTTCCACAGCGGCGACACCGTCAGCCGCCTGGAGGAAGACATACGCGTGGTGGTTGACTTCATCTGCGTCACGCTGCCCGACACCCTGTGTACGGTCATCCAGCTCATCGCGGCATCGGTGTACATATTCATCCTGTCACCGGGCCTCGCTTGGATATTGCTGATAATCATGCCCGTGGCGGTGCTGTTCAGCCGCCTGTTCTTCCGCAGGCTGCGTGCCCTCACAGGGGAAATCCGCGCCGCCGACGCCGCCGTGCAGGGACATATCCAGGAGAACACCCAGAGGCGTGTGCTGGTACGCATGCTCGGCGCCACCGGGAGCGTCCTGGAAAAGCTCGGAGGCCTCCAGGAAACGGTTTACGGCAAGACCATCACCCGCCTCAACTACAACGCCATAAGCCGCGGGTTCATGCAGCTGGGATTCGCCGCTGGATACGCTCTGGTGTTCCTCTGGGGCGTGTTCGGGCTCAAGGACGGTTCGCTGGGATACGGTACGATGGTGGCGTTCCTGCAGCTCGTCGGCCAGGTACAGAGGCCGGTGGCCAACATAGCCCTGCAGGTGCCGGCGTTCATCCGTGCGCTGTCTTCCGAAGACCGCCTGCTCGACCTCGTCAACGCCGTGCAGGAAGAGGAAGGATCTGATATCGTCCTCGACGGCGCTCCCGGAGTGCGTGTCGAGAAGCTTACCTTCACCTACGAGGGAATACACAAGTCGGTGGTCCGTTCGCTCGATTACGACTTCAAGCCCGGCAGCATGACTGCCATCATCGGCTCCACCGGCGCAGGAAAATCCACCCTGGTGAGGGTTATAATGGCCCTGCTCAAGCCCGACAGCGGCAGCGTCACTCTGTACGACGGCACGCATGAAGTGCCCTCCGGAGTGCGTACACGCTGCAATTTCATGTATGTTCCGCAGGGCAACAGCCTCATGAGCGGCAGCATACGAGAGAACCTGATGCTCGCCAAGCCCGACGCCACGGAGGACGAACTCCGTGAGGCCCTGCACCTCGCAGCTGCGGATTTCGTCTATGATCTGGAAAACGGTCTCGATACCGTCTGTGCCGAAATAGGCGCCGGCCTGAGCGAAGGCCAGGCGCAGCGCATCGCAATCGCACGCGCCCTGCTTCGTCCCGGCGGCATCCTCGTCCTCGACGAGGCCACCTCCGCCCTCGACGCCGACACCGAACTGGAACTCCTCGAGCGCCTCGGCGCCCGCTACCGCGGCACCAAAACCATCCTCTGCATCACTCACCGCCCCGCCGCCACCTCCTACGCCGACGGCGTTCTCAAACTTGGCTGACAGCTGTTTGCCGTGGACGGTAGCTCCACTCGGCGATGCAGTTGAAAAAGCAGGGCACCTCCCGTTCATGGTCACGGGCGACCAAAGGTTTCAGGAGGGTAAGCCCTGCTTTTTCAACTGCATCGCCCAAGCCCAAGGTCAACAATTATTCTGAAATAGATTATTTATCAGTTTTAAATAATCGCAATAATCATTTGCGATTTTTTTAAAATCCATTGAGTCCTCAGCTATTCTGTTAATATTTGCTAACTGATAAAAAACGTAAACGACCATGAAAGACAGAGGATAGTCCCAAAAAGAAAAAAGCGATAGACGAAACTATATAAGCAGGAATACATCCACTAAGGCTTCTTCGTCTATCGCTGCTGCAAATTTAGTTATTAAAACCGGATTTGCAACCAGAAATCTCAAATCAGACACTTGCGGATTCCTTCACGATTCCAACTAACAATCCGTATCTTTAATAATTCGATAAAAAACCAACCTCGACCGCCCTATATGAAGGAACTGACGATACAAGACATAGATACCATCCTCCGCCGCGATGAAAGCCGCATTCTGGAGGTCAAGAAGACCACCGGAGAGCTGAACGCCGGCATGCAGTCCGGTTGCGCTTTCCTCAATACCGAGGGTGGCTGGCTCTTTTTCGGCATACATCCAACTACTTTGAAGATTCTTGGGCAGGATGTAGTTGACAAGACCAGGCAGGAAGTGGCGCATGAAATGACCAAGTTCTCTCCGGCCATCGACCTCTACGCCCAATACATTGACGTGCCAGGCTGTCCAGGACAGAAGGTCATCGCCATCTGGTTCCCTGCACCGGTCGGCTATGCTGCACCCTACACCTACGACGGCCGTCCTTACTACAAAGTCGAAAATACCACCAAACTGATGCCGCGCGAGATGTTCGATGAGCGCATCCGCCTCAGCGACCCCAAGAAATTCAGTTGGGAACTTGCCCCGTGCAGGGAAGCCACACTGGATGACATCGACGAAAACACCCTAACGGCTGCCATCCGTGGCGGCATCGCCAAAGGAAGGATTCCGGCAAGCGCCGCCGATGCCGTGACGCTCCCCGAACGCCTGAGTCCTTTCAAAGTCCTCCTGCCTGGTGATGCGCTCACCAATGGAGCCATTGCCCTGTTCGGTAAAGACCCATACAAATTCTTCAATCATTGCCGTATCCGCCTGGCCCGATTCGAAGGAACCATCATGGACAAGTTCCGTGACCAGGCCGTCATCGACGCCAACCTCTTCCAGCAGCTCCAGGCCATCGAGGACTTCTGCCGCAAACACATGTTCATGTCCGGCGACCAGGACCAGTTCGACAGCAAGAACGTGTTGACGGTCCCGCTCAAGGTCGTTAGGGAAGCAACTCTCAACTTGCTGATTCACAGAACCTGGTGGTCCGAAGGAAGGACTCCCAGCGTGAGCATCTTTGATGACCGAGTAGAATTCATGAACCCCGGAGCATTTCCTCCCGGCACCACTCCGGCTGATTTCCGCCACCGTCCCCACTCCGTACTCGTCAATGAGTTCATCGCCAATGCATTATTCAAAGGCGGCAAGACCGAAGGCTGGGGCCGAGGAATTCTCGACATCTTCACCCTTTGTAAAGAAGCAGGCCTTCCCGAACCGGAGTATGACTTCGTTCCCAACTTCGTCTGCCTGACCATTCGCTTCAAGAATCCGCTTACGCCTTTTTTAACAGATCAAAGTAATAACTCGTCGAATGAACGATTAAATGAACGATTAAATGAGCGATTAAACCCGTCTTTGCTGGAAACACTGGCAGTTATCAGGGCATATCCTGGTATTCAGAGGAAAACTATCGTTGCCAAGACCGGAAAGGGTGATGCAACAATTGGACGCCATTTGGTTACCCTGGCAGAAAGAGACCTTATTGAGCACAGGGGATCCAAGAGAACTGGCGGTTACTATGCGAAATGACCGTTGATAACCGTTCTTTTGTGAAACGAATAATTGCGTACAAGGATGACTATAAAGCCTTCTTTGAATCACTTTCACAAGACGAGAAGGATATGTTGGTGCTTATACCTTCGCTATGAAGAAAAGAAACGATAAACAATTCTACGATGTGACTGCCCATCTGGTCGAGAGATTCGGACCGGTAGGGTCAGATGCATGGAAGGCCGAAGAGGCCAGGGCGTGGGAGGAGTATAATGCTGATATACTGAGAAATGCGCGTAAGGAAGCAGGTATCACCCAATCCGAGCTGGCTCAGCGCATAGGTGCAGACAAAGCATATATCTCCAAAGTTGAACACGGGCGCACAGTACCAACGGTTTCTTCTTTCTATCGCATAGTTTCAGCCCTTGGAATGCAAGTCGTAATAACAAAGCAACCATAACAGCCATTGGAAAGCCCACCGGATGCCGTCTGCCGGGGACGGTGGCGAAAAAGGAGCAGGAAGAATGTACGAAAAACCGTGGGCCGCGTGGGGCCTGCTGAAAAAGTACGGTACTACCTCAGAAAACCTTTGGTCGCCCATGACCATGAATGGGAGGGGCCCGCGCCGCAAGGCGTGGGAGGGACGGAGCGTAGCGGAGGGTTTTCTGAGGTAGTACCGTACTTTTTCAGCAGGCTCCACGCTTGAGGGGTAGGATAGATCTACCGCTCCCTGCTGACAGCCTCGGCGCAGCGGATGCCGTCGATGGCGCTGGAGACTATGCCGCCGGAGTAGCCGGCGCCTTCTCCGCAGGGGTATACACCGGCAATGGATACGTACTGCAAGGTCTCCGGATCGCGGGGGATACGTACTGGTGATGATGTACGAGACTCCACTCCGAGTAACAACGCCGCATTGGTGAAATACCCCTTCATACGCACGCGGGGGAACACTTTCTGCAGGCGGGAGGCAACCATAGGCGGCAGCAGTTCATGCAGAGGCGCACTTATCACCCCAGGGAAATACGACGTGGGCGGCATCTTCTTGCTCACCCTCCCGAGGCAGAAATCCTCCATACGCTGTGCAGGAGCGGCCATGGGGTTCTGCGGAATGTCCTTCGCTCCGCTGCAGCGCTCCCGTTCGCACCAGTCGAACATAGCGCGCTCGACGTCCCTCTGAAAATCCATCAGGCGGAAAGGATCGTCTCCCGGCACGTCTTCCGGCTCAATCTGCACCACCACCCCGGCATTGGCGAACTTCCCGCTGCGGCCGGAGTTGGACATACCGTTGAGCACGACCGTACCCGGTTCCGTGGAAGACGGCACCAGGATGCCACCGGGGCACATGCAGAAGGAGAACACTCCCCTGCCGTCCACCTGCTCCACGAAGGAATATTCCGCGGCAGGCACGCCCGGTTTCCACGTCCCGTGATATTGATGATAGTTTATCTTCTCCTGAGGATGCTCCACCCGAACGCCAAGAGCGAAGCCCTTGGCCTCGAGCGCACCGCCGCCGGATGCCAGCATCTCGTAAACGTCGCGCGCCGAATGCCCGGTGGCGAGGATTACCGCCTTGCCGCTATATGCGCTGCCGTCGGCGCACTCCACGCTGCAGAGGCCATCCTCTCCTGCGCCCGAAACGGCCACTACGCGCGCCCCGAAGTGATATTCGCCCCCGTGCTCAACTATGCACTTGCGGATATTCTCCACCACCGTCGGCAACTTGTCGGAGCCGATATGCGGATGGGCGTCGACGAGGATGTCCTTCGAGGCCCCGAGTTCCACCAGGCGGTACAGCACCTCGCGGATGTCTCCCCTCTTGGAGGAACGCGTATAGAGCTTGCCGTCGGAAAAAGCGCCGGCGCCGCCCTCGCCGAAGCAGTAGTTCGATTCCGGATTCACAATGCCCTCACGGGACAGCCGCGCCATATCGACCTTGCGGGCATGGACGTCCTTGCCGCGCTCCAGCACTATCGGGCGCAGTCCGAGTTCGAGCAGCTTGATCGCCGCGAACATCCCGGCGGGCCCGGCTCCGACGACCAGTACGGCAGGCGCACCGTGCACATCCTGAAGCGGAGCCAGTTCGAAGGGAACGTACTCCCCCGGGGCGTAGGCTTCATACTGATAGCGCCAGACGGGCTCCTTGCGGGCGTCGACCGAACGCTTCTTCAGCACCCACTGCATACCGCCCGCGCGGGCTTCGATTTCCTTGAGACGCGGCTCGCGCGTCAACGGACAGCAGATCTCGAATTCTTTCATACCTGAACAACTTTGTCTTCCGGTACGTACCATACGAAGCCGCAGACGTCGCTGCAGCCCATATCCCGGTACAGCTTGACGTAACGCCGCACCTGCCACAGGTACGACTCCCGCTCGGCACCGAATTTATAATCAATGACGACAATGCCGCCGCCTGCCGTATGCACCACGCGGTCGGGCCTCCAGCGGGAACCGTCGGCACCGAACACGGTAAGCTCGTTGCGCGCACCGGGGCAGGAGAACCATTCGGGATGGGCGGAAATACGCTCCCGCAGCAGGTCATAGTCCGCCGGATTGATGTCCCGGGGCAGATCCTCGGCGGTATCAACCGCAGAAAGTATCTTGTGGAGCTCGATGCCGCGAAGACGTCCGGACGCAGCGGAGCCGGTCTGACCGTCGTCCCCGAAGTAATCGGAAGCGTCCTGGGAGGCCTCCAGGCGGCCGCCGAGCGGGATGGAATTCCATCGGGCCTGAAGAGGCTCGCCGGCTGTACGTTCCTTGCGGGCCATCTGCCCGAAGTCGTACGGAGTCCCGAAGACATATTCGTCAAAACCGTTGCACCATGAATAGAGCAATTCGGAGAAGTTGCTGTAAGCGACGGCCTTGCGGGCCTTGAGTGCCGGCTGTTTGCCCTTTGCGGGAGTCTTGGCTATGACGTGAAGGCTGGACGCGGCACGGGTGAGCGCGACGTAGAATATATTGAGGTTGTCCGCCACCTGCAAGCGGTATTCATCTTCGTAAGCGGATGCGAAAAGGGTATGCTGGCAGCTGCCGCTGAGACAGACGGGATAGATACCGTCGGCGATGCCGGCGAGCGGGGTCCCGGCGGCGTCGAGCACGCACCAGCGGGTAGTGGGCTTGAACAGCGTCACCTTGTCAGCAAACGGGAAGATGACGTGCGGGAACTCCAGTCCCTTGGATTTGTGGACGGTCATGATGCGCACGGCGTCCGAATTCTCGGGGGAACCGATATAGCAATCCTCCTTCTCGTCCCAGCTGCGCAGGAAGGCACGCAGGTTGTTGCCGCCCGTCGTCACCCAGTCCTGGAGAATGTCCATGAAAGCGCCGACGTAGAGGGTCTCGGCGTCGAAGGTGGAAGGATCGTACTCACGCAGCCCGCGGAGCAGTTCCTCGCAGAAGTCCACGAGGGAGTGATAGCGGTCGGGAAAACGGACATTCATCTTGCCGGCAAGATAGCTGCCGACGGTATTGGACGGGTCGTCGTAGAACGTCAGCAGGGATACCAGGCGCCGTACGGTCACCGCACCCTTGAGGTCCAGGGTGTCGTCGGATATGACGGAAATGCCTTCAGAGATGAGGGCGTCGGCAAGGAGGGCGCCTTCGCTGTGGCCGCGTACCAGGATGGCGATGTCGCCAAGGTGGGCGCCGCGGGAGCGGACGTCCTTTATCGACTGGAGTACGGCCGATACCTGGTCGTCGGTGAAGGAACAGCGGACGCATCCGCGCTGGGTTTCCGGGCTGCAGGCTGTCTGTCCGACGTTGGAATACATCTGCCCGAATCCCACGGCATCGGCAGCGAATTCGAAGAACTGACTGTTGAATTCAACGACGGCAGGGGCGCTGCGCCAATTGAATCCGGGATTCTCGACCTTCGCCGAGGGGAATTCACGCTGCACCTCGCTGTCAAGCAGCTTCCAGTCGGAATCGCGCCAGCGGTAGATGCTCTGCTTGACGTCGCCCACTATGAGGTTGTCGCCGGAAGCGTCGGCGTCGCGCAGAAGCGGCAGGAAGTTGTCCCACTGGAGGTGGGATGTGTCCTGGAATTCATCAAGCAGGTAATGCGTATAGCGCGAACCGGTCTTCTCATATACGAACGGGGCGTCCGAACCGTCGATTATATCCGTAGAGCTGCTTGTTCACTATTACCGCCGTGGCGTATATGTCGTACGGACGGCCGAACAATTCGGCCACTGCGGGGTCCTGGAGGGCTTTTTTAGTGGTGGGGTAAGATATGCTCTTCCCCTTCTCCTGCTTGATGCCGAGAGCTGCCGCAGCCGCCTCGAAGTCCTTGATAACCTTGTCGCAGGCGACCTTTATCGCCTTGAGCCGCTCCTTTGAGAAAGAGACAGGTTCGTCGATGCCGCAGGCGGTCTTGAGGCGGCGGAAATCCTCGCTCTTGAGACGTGTGCCCATTTCGAGCAGGCCGTCGTCGAGGTGGAAACTGCCGCCGGTGCGTATGCTGTCGATTGCATTGCCTCGCAGCCAGGCTATAAGGTCCTCCTTGTCGAGGCTTACGCCGTCTAGCACGCGGTCCATCGCCTCCGTTACGAGGCTGTTTTTGTCGAGCTCGACCTGATACGAGCTGAACTGTCCGAGCTCGCGGGCGAAGGAGCGCAGCGTCTGCTGGAAGAAACGGTCGATGGTGCTTACCCCGAAGGCGCTGTAGTCGTGCAGTATGCTAACCAGGTAATGGCGGGCGCGCTCATCGCCTGCAGACGCTTCGTTAAGGTCCTTGAGTATGCGGGCCTTCATCTCCGCTGTGGCCTTGTTGGTGAAGGTAACCGCCAGCAGGTGCCTGTAGGCCCAGGGGTCGCCTGAGCCGAGCAGGTAATCTATGTAAGTGTGCGAGAGCCGGTAAGTCTTGCCGGAACCCGCGCTTGCCTTGATTATATTCATCGTCCGCAGATGGCTCTGAAGTCACACATTTTGCATTTCTTAGTATCGTCCGTACGTGTCCAGGGGACGGACAGGTCGGAGATTTCCGCGAGCACGCGGGAGAGTTCATCGGCCATGCGCCTGCAGTAAGCGTCGTCGAGCGGAAGTTCCCTGACCTCTTCACCGCTCATAAGGTGCGCAGGCTGATATATGGCTCCGGTGATGTTCCTGCCGCGGGCAAGGGGCTCCGCGAGCAGCTTGTAGATATACAGCTGAAGGCCGATCGGCGGAATGCTGTCCGGCTTGACGTCGAATTCCAGGTCTTCCGGCTGCACGCGGCCGGTCTTGTAATCGACCACCCTGACGCAGCCGGGCGACGGGCTGTCGAGCCTGTCGATGTAACCGGTGAAGCGGAAGCCGCCGATGTCGGTGCCGCCGGGATGCTCCACGTCGATGATGTCGATGCATCCGCCGGGGGCAAGCGACTGAAGGTCCGCCTTGAGCAGGGCGTCCACATAGCTGCAGATGATGTCGGCGAAGACCAGGTTGCGGCCGGAGACCTCGAAGGTGTTGAGCTCCTTGCAAATATTCTCGTTCACGAGGCTCCTGATGCGGGCGCTGTCCCTGCGGAGGCCGCTGATGAACGGCGCATCGGCCCGCGTACCCTTGGGATACAGGGCTTCCATCGTCTTGTGGAGGACGTTGCCTATCATTCCGGCGTCCAGGGACTCGGTGACGTCCTTGTCAGCCTTCAGTCCTTCCACCTTGGAGTAATAGAACAGCATCGGGCAGCGGATGTAATTGCGCACGCTGCTGGCGGAGAGGTTCCCTTTGTGGAGGATATCCAGATGCTCCTGCGTCTTGGCAACGGCGTCATCGTCTCCGGGTCCATGCCCAAGTGGCGTATGCGCCTCGAAGTGGTTGACAGTAGCGTGGAAATGCATCTCCAGCTGCGCGATGTAACGGCTGGGTTCCCCTCCCCTGAGGCCTTCCGTACGCGAATCGTACACCAGCCAGACGCGGTGTGCCCTCTGGATCGAACGGTAGAAATAATAGGCCCAGACGGCGTCCTGGTACTCGTAAGTGGGAAGGCCGAAGCCCTTGCGGAGTTCCGGAGGGATGAAGGAAGAACTGACGGAACGGCGCGGGAAGGTGCCCTCGCCTGCGCTCAGAATGATGAGGTTCTCGAAATCCAGGGCGCGGAGCTCCAGGGGGCCCATGATCTGCAGGCCCTGAAGGGGTTCGCCCTCGAAGGGAACGGTGGATGCCGCAAGCGTCTGGTTGAGCAGGCGGAACCAGGAAGAGGCCCTGAGAGGGAGTTCCCTGCGGCCGAGGCTCACCAGCGACTCGTGGCAGACCTTGGCGAAATCGAGCTCCAGCTGCATCGACGGGTCGTTCTTGATGAGCGGCGCGACGGCGACGAGAATGTCCTGCAGCCAGGCGTTTATGGCGGATGCCTGGGCTGCGTCGGGCTCGGCGGTGCGCACCACCGGACGGAAGACGACGGAGAGGAGCGGGTCGGAGGCGAATTCCTCCTGCCCGATATAATAGCGGCGTTCTTTGCGAAGCGCCTCCAGATGCTCTGCGGTACCGTCCTGCAGCACGCTGCGGATGATGGAATTGGACAGGACTGCCCAGACCGCACGGTGGTAGAACATCCAGTTCCCGCCCTTGGAGCGCAGGTGGAGCTGAAGCTGGGCAAGGTCGCCCAGGAGGGCCCATATCTGGCTGCCGGAGATGGGATAGCCCATCGTGACGTTGAGCTTTTCAACGTGCGCCGGAATGGAATTGAGCACCGGCAGCAGGAGCTGTTCGTCCGGAAGGACAACTGCGGTCTCGATGCCGGGCTCCGGGGTGCAGCGCGAAAGGATTTCCGGCAGCTGCTTGGCCTGGCTGATGCCTCCCGGGACGCTCAGGACGTTGAATTCCGTCTGCGGAAGGCCGTCGGGATCTGGACGGAAAGATGAAGGGAACTCCACCGTAAAATCCCTCAGGAAGAGGGACGACTTGTTGTCGGTGTCCTTGATCATTTCCGAACTGTAGTCCCAGCAGAAGTCGCACAGGCCGGCCCTGTGGATACGGCGCAGGAGCGTCTTCTCACATTCGTTGAGGGCGTTGAGCCCTACGAACACGAACCGTTCGCTCCAGGGGAAACGCTCCTTCAGGAGGTCCGCCGCGCCGCCGTCGGCGAGCCTTTCCGCCAGTTCCCGGTACACCATGCCCTCGTAGGACATTCCCTTGGCCTTAAGCGCCTCGCGGAAGGACCTGTACAGCGGAAGGAGTATCCTCCAGATCTGCAGGAAACGCTCCTTGTAAGTGCCCGGAGTGAGGAAATGGCGTATGAAACGCTCCACCGCCACCTTCTGGGTGGGTGTGAGCCAGGAGTAGTCGTCCTGCATCTCACGGAGGTCGGATACGTTGGCGAAGAGGTGCTCCGGATTGACGAGGTACTTGTCGACGTCGTCGAAATCGCCGAGGAGGGTGTCGCCCCAGAAGATGAAATCGTCCAGTTCCTCGGCGAGCGGATTGAGCGCCTTGTAGCAGTCGTAGAGTTCAAGCAGGAGGTCGATGCGGCCGGAAGGACGCTCGCCGGTGGCATGGTAGATGAAATCGTTCATCGTGTACATGCCGGGAGCCACGGCGGGACCGTTTCCGGCTGCGGCTATCTCCTCCCCGAGATAATTTTCGAAGAAACGGAGGGCCCTGCGGTTGGGAAAGACAAAACAGAGCCGGCTGATGTCACCGGCTCCGTTGTAGTAGTGTCTTGCGACCTGTCGGAGAAAAGGAGTCATTCGCCGAAGGTCTAGAAGTTGAGTTTGACCATCATCTGTACGCGGTGGTTAAGCACCAGGTGGAGTCGGTCAACCGCATGCATACGGGCGTCGGGCTTGCCGTAATTGGCTCCGGTGAGCATATACTCAAGGCCGAACTGGAGCTTGCCGAGGTTGTAGATGAGCTCCGGCTGCACGCGGAACAGGTAATCGACGGTGTCGGCGCTGTTCTTTACCCAGCGGTACATGTAGCTGCCGTCGTCCTTCTTGTCGCCGAGGACGTCAACCGGAGTGCCGAACACTTTGGAGTATCCGAGGAAGAGAGAGGGAACCCAGTTGCCGAGGCCCTTGTAGGACAGGGTGGCCCAGCCGGTGGCGTTGCGGGTGGCTGCGAAAGTCCAGTTGCCGGTCTCGTCGTCGATGGCGGCGACGCCGTAGCCGCCGATGAGGTTGAAGTGGGAACCGTCGTTGGCGTAGGTGAGCTTGGCCTTCAGGTTGAGGTCGCCGATGGAGCCGGCGCCGTAGAGGAAGACGTTCCAGGTGGTGATGCGGTCGGCGGCAAGGCCTTTGGCATTGACCAGGCGGGGCTTGATGCTGAGGACGTCACCGCCGAGCCTGAGGGTGGTCTTGTCCTGTTTGTAATTGAGGCCGAGGTAAAGCTCGGGGGTGCATCCGTACTTGATGTAGTTGGCGCTTGCACCCTCGGGACCGGTGGAGGTGTACTGCATCTGCCAGAGGGCAGCGGCGGTAAGGGACAGACCGGAGGATAAGTTCCATTCCAACTGCACCTGGGGAGTACGGCTGAAGGGGCCGAAGGGGGCGCCGCTCTCGAGCGAGAAGATGTCGGGGAGGTCGGCCGCCATGGGGTGCCATGCCTGGCCTATCTTCCAGTTGCGGCCGTTTTTGGCTACGGTGACGTATGCCTGGCGGAGGCGGAGCTGCGCTGTGCCGGTGACACCGGTGATGCCGGCGTAGAAGTCGGACTCGATCTTGCCGCCGATCTTGTATCCGCTGAATTCATAGCCGCTGATGTCCACGCCGAGACGGGTGGTGAGGGCGGCGAAACGGAAGGTGCTGACATTGTTGACGTCGGTGTTGCCGACCATCTTGATGTCCTTGGGCATCCAGTAATAGAGGTCCTCGGTTCCGGCGGTACTGACGCGGGAGTCGTAGGCGAAATAGTTGCGTACGAAGCCGTAAAGCTTGAAGTGGGGAACGTTGCTGTCTTCCGCGAGGAGGACGACGCTCAGGGTCAGCGCTGCAAGCGCCGCGAAAAGTTTTTTCATATTATGCAGTAGGGAAAGGGAATATCTTGGTAAGCAGGAAGTAACCGAGCACGAAGCCGATTACGCCGACGATGATGCCGACCTTGGCCATCTGGGAGGTCTTGACAAGACCGGTGGAAGATGCGATGGCGTTCGGAGGGGTGGAGATGGGGAACAGCATGGCGATGGAGGCGCAGACCGCGATGAAAGGAATCATCGAATACATGCCGCCGAGTGCCATGAACTGGGCGTTGTTGGCGGCCTCGGGGTCGGCCATGGCGGTTCCTACCACCACCAGGATGGGGACCAGCAGGGCGGCCGTCGCGGAGTTGCTGATGAAATTGGACAGGAAGTAGCACACGAGACCGGCGATGATGAGAACCAGCACGACGTTCATTCCGCTGAACGGGATGGCGTTGATGAGCGTGGCTGCAAGGCCTGTCTTGTTGAGTCCGGTACCCAGGGCGAAGCCGCCGGCGACGAGCCAGAGGACGCTCCAGTTGATTTCCTTGATGTCATCCTTGCCGAACACTCCGGTGCAGGTGTAAACCGCCAGGGGGATGAGGGCTACGATGTTGGAATTGATGCCGGTGAGGGACTCGGTAACCCAGAGGAGGATGGTGACGAAGAAGGTGATCCAGGCCACGTAGTCTTTCCAGCCCCACTTGTGCTGCTTGGCCTCTATCTTGAGCTCGATCTTGTCCGACTTGAAGGGGAAGAAAATCCGGAGGAGGATCCAGGCGATGACTATCATCACCACCACGTAAGGGACCATCCTGGACATCCAGGTGGCGAAGCTGATCTGGTAGCCGGCGTTCTCCAGTGCGCCTATCGCGATGGCGTTGGGGGGCGTTCCGATGGGGGTACCGATACCGCCGAGGTTGGCCGCCACCGGTATGGACAGGGCCAGGCCGACCTTGCCGGTCTCATCCTCGGGAAGGGCCTTGAGGACGGGGGCGAGGAATGCGAGCATCATTGCGGCAGTGGCAGTGTTGCTCATGAACATCGAGAAGATGGAGATGATGATGAGGAAACCGAGCAGGACCATCTTGGGCTTGCTGCCGAAGAGGCCGAGGAGGCCCTTGGCGATGACTGCGTCCATGCCATATTTGGAGGCGATGATGGCCAGCACGAAGCCGCCGAGGAACAGCATTACCACGGGGTCTGCGAAGGAGGCCATTATGCTCTTGTAGTCGACGAGCGTGCCGGCATCGGGGGTGCAGAGGAACTTGAGTCCCTTGCTGGAAACCGACAGCAGCATAACCACGATGACAAGCAGGGATGTGGTCCAGTTGGGGATGATTTCAAACATCCACATAAGGGCGGCGAACACGAAGATTGCGATCATCCTCTGCTGTACGGGAGTGAGTCCTTCGATGCCGAAAACTGACGTAGGGAGGGCCCAAAGAAGGATTGTGACTATAAGCACCAGGGGCAGGAGTACACAATACTTAACAGAAAACTTTCCGTTGGACATATAATAAGCGTTTTTAGTCAAAATTGCGGACGCAAATTTACTAATATTTTCTTATATTTGTGAGTATATGGATAAATTCATGCAGACTGCCATCCGCGAGGCGCGCGAGGGCATAACCAAGGGCCACGGAGGCCCCTTCGGCACCGTGATAGTCAAAGACGGAAAGATAGTGGGCCGCGGCCACAACTGCGTACTCCGCGACAACGACGCCACCTGCCACGGCGAGATTGCCGCCATACGCGACGCCGGCAAGCGTCTCGGCACTTTCGACCTGAGCGGATGCGTCCTCTACACCACCGGAGAGCCCTGCCACATGTGCCTCTGCGCCTGCCTGTGGGCCAACATAGACAAGATTTACTACGGCTGCACCATAGCCGACAACGACCGCATCGGCTTCCGCGACGACAAGTTCGACAAGATCTTCGGCGGCCGCGACAGACTCCCCGGCCTCATGGAAGAACTGGACCGGGAAGAGTGCATCAAACTCTTCGACGACTACATGGCCATGAGCCACGAGAACTATTAGGGCTCGCGGAAAACCTGCACGAGCCTGTCGGGATAATTCGAGATGACGGCATCCACGCGGCAGTCGGCCATGCGCCGGATGTCTTTCTCTTCATCTACCGTCCAGGGGACCACCCTTATGCCCAGGGCATGGCAGTAGGCCACGTTCTGGGATGTTACGACCTTGTAATTGGGGGACCACCAGCGGGGCGTGAATGAAAGGTTGGACAGAATGTCCGCAATCTCCTTCTGCTTGTCGTCCGTGAGGTACGAAAGATTGACGTCCGGATACTTGGAATGCAGGTATTCGAGGGCACGCACGTCGAACGACTGCACCACGAGGCGGTCGCCCAGGTCCATCGCCTGAAGCACTTCCATGCACTTGTCGCAGAACTCCCTGTACTCAGGCCAGAGCGTGCCCTCGCCACTGCCGGTGCGGGATTTTATCTCTATGTTGTACCTTACGCCTGCCAGTCCCTTCTTCTGCGAATACTCCTCGGTGAAGGCTATCAGTTCGGAAGCCAGCGGCTTGTGCTCGGAAACCTTCTTCTGGCCGGGCCAGACTGCCACCGGACGGAGGCCCACGTCGTAACGGGCAATACTGTCGTAGGGCATCGTATAGAGGTATTCCCTGGGATCATCCTTCATCACCAGGGTGCTGTCGGGACGCATCGAGTAGCGCGGGTGGAAGTAATTGTCGTGCGAGACTACCACCTGGCCGTCGGAAGACAGCTGGAGGTCCATCTCGAGCGTATTCACCCCCAGGTCGATGGCGTTACGCATCGACGAGAAGGTGTTTTCCGGCATCAGGCCGGCGCCGCCGCGGTGCGCCTGGAGGTCGACGTAGCTGCCGCGGAGGTCGAAAGTATGGCTCCAACTGCGGCCGTCCGGGGCGCACACAGTCATCGTCACTTCAGATGCGTACTGCGAAGGGGTCGCAACGAAATAGTGGCATTCGGCTGCCGGACGCTTGTACTTTGGAATCCTGGAGTATTCATTCTTGTATACGCCCATGATTTCACTCCGGTAGCTGGAAGAAATGTCGGTACTGCGCTCCAGAGTGCCCATGTCGACTCCGTCCTGCGTCCAGGTGCAGGTCCATTCTTCCGTGGCGTCCCAGGCGTTGGCCAGCACGCTGTTGCGATGGCGCCCGGCCTTGTCCATCCCTACGAATTCCACCTGGAAGTCATCGGGATAATCGATGTTGTGCCAGCGCCAGCTGCGCTGCCCGCCGACTGATGTGATGATTTCCCATCCGCGCGGCGTACCGTCGCGGCACCAGTCGGTGGCCCACCAGGCACCGCCTATCGCGGCGGCGTTGTGGTCGACTACCGTTTCCGACACCCTCACCTTGTTCATCACGTGGGTGTGGCCGGAGAGTATGTCGACCGTGTAGCCGTCCAGCAGGGCAAGCATACGGTCGGCGTCCCTGATGTCTTTGTGCTTGAACTCGTGGACGAAACGGATCGGACTGTGCTGGGCAAGGAAGATGTGCGTGCCTTTGGGGATGTATGCAAGGAGCCCTTTGACGAAGCCGAGCGTCTCCTCGGAATAGCCCTCCTCGTACTTTGTGGAGGACTTTTCCGGGTTGTCGAGGCCGCTGGACCTGAAAATCAAGTTGTTGACACCTATGACGAGGTCCCGGCCAAGCCAGAAGGCGTAATTATAGGGTCCGAAGGCTTCCTCGTAGCTCTCCCCCGCCGCCGTCCCGTCACGGTCCTGGATGAAATCGTGGTTGCCGATGACAGCATAGAAGGGTATTCCCGTAGTGGCTATCGCTTTCTTGTACGGTTCGAACACCCAGAGCTTGTTCCAGGCGATGTCGCCGAGGGCGATGCCGACCGTGGGCCGTTCGGCGCTGCATTTGCGGGCCATGCCCTGGAGATCGCCCAGCGGCCTGCCGGAAAACCGTTTCAGATGCTTCTTGTTCTGCATCTGGGGGTCCGAGACGGAGAAAAGGGTATAGTCATCTCCCTCCCCGAACCGCTGCAGCTCGAAATCGAACGCCTTGGTTTCCTTTAACGGCAGGTAGAACTGCGGCGCTCCGGAAGAGAAGTCCGCCACGTAACCCGAAGGCGTTATGACGAAGACGAAGCGGGCGTCCCTGTGAGTATTCAGCACGAAGGTTCCGTCCGCCTTGGTAGCCGTGAAACGGTAACCGTCGCTGACCACGACGCCGCCTTTCGGAGCACCGTCGCAGCGAACACTGCCCTTTACGCGTCTGGCAGGCAGCGGAAGGCACAGCAGGATTAGCAGTACGGGAAGAAGTAACCTTTTCATATTCATCAGTTTAATCCCATCCGACAGTAAATGCCTTGGGACGGGTCATTGTCTGGGTGGATACGTTTCCAAAGCGGTCGGTGACCGTTATTACGAGGGTCGAGTTGGCCTCGGAGGCCTGCACCCGGAAGATGTGCTGCGTGGCAATGGAGTTGAATGCCGCAGTCGCGCTGCTGCCGTTCTGGTAACGCACGGCAGAATACGCCACCATGTGCATAGGGTCGTAGGCATCCGTCAATTTGGTGACGGTAAGCGACTTGCCGTTTTCGGTAACGGTAATCTTGAATGACGGGTCGTAGTCCCATACGTTGATATACACCAGATTGGCCGGAACGCCGGAAGTCCCCGCGGCAACGGCGTAGGAATACGTGCCGTCGCCTTTTGCCGTAAGCTCTTCGAACTCCTTCTTGCGGGCCGCCGTCGCAGCGGGGCACCAGTTGGCCGCAGTCAGCACGAACTGGTTGCGGTCGTAAGTCTTGAACTGGCGGTCGGCGTCAAGCGAGAAGGCCTTGTAGCGCCAGCTCATCGTGCCGGCTGACAGGTCGTAAACGGTGTAACCTGAAGGAGAACCGTCGGGGCCCACGTTGTAAATGGTGGAAAGAGAAGACCCGCTGCCCCAGGAGGCCTCGCTGCTGATGCTGAACCGGCCTGTCCACCACCAGGTGGAGCAAAGTGCGCCGGTATTGTGTTCGTACAGCTTGCTGGAAACCTTCACGTTGGACAGGCAGTGAGTGTGCCCGGATATCATGTGCACGTTGCGGCTGCCAAGGAGCGGCGTAAGTTTCTTTACGTACGTGTAGTAGATATAACCTCCGGTGGGATCCGAAGGCACGTGCATGGGTTCGTGCATCGAGATAATCAGCGGCGTAGAAGCGCCCGTAAGCGCAAGGTCGGCGCTGATCCAGTCCAGGATTTCCTGGGTAAGGCCTCCGTGGTTGGAACGGCCTGACACTGTGCCGTCGTTCTCGCAGATGACGTTGTCAAGCGAAATGATGTGGTAACCACCCACGTTGAAGGAATAATACGTGGGCCCGATTACCTGCTTGTACGGAATGACGGTATCCCAGTCGCCGGTCCCCCTGTAGTCGTGGTCGTGGTTGCCGATGGTATGCCAGACGGGGAACGACAGGCCGGCGAAGTCGGAATTGACTTCGGACTTATAAGACGACAGGTCGAAATTGCACCCTGCAAGGCCGGAGGAGCCGTCCCAATAGAGGTCCCAGGTCATGTCGCCCAGAGTTAGGCCATAGACCTTCTTTCCCTGCGAACGGAGGGTCAGCACCTGGCGCTTGAGCTCGTCCGTCTGCAGGCGGAACTGCCGCAGGTCGTAGAGGGCGTTGCGGTTGCAGAGGTGGAAATCGCCGAGGGCGAGCAACACGCACTGAGAGTTGTCAACCGCCGTAAGCGTGAAATCGTGCCTTTCCTCAACGGAAACATCGCCGCTGAGAGCCTGCCAGAACTGGGGGAACACGCCCTCGAGCCGGGCCTCGTAACCCTGCGGCTGGCTGATGAATACGTAACCGTTGGCCTTCTGCGACTGCAGGCCGTACCAGCCGTCGGCGCCGGTGGAAGTGACGACGATGCCGTCAGACACCGCCACGCCGGCCACAGGATTGCCGTTGCCGTCCAGTACGCGCCCGATGACGTTGCCGGCCACAACCGGCCCCGTGTGCTCGCTGACGCGTATGTTGTCTATGAACCAACGGTACTTGCCGCTGGCGGCGTAATTGGTAAGGTTGGGCCTGATGCAGATGCGGGAGGATGCCGTGATTCCGCTGAGCGCCAGCGTCTTGTGCTCCCACTTCAAGGTAGTGGACTGGCTGAACGGCGTGCTGACGGCCGATCCTGAACCGGCGCAGACGCCGCCCCCGGTGACCTCGACAACGAATTCCTTGCCTGCGTCCTGCGCGCTCCAGTCGAAGGACAGGTCAACATTGACGCTGCCGCCGCCTACGGGCAGTGCGGGAAGCGTGAGGCAGTTGTGACGGTCGGTCTTGCCGAATTTGAGGTAATTCTCCTGCGCGTACAGCACCTTTGCGGCCTCGTTCTGCTGCCTGTCGGCATAACCGAGGGAGGTGAAGGCCGCTCCCAGCGTGTTGGGATTCCAGGCCCAGATGTTGGGCTGCTTGTACGGCGGCTCCGCGGTGGTCGATGTGGAACCGTTGGCCACGGGGTCCAGATTGTACAGGGCGCGGTCGTGGGCCGTGGTGTAAAGGAAGGTGTCGGCGGCGCCGTCGGCCATATCGTCCCAATAGCGGGCGATCCAGTCGAAGCTATCCTGGAAGAAGACGGTGGCGGCATCGCCGGTAAGGTTGAACGTCAGCGTCGTCACCTTGCTGCTGGGCAGGTCCAGGTCGGAGGGAAGGCTTACGGTCTTGCTGACCTCGTGCCTGTCGGTGAGGACGGTGACGGTAAGTCGGCTGCCGCCCCTGAGCGTGGTGGGGTTGACAATGAGGTAAACCCTGTTGCCGGAGAACGGAATCGGGCTCTCCGTGAAGTCGGCGGTGACGCCTGGAGTGCTCACAGCCATCTGTGTTGCGGCGGCGTCGGCTCCGGCGAAATCGTAACGGAAAACGCCCGTGAGGGCCGCTCCCGCCATGCCCGACTCAAGTTTGACGGACTTGATATTGTCCGCCGAAAGCGCACTTCCGGTGGTGGCGTCGGCGAGTTTTACCTCGAGGACGGCGCCGATGCGGCGGAAATGCATTTTGTCCACGGTGGCGGAATTGCCGCTCACCCGGACGTCGGCCGGCACGCCGACAAGCAGGTCGGCCCGGGGGTCGAAGGATGTGGCGGTCGGGAACTGTATGCAAGGGATTTCGAGGTCGAGGATGCGTCCCGCCTCGGTAGCGTAGAACGCCCTCGCGGGGCTGAAGGCGTACACGGTATGTACGCCCTCGCCCACGGAGGCGGTTCCCTCGAAGGCGGCCGTCCGGCCGTCGGGAGAACCATTGGCAAGGACGGCGTCCGCCGCCCCTGCGCCTGCGTTCCAGGAATCAAACAAAACTCCAAGCCTGTCGGTCGCGTGCCACATGGGAACGAACTGCCCGCCATCCTCTTCCATGAAGGTCCTGGTGCCGGGCTCCGCCGTGGTTATGCAGAGGTTTACCGTTGTCTTTGGGGCCCCGCCGACGGGAACCTCAGCCTTGTCGGGCTGAAGTTCCGCCGTACAGGAAAGGGTTCCGATTACGCCCGCAAGGGCGAAAATGATGTATTTTTTCATATCGCTCCTGTCGGTTTAAAACACATAATCTTCACCGTCCCCGATGACTCCGGCCTCGCCTTCGCCACCAGACGCCCCCACTATCAGGTAATCCAACTCCGCCGCCACTCCTGCGTCGGCGGTTGCCGGGGTTTTGTATGATTGTTTTTTCTCCATTATATACCGGTAACCTCAACCTTTAATCTGGTAACCCTTATATTGCTATTGGTATTAGGATTCGTAAGCTTAAGGTTAAAGGATTCGCCGCTGAAGCCGGTACCGAAGGTAACGTCGAACGTAACAGTATATACCTTCTTGCCCCAGGCGGTATTGGTATTCGTAGCCGAGAGGGCCCCTATGGTAACATTGGCAGTGTCAGTCGTCAGGGTCATATAGTTCGAGCTTCCGTAATTGGAATCGAAAGAGACTTTCGCTTTCTTGACTCCGGCACAAGGAATTCCTGCAATACCCCAATAGCCATTACTCTTCGCGATCAAAAGGTTCATCTTGTTCTCCGGGAGAGCAAGGCTTCCTTTATAGCCATTGGGAACATCGACAAGCGCATCATCATACAATTTTGTAAAGGCATTCGAGGTTCCATCACTCTGCGAGTAAGTGACTGCAGCTCCGCCATAAACAGTCGTGGTAGCAGCTGCACTCGCGTTGTAAACCGAGGGCGTGTCATTCTTATTACCGCCATTCCAGTCCTCAAACAACAGGACGTCTCCAACTTTCATCGTGCTGGTGGAAGGTCCAGAAGGTGCACTCTGGATGACCTTCAGGGTATAGGAAGCAGGAGAGACGGATTCGCTCGTGCTTACGGTCACAGTGTAATTGACTGCGGCTGTTCCGGTATTCTCAGGAAGAGTAAGCTTGATGATGCCGTTCCCGGTGCCGGATGTCTTGTCAAGGGTGGCGCTTCCAGCGACGGAGGCCGTCCAGGCGACATTGCCGAAAACATACACCTCAACTTCCTGAGCTGCAGAGTCGACAGATACGTCCTCGAGGCTGCCGGTGGTATTGGAAACCTTGAAGCGCAATGAAGTATCCGGGGCGCCTTTCAGACGATATACCTTTACAGGGGCGGTAGTGGTTGTCGTCGCATAAGAGGAGAACAGGCTGCTGGTCGCATTGTAACGCAACAGGTTCCTGTTGGGAGCCTTAGCCAGAATGATTGCGCGCTCCGGGTCAGGATTCTCTTTGTCGCCGGGGGTAATGTCTCCGAATGTAAACTCCCAACTGCCGCTGGCATCCAGTTCATCCCCTGTCCTGAGATAATTACCGGAATTGTCAAAACCGGCTGCCGCATACAGATAACCGGGCTTTACGGTTGCCTTGAGAGCGAAAGTACCGGGAATGGCGCCATCTTCGAGTTCGATAATCTCCACGGTTGAAGAAGGATCGAGGATGCTGTTGCCGGACTTGGTTACGCCGGCCTGTAAACGGTTGTTGGAATTCTGGGTGTTACCCAGTGCAACGTCAGCATCAGCAGCGGCGATGATAATCTTGTCGCCGTAATGAAGTTCACCTGCGGATGTCACGAGCACGTATTCAACAGACTCACTGGCAGTAATGCCGGCCATGCTGACGGTGAATTTCTTCACGTCACCGGGGGCGAGCGCTGCGGAGGAAGGCATGGTGACAGTCTTCATCAAGGTGCCTTTGTCGGTGTTGACAATGAGCTTGAGTTCCTTGCCCGAGAGGTCGGCGGGGACGATGCCGCACCAGATCTCGTCGGTGGTGGCGGTGTTGATGGAAACCACGTTGGATGGAGTTCCGTCACCCGAGTATGCACCAGACTTCGGCAGGAACTGATTGCGTCCGGCGATAGCGCATCCGGCGGGAGCCTCGATGGTCACGCCCTGGAGCGACGCACCGGCAGGAAGGGTCACATTCGTGAAGAAGATGTGAAGATAGGCTGTCGCGTGGGCAAATGTCACAGGGATTGTGGAATCGAGGGATGTAACTTCACCAGACATTGCATAAAGGACCTGGGAGGCCTCGTCGGGACCCGCGGGAGTGGACTCCTGAACGGTGGGGATTTCCAGGTTGATGGTGCCGTTCGTCTTGTTGGCGCTCTTGAGGGAAGGCGCGGGGCTGACGAAGATGAACTCGTAGGATTCAGCCTCGGCCACCTTGGCGGCTATCTCTGCGGTAGTGCCGTCGGCAGAAGGTGTCAGGTCGGCCTCATAGAGACTGTTGCCGGCCAGCGTGACATAAGCCACCTTAGTGTCATTGGAGCTCCACAGTACCGGATAAGACTTGTCGGATTTCTGAGTGCCGAAGACGGTTTTGGTGCCTGGGGCGGAGGCGAAGAAGCGGGCCTCGACCAACTGCTGGTCATCAGCCGGGGTAGGGATTGCTTCGTTTTCCTTGTTGCAGGAAACGAACAGGAGGGCCGGAAGGATGGCGGTTAAAAGGACAATCTTTTTCATGGTCGCAATCATTTAAAAGTTACCCCAGTCATCCTCGGGATTGGTGTCGCCGATACCGGCTCCGGAACGGAGAGAGTCGTCCAGTATCGTATACTCCAGACTGAATGGCGACACTTCACAGTCCGGACGGGAATAAATACTCTTGATCATTGTTGTCAGATGCATTATTTGAGTTCTTTTACTGTAATCTTGATATCGGTAATACGGGCGTTGTTGCTTGTGTTGGAATTGAGGAATGTAAGGTTGAACGTGCCTCCGGCGAAGCTATCGTCAAAAGTGATGTCGTAAGACTTCACATAAACGTACTTGGTGGTGCTGCCGATCTTAAAGTAGCTTGTCTGGTTGTTGTCCCCGACGGTCACTCCGGGGGTATCTGACGACAGTGTGGGCAGTTTCTCGTAATTGCCGTAGAATACGACGTTCGCGACTTTGACTCCCGGGCAGGGGATGCCCTCGACTTTCCACCAGCCGCCGCTCTTGGGAACCATGAGGTTCTTCATATTGATTTCCGCGGGGACCTGGCTCTTGTCGTAACTGCTGTCGACGTACACGAGTCCGTCGTCGTATAGTTTGGCGTTCGTGCCGCTCTGGGTGTAGGTGACGGATGCTCCGCCGAACACTACCGTGCTGACGCTGCCGCTTTCCTGATAAGCGGAAGGAGTGTCTCCGGTAGCGCCTGCAGCGAACGATTCGCTCAGCAGCACGTCATCCACGGCTATGGACACGTAAGGGGCCTGGCTGAGGCTGAAAGTGTAGCTCGAAGGAGATACGCCTGCACTTGTGCTGACCGTAACGGTGTAATTCTTTACGGAGGCGCCGTCATTCTGGGGAATGGTCACGGTGATAACGCCGTTGCCGTTGCCGGATGTCTTGTCAACGGTAGCGCCGCCGGTTGCCGATGCGGTCCATGCCACGTTGCCGAAGACATTGACGGAAACGGTTCCGCCATTGCTGACAAGGGTACTGCCGTCTGCGTCCGTCACAACATTGAAACGGGGAGTATTGTCCGGGGCGCCCTTGAGGCGGTATATCTTGATGGGATACATGCTGGTAGTCTCACCGTAGGCGGAGAACAGGTTGCTTTCTACGTTGTAACGCATAAGCGGCCTGTTGGGCACGGTGGCCTTGATGATCGCACGCTCCGCGTCGGGAGCCGCCTGGTCGGCCGTGGTGAAATCGCCGAAGGAAATGTTCCAGCTGGCAAGCTCGTCGACGTCGTTCTGCGTCCTCATATAATTGCCCTTGTTGTCGTATCCTGCTGCGGCATAGAGGTAGCCGTCGTTGACTCCGCCGGTGGCAAACAGCGACCAGGTGCCGGGGACGGTTCCGTCTTCGAGCCTGAGGACCTCGACGGACTCGCTCGGGTCGACGATGACGCCGTCGCCCTTGGTGATGCCGGTACCGGAACGGTTGTTTGTGTTCTGGGCGGTGGACATTGCGAAGTCATACTCCGCCGCGACAATGATGACGCGGTCTCCCCAATGCAGGGCGTCCTCGGAGGTGACGAGCTCGTACACGACAGGCTCCGCCATGGTAACGCCGCTCATGTCAACGGTCATCTTGAAGATCTTGCCGGACTTGAACTCCTTGCCTGAAGGGATGCTGAGGGTCTTTACCAGGGAGCCCTTGTCGGTCACGATGGAGACCGTGAGGGCGGAACCTGACAGGTCCACGGGAGCGATGGAGCACCAGACGTTGTCCAGGGTCTCGGGATTGACGGAGATGGACTTGAGCATCGCAGGGCCTTCCTCTATGGAGCCGTCCTGCTTGTAAAAGAAGCGGCCGGCGATGTTCTTCTCAGAAGAAATGTTGACGGACTGGACGGTGGCTCCGCCGAGTGCGACGTTGGTAAACACCATGTGCAGGTAAGCGGGGACGTGCTTGAGGTTGAGGCTCACCTGGTCAGGCAGGGCGGCGCTCACGTCGGACAGTCCGACCATGACCTGGGAACGCTCGTCGGGAGTAGTGGCGGTACAGGCCTGTCCGGAGGGGACCTCGACCATAATCTTGCGCTCGGTAGCATTGACGCTCTTGAACGCGGCGTAGGGGTTGACCACCACGAACTGATACATTCCGCTTCCGTCGTCTTCAACCTCGCGGGAGAACGTAGCTGTCTTGTGGTCTGCGAAGACGGTGACGTCTGCGGAAAGGATAGCCTTGAGATTTAGCGCGATACCGACCTGGGCGTCGTTGTCGCTCCAGAGAACGGGATACGTGGAGCCGTCGGGAGTGCCGAAGACGGTCTTGGTATCCACGGAAGATGCGGTAAACTGAACTGTACGGACATTCGACTCAAAGCCGGTTCCGCTTTCTTTGGTGCAGGAAGTGAGCACCAGGGCTGCAAAGGCAGCGAAAAGGACAAACTTTTTCATGGTCAAATGCGTTTTAAAATACCAGTTCCTCTTCTGTTGCGTCCTCGAGTCCGACGCCGCCAAAAGATGTCAGTTCCAAAAACTCGGAATATGCCTCGAGAGGCAGGTATTCCGCAAGGGGTTTTTTGTAATTCATAATTGTATATGGTTTGTTTAATCTGCTTTGAACGAAATGGTTACGTGATCGCCCACACGATTGGTCGCTCCGTGGTTGAGAGCCATGTCTGTACCGGCGACGCGGCTGACGGAAACCACCCTGGCCCGCACCATCACAGTAGTTGACTTGGAAATTGCGGGAAGGCGGACCGATTTGTTTATCGTATAAACTGTCGAAGCCTTCTCCAGGGCATATGTGTACTGGAAGGTCTCGTCCCCGCTTTCGCTGCTGTACGAGCCGTCAATGGGATCTACCGGAACCCAGTTGACTCCGTCGCCTGAATATTCGAGCAGGAAATACTTGGGCCCGTTGCCGGAAGACTCGGCACAGTACTCGATGGTGTAGGTTCCGGCAGGATTGGTGACGTTGAACACCTCGAAGAGCCAGTAGTCATCCTTGTAAACGCCGTAGTGCAGGAAGCAGTGCTTGCCGTTCCAGCGCTCCTCGCTACGCTTCTGGTAAGTGGTGTTGCTCGTCGTGGGCGAGGTGGTGGAAGTACGGATCATGCTCAGTTTGCCGTGGTGCGTATCGGAATACACGTACGAACCGGAAATGTTGTTGAGCAAGAAGTCCACTCCGCTTACATTGCTAGGACCCGGCATGCTCCACACGATGGGGAATTCCGCCGGCGTAGTGACCTCCTGAGGTTCATCGCCTCCGGGAGTCTGAGAACCGGGCTTCGCACCCTGGATGATCGCAATGGAGCTGCGGGTGATTCCGGCCTTGATGACAATAACACCCTCGCGGATTGAGCCGGTCTCGTTGTCGTTGCACTTTACGGTGAAGGATATGTCTTCGCCTGCGGAGGACTCAGCCTGGTCGAGCTGTATCCAGTCCGCTGAAGGAGTGAGGGTGAAGTCCTGGTCGGAAGAGACGGTGAACTTGCGGGAACCCGATTTCTCGCCGTCGAAAGCCAGGTAGGAAGGATTGACGGTGAGGTTGGCCCTGGTAAGAGTCTCCGCTCCCGCCGCCACTATGGAAATCTGCGGCTGATAAGGGTCGTCGGCGGTCTTGGTATCGACCGCGAGACGCCACGTACCGCCGTTGGGCGCACCGAGGGGGCCGTTCCCGTTTGCCTGCCAGTTGGCGGCGCAGATGAAGCGGAACTCGACCTGGTCGGTATTGGAAGTATAGTTGGCGAGGGACTCGACGAAGATATTGGTAGATCCGTCGGAATTCATGGCGTGCGTATAGACCACCGGCTGGCCGTCGGGGCCGGGGACGTCGGGATCGGTGAGCGCCTTGCCGGCAACCTTCCAGGTATCGCCGTCACGGAACTCGAGCCTCCAGTATTTGTGGCCGGTTCCCGAAACGCGCGTGCCGAACACCAGCTTGACGATGGTGCCGGCCGATACGGGAGAAGCGGCAACGATTTCCAGATAGTCTCCGGGCCAGACGCCCTGGGCACGGGGACAGTTGTCGGAAACATCGACCAGGACCTTCCCGGCGGTGTCCGCTGCACGTCCGTTCTCGTTGTGCCACGTCATGAGACCGCTGCCGCTCACGGGAGGGATGGTCGCGTTTGCGGTCCAGGTAGATGCATAGGTGTTGTCAGACACGCGCACCGCCCATTTCACGGGGAAGCCCTCCAGCTGGGTTTCGGTGGCGGGATACTGGGTGATAGGTATGACGTCCGTCCTGGCCTCGCCGTCAAGCACATAGCTGATGGCAAGGTCGGCTCCGCGCACTCCCAGTTCGTTGGCGGCAACCTTGAATACGAGGGTATCCACCTGCTTGCCGGCGGTATGCTTCGAATTGTCGGCGATCCAGTCGATATCGGCGGTGCCGAAGGAGGCGGAAGGCGCAAGCTCATAGGTCCAGTCTACATTTGCGGTGACTGCAAGCCTGACGTTCTGCCCCGTGGAGGCCACATTGAACTTGGCGGCGTTCATCTCCAGGAACAGGGGGCTCTTCTCCTGGGTTATGCGGAGCATGCCCTCTATGGGTTCGAACTCGCCGCTCCCCTTGTCAACCAGCACGTTGAACAGGGCGGAACGATCCTGGACGGGACTTATGTTGCGGTCTGCCTTGAAGAAGAACAGGCCCTGCTTCTCGCCGCTGTCGGGGAAGGGGTGGATCCAGGATTCGGGCTCGCCGGAGGCAGGAACCACCTTCCAGCGCATATTGGAATTCACATAGAAACGCGGGGCCTTGGACACGTGGCTGGCGTCATTCTTGGCGGCGGACCAGGCATTGGGGCCGAGGACGAACGAATACTGCGCCGACATTTCGTCGAGCTCCGCAATGGGAACCTCGCTGTCGTCGCGGATGGTGATATTGAAATGCGGGTCGCCTTCGACCACGAAGGGCGTTTCGCGCTCAATGCAGCCGACTGCGGTCAGCAAAAGGGCCAGAGGAATAAGGAATCTTTTCATAATGGACTACTGCTGAGGGTTATACGGACTGCGGTGCGAGCCGTTGAGCTTTACATATGACCAGTCGAGGGGCAGGTGCATATTGTTCTGTGCGCCCGAGCCTCCCATACGGTTGAGTGCTTCGGTAACGTGGGCGCTGTTGGAGGCCACGGTGTAGTTGGGGTAACCGAAACGGGTAGGGAGTTCGTAATCGTTGGAGGCGGTGCCGCCTGCGATTTCGAAGTCGGGGTATTCGGTACGGCGCCATTCGTTATAGACCTCGTAGCCGCAGAAGTACAGGGAAATGAACTTCTGGCAGGCTATGAGTTCCTCCGCGCTGCGATAGCGGCTTCCATCCTGAGATACGGCCTTGTCGTAGGATCCGAGAGGGCCGGAAAGGAGGGCGGCGACATCTGATGAGCGCACGGTGACGGGCTTGGATGCATACTGGCCGAATTCAGCCCATTTGTCTATGCTGGCACGGACGGCGGCCTCGTAGAGGTCTTTTGCCGTCTTGCCGGGGACGTTGAGCTTGCCCTTCTCCACACCCTCGGCGAGGATGAAGAGGACCTCGGAATAATCCATCAGGAAAGCGGGCATGGAAGGACGGGCGAGGACTGCGAAATTGGGCAGTGCCGAGCCGGTGTCGTACGCCTTGAATTCCTGGGACGTCACGCCGCCGCGGGAGCCCTTCCAGGCACCGGAACGTTGCGTGGCGTAGATGGGAAGGCGGGGATCCTCGAACAGGGCGTTGCCTGAAGCGTTGAATTCAACCATCATGTCTATCATCGTCTGGGTGATGCGGTGGTTGGTGAAATTGGCGGAGGTCATGTTCTGCTGGCCCCAGTAATTGCGGTACGGATCGACATCCTCGAACGGGATGACGGCGCTGTCGGAATTGTCAGCGAAGACGGGATAATCGGCGGGATTGTCGACCATACGCTGTATCCGTGCCCAATATTGGTCATCCGTCCCGGACATGCGGCAGAGGATGCGCATCCCAAGGGAGTTAGCGAACTTGATCCAGCGGAGGTAACTGTCGCCGTACATCCTGTCCAGGCCGGGTTTGGAGACCGCCGGCCTGCGCTTCAGTATGACCGCGGCACTGTCGAGGTCGGCGAGGAATTCCGCCGCCAGTTCCTTCTGGCTGTCGAATACGGGAGCAGTGTTCTCCGTCTGCATATACGCCTCCTTGTAGGGTATGTCACCGAAGAGGGCGGACAGGTTGGAGAGGCAATAGACCTTGAGGATCAGGCCGATGGCCTCCATATATTTGTCTTCACGGGCGATCGCCTGATTCACGAGGTGATGGGCGTCGAAGCCGAAGCGGGCGTAATTGTCCCACTGGCTCTGCCAGTTGCCGTC
>CACZEU010000017.1 GCA_902780175.1 uncultured Bacteroidia bacterium
CCTCCCATCGGCAAGACCAACCTCCACTTCCAGCAGATGCTGGGCACCTACGTCAGTTTCAAGCCCGAATGGGGCGATTTTTCAGCGTCCTACTACCGCCAGATGGGCAAGGACGAACACGGCACGCCCATCGAGGCCTGGATGGCAGCCGCCAAGGCCCAGGTCAAGCTTTCCCAGGCGGTGAACCTTACTGCCGGCTACGATTACCTGAGCGGCGACCCATATTTCGCCGTACCCGGCAAAGGCGGCATAGGGCTTATCCACCACGACAAGATACGCGGATTCAGCTCCCTGTACGGCTCGCACCACAAGTTCTACGGAATGATGGATTTCTTCTACGTGAGCACGTATTTCAATGGCTTCTCTCCCGGCCTGCAGAACGCCTACGCCGGCGGCTCTTTCACCGCCTGGAAGAAACTCACGATGGAAGCCTATTATCACTATATGGCCACGGCAACCAAGCTGGAGGGCCTCGATATGACGCTGGGCCACTGTGTCGAGCTGTCCGCCACTTATCCGTTTACCAAGGATATCATCCTGCGGGCAGGATTCTCATACATGGGCGGCGACCAGACCATGCAGCGGCTCAAGCGCGCCAGCAGCGACGGCAGCATGCGCTGGGCGTGGCTCACGCTAATCGTCAGTCCTACAATACTTTCGCTGTAAGATTACGGAAGGCAGCGGTCGAGCAGACCTGCCAGTTCTTCGATGTCCTCCGGGGTGGTGGCCCAGCTGGTGGCGAAACGCGTCACGCAGCGCCCGTCCGGGAGCCTTTCCCATATTTCGTACAGGACTTTACCTTCCAGTGCCTCCATCTGGGCCTTGCTCAGGATGGGGAACTGCTGGTTGGTGGGGGAGTCGATGTAGAAGGGGATGCCGCGGTCTTCGAACAGTTTCTTGAGCTCCATCGCACGCAGGATGGCGTTGCAGCTGATGCTGAAATAGAGTCCGTCCGTAAAGAGAGTTTCGAACTGGATGCCGGGCAGACGGCCTTTGGCCAGCAGGGCGCCGTGCTGCTTGACGGTGGAGAAGAAGTGCTCCGGGGCCTCTTTCGGGAACACGACGGCCTCTCCGCAGAGCGCGCCGACCTTGGTGCCGCCGATGTAGAAAGCGTCGCACAGCTGAGCCAGCCGGGGTAGCGTAATGTCGCAGCTGTCGCTCGCAAGGGCGTATCCCAGCCGGGCGCCGTCGACGAACAACTTCAGCTTGTACTCAAGGCTGATTTCCCGGATACGCTGAAGCTCTTTCTCCGAGTAGAGCGTGCCGTACTCGGTGGGCAGCGACAGATATACCATCCCCGGCCAGACCATGTGCTCGTGGGCATCGTCGGCATAATAGCGCTCCAGGTACTCCCGGAGCTCGTCAGGGTCGATTTTGCCGTTGTGGGAGGGGAGGGTGAGCACCTTGTGCCCGCCGAACTCTATGGCCCCCGACTCATGGACGGCGATGTGTCCGGTTTCCGCTGCGATTACCCCTTCATAGCCCTTCAGGAGGGCGTCGATGACGGTGGCATTGGTCTGGGTGCCTCCGCAGAGAAGGAATACGGAGGCGTTCGGGATGCCGACAGCGGCGCGTATGAATGAAAGCACTCGTTACCGGAATACTCCTGACGCCCGCTTCGACCCTGCGGATCCGCCGCCGCAGCGAGGTGGTCAGGCTGGTGGTTGAATTCTTCAAATAAACCGTCCATGAAAAGGATACTTCTCTTATTCGCACTGCTGTCATCATTGTCGCTGGCCGGCCAGCCGGCTCCCGGTTCGTTCACTCAGACCTGGACAAAGGGCCCCGGGTGGCTCCGTGATGCCGTCATCTACCAGATTTATCCCTCGTCCTTCAAGGATTCCGACGGCGACGGCAAGGGGGACATCCACGGTGTCCTGTCCAAGATGGACTACATCGAGAGCCTCGGGATAACGGCCATCTGGTTCAATCCTCTTTTTGTATCCGGCTGGATCGACGGCGGATACGACGTCATCGATTACTACCGGGTGGACCCCCGTTTCGGCACCAACAATGACCTTGTTGAGCTCATCGGCGAGGCCCACAGGCGCGGTATAAAGGTCCTGCTGGACCTCGTCCCCGGGCACACCTCCGACAAGCACCCCTGGTTCGTCCAGAGCGCTGAGGATACTAACCTCCGCTATTCCGATTATTACATCTGGAGCGACCGCCTGCCCGACGAAACCGCCGCGAAGGACCTTGAGGAAATGCTCAAGGACCCGAATTATATGCAGAACACGCGCGGCAAATGGATGAAGAGCGATTATCCCCGGGACAAGTTCTATTACAAGAACTTCTACGCCTGCCAGCCGGCGCTGAACTTCGGTTTCGCCAATCCCGACCCGTCCCGCCCCTGGGAACAGGGCGTAGATGCCCCCGGGCCCCGCGCCGTCAAGCGCGAGCTTATGAATATCATAGCGTTCTGGTACGACAAGGGCGTCGACGGATTCCGTGTGGATATGGCCGACAGCCTTGTGAAAGGCGATCCCGACAAGGCGGAGACCATCAAATTCTGGAGGGAGATCCGTGCCTGGTCGGACGCCAATTATCCCGACCACGTACTCATGGCCGAATGGAGCGATCCCAAATTCTGCCTCGCATCGGGTATGAATGTGGATATGTACATCAATCGTACGACCAAGACCAACAGGCTGATGTACTTCGACCGCAAGCACCAGGCCAACGGCGGCGCGTATTTCACCCTGGACGGCTGCCAACCGTCTGTCAGGGACCTTTATGGGAATTCCTGGCCTGAGGACAAGATCGACCGCAGCGTCACCGCCGCCGGCGCCCTCAAGGAGTACTACGACCATTACACGGACGCCATAGAATGGACGAAGGACTGGGGCTACTACGCATCCATTACCGGCAACCACGACCATCTCCGCCTTAACACCGGAGACCGCAACAGCCCGGACCAGCTCCGTGTTATGCTCACCTGGATCCTTACCATGCATCTTCCTATCCTGTACTATGGCGACGAGATAGGTATGCGCTCGCTTGTGGATATGCCCAATGTGGAAGGGGCCAACCATAACGGCAAAGAGCGCGCCGGGGCTCGTACGCCGATGCAGTGGACCGGCGGTCAGAACGCCGGATTCAGCACCTGCGCCCCGACGGAAATCTACCTCCCGGTGTGCCCCGAATGGACGACGGCCACATCGTATCCTGCCTATCTGGAATGGAAACACGCCGGGTCGCATAAGCCTGCCGGCCCCGGTGCGCCCACCGTGGAGAGCCAGGAAAACGACCCCGTGTCTCTCCTCAACTGGACCCGCACCCTCATCGCCTTCCGCAAGAATACGCCTGCATTCTGGGCCGACAGCAGCTTTACGCCCGTTTACAATGAGCAGAAGCCCTATCCTATGGTATATACCAGGAGTGACGGGGCGCAGACCTGGATCGTCGCCCTCAATCCTACCGGAAAGAAGCAGACGGTCTGTCTTCCTGCCGGCACGTGTCCCGGGAAGGAAAAAATAGACCCCGCCATTTCGCATGGCAAGGTCTCACTGAAAAACGGAAAGCTGTCTATGGGTCCTGTGTCGGTGTTTATCGCACAGTTACCGTAGGACATCCGTTTATTTTGCCTTCACCCAGGCGGCGAGGTCTTCGGGGGTGGCGCCGTTCAGCAGTTTGCCGGGCTTCCAGTTGATTTCCGGGTACTGCTCCTGGAACTGCTTGTCGGCTTTGGCCAAGTCGCTGCCGCCGGAAGTGGCGAAGAACCTTACCGTCTTGCCCTTGAATCCGTAGGCTTCGATGAACGTGTTGATGATGGTGGGGGCGGTGTACCACCAGACGGGGAATCCGATGTAGATGAGGTCGTAGCTGTCGGCGTCCTTGAGGTCCTTTACGATGGCGGGGCGGGAGCTCTTGTCCTGCATCTCAATGGAACTGCGGGACTGCTTGTCGCGCCAGTCGAGGTCGGCGTCGGTGTACTTCACCTCGGGTTTGATTTCGTAGAGGGTGGCGCCGGCGGCCTTGGCAAGGTCTTTTGCTACGGCTTCGGTGGTGCCGGTGGCGGAGAAATAGGCGACGAGGGTTTTCATTTCTTTCTTGTTCTGTCCGCAGGCGGTAAGTGCAAGGGCCATTATCGCTGCTGCAAATGCTAACTTTTTCATATTGTCGTTGTGATTCAGGATTTCAAAAACTGCTAACAATATAAGCATTTTTTGCGACAAATTTAATTGCTAACTTTGCAGGACCAGGATTATGAGTTTCCGTTTTTTCATTTTGGTTACAGCGATGGCAGTATCTTCTTCCTTGAACGCCCAGCAGTTCCTTCCGGTAAAGGGTATCGTAAACGCCAGGGAACTGGGCGGTTACCCCGTGCAGGGCGGGACGGTCCGCAGCGGACTGCTCCTCCGGACGGCGCACCTGGCGGACGCTACGGACGCGGATATCCGGTATCTATCCGGCCTGCCGGTGGTCAAGGTGATAGATTTCCGGATGGAAGAGGAAAAGAAGGGGTCTGCAGACAGGCAGGTCCCCGGCGCCGACCACATCGCACTCCCGGTCGATGCCAGCGGCAACGCCGCCGCGCAGGCCTCGGAGAAGGAGAAGAAGAGGTTCACCGGCGGCAGGAAGTTCGACTACAAGAAGATAATCATGCTGGCGGCATTCAACAACCTCGCAAAGAAAATTGCCCGCGGGATGTATCCCACGCTGTTTTTCGACCCCGTCTGCCAGAAGCAGTATGCCGAATTCTTCCGCATAGTACTGTCGACGGAAAACGGCGCCGTCCTGTTCCACTGCACCCAGGGAAAGGACCGTGCCGGCATAGCGTCCGCCCTTCTGCTGGCCGCACTTGGAGCCAGCAGGGAAACCATAATTGCCGACTTCGACGCCACCAACAGGGTCTATGAAGCCGACGTGCGAAAGTACACCCGCCGGGTAAAATTCTGGGGCGGCAAGGAAGAGGAGATCGGAGTAGTGAAAGCCATCCTGGGCTGCAACACAGACAACTTCGTGAAGGTCCTCGGCCGCATCGACGCCGAATACGGCTCACTGGAATCTTATCTGGAGAAAGCCCTTGGCGTCAGTGCTGCTGACAGGGAAGTGTTGCGGGGGAGGTATTTGTCCGTATCAGCTGACTCATCACATATTGACAAGTATGCCGAATAGATGTTTATATATCTCGTCATTTGAGGATTTTTTGGAGGAAAATCCTCTGGCTGTTCTTGGTACCCTCCATAGCAATTATCATGGCGAAGCACTGACAAGCACCGATGAAGCTTGGAAAGGCGAGATTGATATCTTGCAAGAAGTTCTACAGCCATGGAAAGATGAGGACGCTCAGATTATCTTTGAATATGAGATTCCACGGCTTGGTAAACGAATTGATGTTGTCTTGCTCCTTCGTGGCATCATTTTTTGCCTGGAGTTCAAGGTGGGACAGAAGGATGCTTTACAAGCTGATGTAGAACAGGTTATGGACTATGCGCTTGACCTGAAAAATTTCCACCGATTCAGCCATGATAGAGTGATTGTCCCGATCTTGATCCCAACCAGGCACAAGTCATCAACCAAAGAGTTCAAACCATCCGTTTATGAGGATCTGATTTACAATCCACTAATATGTGGAGCCGAACATCTTAAAGCATTGATTGCGGGCGTTCTAGATCATGCTGATTCAAAGGATGCCTCAACCATCGACAATTGGGTAATCAGTCCTTACACTCCGACCCCCACTATTATCGAAGCGGCTCGGGCGCTCTATCAGAACCATTCTGTCGAGGACATAACGCGCCACGAGGCCGACAAGGTGTCTACAGACCGGACTATCAACTACATTCTGCGGGTCATCGAGCAGAGCAAAACCGCGAAAAAGAAAAGTATCTGTTTCGTGACGGGAGTTCCTGGTGCAGGTAAGACGCTCGTTGGACTGGATGTAGCCGTAAAACAAACTTACAGGAATGGTGAGTTGGACAAAGAAAACGGTGCCGTCTATTTGTCTGGGAACGGCCCTCTGGTGGCAGTCTTGACAGAGGCTTTGGCTCGTGATAATCAGAAGAAGTGCTCTGCAAATGGAGAACGGAAAAACCTTTCGGATTCAAGGCGTGAAGTCAGCGAATTCATTCAGATCATTCATCGGTATCGTGATAACATGCTGGCTAAAATTAAGAATCCAGTCGAGAATGGAATCGTAGAAATCGACCCCGAAAAGGCAATTCACCTGGAACACACAGGTTATGGAGAAGTGGAGCATGTCGCCATTTTCGATGAAGCGCAGCGAAGTTGGACCCATAAACGAATCGCCGAATACCTGAAACGCGGTGGTACGTATGGCAATAAGTTGAAAGTGCCTAACTTCCCGATGTCTGAGGCTGAATTCCTTATCTGGTCGTTGGATCAGCGGGAGGATTGGGCTGTCATTGTCTGTTTGGTAGGGGGCGGCCAGGAGATTAACACCGGAGAGGCCGGCATTACAGAATGGATAAAGGCATTAAACTCCATGTTCCGGCATTGGGATGTATATATCTCCGACAAACTCACAGATCCGGAGTACGCAGAAGGCCATGTGAATGAATTGCTCCAGGGCAATGAAAAAGTGACATTCGCCGAGGATTTGCATCTTGCCGTCAGCTTGCGATCTTTCCGTGCAGAAACGCTTTCTGCATTCGTCCAATCCATGCTGGCCTTTCATTCTGATGCGTCCAGGCTCTATGAAGACGTTTCGGGCCGAGGTTATCCGATTGTGTTGACACGAGATATGAATACGGCAAGAGAATGGCTAAGAAAGCAGGCGCGCGGCACGCAACAAACAGGTGTTCTTGTCACTAAAGTTGCAGCCCGTTTCAAGCCTCTGGCGGTACACATTCTGGCGCAGGATGAAGAAAATGCTGTGCATTGGTTCCTTGAAGACAAAACTGATATTCGATCCTCTAATTATCTGGAAGACGCCGCTACCGAGATTCAAGTTCAAGGACTAGAACTGGATTATGCATGTGTGCTTTGGGATGCCGATATGCGCTACGAAAACGGCTCCTGGGGATTCTATAAATTCAACGGAAAGAATAAATGGAATCCCGAGAACAATCCAGAGAATCAAAAGTACATGCTAAACGCATACCGTGTTCTCCTGACCCGTGCCCGCCAGGGAATCGTTATCTGTGTCCCTAATGGAAACAACCATCTTACACCAGAAGGATTTCCGGAGGATCCGACTCGCTTGCCTGAGTTCTACGACGGCACGTTTGAGTATTTAAAAGGGTTGGGGATAGAGGTGATCTAGGGGCTCGATGGGTGAATAGTTGTTATTCGTTTTTTTTGCAATTCATCTCGTATTTGTTTGTTGGTTCACTAAATAGTGTTAACTTTGCAAAAAGCGATTCTACGGATTCGCTGCATACTGGGCTGACGAGGATTTCGTCAGCCTTCAGTTTTATATAGCAACCGAATGCTCTTTCCATCGTAAAAACCATCGACGAACTCAAAATATCTCTTGAGCAGACTAAAACCCGCAAGGTTGGAATCAATAAGAAGCAGCTCGGTGTCAACAGCACGACTCTTTGGCGTTGGGATTAGGAAAAAAACCTTTGCTCCGTCAAAATCGGAGCGCTACGAAGATACCATCAAAGAGACATCGACGCATTGAAAGTCAAACGCGGGGGCTGGCGATAAACATCCTCCGCTATTCCATTGTCCCACCTCTCCCAATTGTCCCACACCTTTTTAGGAACCAGACATGATTATAGAGATATAATTCGCTTGTATAATTTGCAAATTGAATTATTCTTTCTATATTTGCTCCCGTAATACAGATTTAGGGGAAATTCCCCGTAGCTATTGAGTATTATGGAAATATTAACTAAAGTCAAATTCGTCAGCCTGAATAAGGTGACGGTTGAAACGCCACAAGGTGACCGTTTCACAGTGGGACTAAATAGGGTAGTCCCCATGCCACTTCAAGAGCAAAACGCTCGTGTCATTGCTTACCTCTTCGACAAATACTACAAAGGAGACCCTTCCGTCATCATGGGACCGATTTATCGGGAGATGATTGTGAATGGCTGTTGGGCTGCACCATATTGGTACGGGCCAGATCGTGACAATGAACGTGAGCGAATCGGAGCCCAGATCCGCGCCCTGCGTGAAGAGCGCCGTCTGGAAGCCAAAGAGTTGGCGGAATACGCCGACATCGATGCCTCCAACCTTTCCCGCATCGAGAAGGGGAAGTTTTCTCCTGGTCTTGATGTTCTTTGCAAAATTGCTGCAGCTATGGATTGTTCCGTTGAGATTGTTCCGATTGGTGCTGCCAGCAATCATTATGAGATTCACCGCGCCGCCCGTGCAATTCCGGAGGAGCATCGCAGCCTGATGATTACCGCCAAGAATTCCACTTTCCGCCTGGCGGATTGCCTGGCAAAATATGGCGAATACCACTGGCAACAGACGCGCTACAATATCAACATAGGGGATATCGTTTATGTCTATGTGTCTGAAGACCGTGCAATCAAGTATAAGATGACGGTAGAGCAGGTCGATGAACCTTATGACCGCTGGATGGCAAAGGAAGAGGAATTCTGGGTAGACAAAGGTCGTATTACGGATGAATCCCAGACTAAATACGCCCTCCTTCGTCTGGTTAAAGAATCCCGTTCCGGCAAGCTCACCGAGGAGAATCTTATGAAACATGGCTTCCTCCGAGCCCCTCAGGGCGTCAAGTATCTGGAGGGGGAGCTCCTTAAGTACATTGAGAGGAAGTTTTAGCCATGGGTTCCTTTTTGACCTTTGCGTTGGATGAAAGCGATGCTCTCGTCCACGTCGATGATGTTGCCAAAGGCAATAACTGTAAGTCCCACTGTCCGCATTGCGGTGCTCCTCTATGTGCTAAGAATGCCGGTCAATGGCGAAAACATCATTTTGCTCACGCTCACGGACATGAATGTGAGGGAGCGTATGAATCCCAGCTCCATCTCCTCGCAAAAGAGGTTTTACAAGAGGCTGGGAGAATAATGCTTCCCGCTTCAGATCGTGGTCGTTTCCCGTCGGGCTCGGTCCGCATCCGTAATGTTGAGGTTGAGAAATGGGATGACCGCTATAGTATCCGGCCAGATGCCGAAGGCATAATGGAAAACGGGGAGAGACTGTTGATAGAATTCTACGTAAGCCACAAAGTAGATGGCAAGAAGCGGCAGGTAATCGTCGACAATCATCTCAAATGCATAGAGATAGATATCAACTACCAGGCGCTCGACAAGCAAGAGTTGAAGGAATTCCTCTGCGAATCTAATGAGGATCGCAAATGGATAGTGTCGATGCCTCCACCGTCCAAACCAGCAGGAGAATCCTTCAGTTACAGTAGAAATCCAATGTACGAGAAGACAATAGACATTCTCAAGGAAATCTTCGATGAGGGCACCATTACCATCCATCCGTTTGCTTCGTCATTCTCCAAAAAGAACAAGCCATTCAATCTCCGCGAGGTTGGTTATGACGTATGTGAGGTCAATACGAAGTGGAGGGGCTTCAAATCTGATTTGCTCCTATACCGGAGCCAGAAAGATAATAAGGGACACATATCAATCAACATTCGGGGTAGAAGGCGATGGGATGGCTTTCGCTACCCCAAAGGTCTCAGAATAATCGACATTGTATTTTATGCCATCGGAACCGAAGAGAGCACCAGGCAGCGGCTGAAAGATGGCGACCTAGTTGGAGACTTGGGAATGAAGATAGAATACTTCGGATTCAAAGCATAAGAAAAAACACTACCTTTGTATTTGTAACTATATGAGAAGTAAGAACATGAGAGTATTTTTCTTGGTGAAATAATTACTGTACTCATACTTCACAGCTTTCCAGCTCTTTGACGATCTGGGCGATGACTCCAGGTATCATCGCAACATTTACCTTACCCATCCTGCCTAAGGTAGTCATGAAGTTGTTATATACATTCTCCCGAAAAAAAACATACTTTTACCCGAAAATTTTATCAACTTTTTCCCGAATTGATTGTCTTTACCTCGGAAAATGCTTGATATAGAAGGATATAAGCATAGAATGTGCTCATCGGCATAGGCGAAAAATGCCTACCGCCGGGACGATGTTGTGTACGTGGTCCCTTTGAACACGTGCTCGTTGAAGAACTCAGAATACTTTTTATTGTGCATGTCGGAGCCGGTCCCTTCTCGCGAGGACGGTAAGTGGGTGCTGCGCTCGACGGTTCAAGCCCTGGAAGGTGTTGGAAGGTTTGTGATTGGACTGGCGGCGGATGTGAAGATTGTGGAGGGGAAGAAGCTGGTGGAATATGTGAGAAGGTACGATAAGAAGTGGGTGCAGAAGATATAAGAATCCCCGGACGGGCCGGGGATGAGAATGCTTATTCGGGGAATACCCAGTGGCCTGTCTTGCTGGCTCCATCCCAGTGGATTCCCATTTCATCTTTAAGGATTCGCAGGTGATACTTGATACCTGTAAGGTTTACGTTACAAAGGTCGGCGAGCTCCTGCCTACTAATGGTGGGGGTAGCTCTCATGATGCGAATCATCTTTGTACGTAGCTCAGGACCTTTTTCCTTGCGATTTTTGGGGTTAGTTTTGGGGTTAGTTTCATTACTAACCTCACCCGCCTTTCCACCTCTCTTTACGGATCTGCCTACCTTCGGCCGACAGTAAGTAACGGTGGGGCAGAAGAAACTATCCGAATACGTACTCGTCGAAGAACGCGGAATACTTTTTATTGTGCAGGTCGGAGCCGGTCCAGTCGTACATGCCTTCGGCGTCCAGAGTCTTTGCACGGGCGGAGACGGCATCGCCGTACATTCCTTCCAGGGCTCCCAGATTGCGCTGGAACTGGACGCCGGCGTCCTTGAAGGCCCGGTATTCCTCCATCCGGAGGTATAGATATCGTTCCGGATGCGCCAGGACGGGCTGGTAGCCGTTGTCCAGCAGCCAGCGCATCTCGGCGAGGGGGATGATGTCGCCGATCTTCGCCGGATCGTGTATGGGGAGTTCTACCAGGATATGATTCCCTTCCCACGGCAGGAGCCAGTTGCTTTCGCGTACAACCGGCCAGGTTTCGGGTATGAGGCGGTACTCCATCGAGGGGACCAGTTCGAGCCCGATTCCTCTTTGCTCCAGGGCTTGTCTGAGTTTGTCGGCCGCAGCCCTTACGGTTGCCGGAGTGTTCCGGTACAGGAATGAACAATGGGATGTGCAGACTGCCCGCCGGTAGCCCCATTCCACCAGTTTCCCGGCAAGAAAGACGGAATCTTCCAGCGTCTGCGCCCCGTCGTCCAGCCCGGGGAGGATATGGCAATGGCAGTCGACCAGCACACTCATGTCCTTATTTGTTTGATGGCATCAAATTTAGTTATTTTCCGCGAAATGCAGTATTTTTGCATGAACAGACCGGCACGTATATGGACACCAGGCAACGAATAGCAAGAATCCGGAAAATGGAGACCCGTTTCGAGCGGGTCAAAAAAGCGGTTGAGGCCCTTCACCGGGACCTGGACAGGTATGAGAAACTCCTCGGGAGTGTCGGGGAGTTGGAACGGTATCAGGAATCCGGCCTGTGGAAGGAGGATTTTGAGGCCGATGAACGGGGCGAACTGCCCGACGGCCTCCGGCGCGGCGTACTCTCCGAAGACGGACTGTATGACCTGCTGGAGGACATTTCTGAATTGAATGCCAGGATGACTCTCAGTCGAAAGTGATGCTTTCGACTCTCAGGCGCATGGTCCCCGAAGGGGCGGTGACCTCGGCGGTTTCGCCGACTCTCTTGCCCATCAGGGCTGCGCCGATCGGGGATTTAAGCGAAATCTTGCCGGCCTCCAGATCCATCTCGTGCGGGCTGACGATTTCGAATTTCATACGTGTATTTGTCGAGAGGTTCGTGAATTCGACCCGGCTCAGCAGGCTGACCCTGTCTTTGGGGAGGCGGTCCTGGTCGATTACGCGGGAATGCTCCAGGATCTTCTGCAGGAAACGGATACGGCTGATGGTCTTCCCCTGGATGCGCCTCGCTTCACGGTATCCGGCATTGTCGCTCCGGTCGCCCTGGGCGCTGGCCTCCGCGAGGTCGTCTTTCACCTTAGGGTAGACTACCTCGATAAGGTGGTGCAATTCGGCTGCAATCTCGTCGTATCGTTGTTTTGACAGGTATTCCATATGCGGACATGTTTGACGGAGTAAAGATAATCATTTCTGCACAAGTCTGCATCGTGACTTATCAAGACCAGGGACTGCTTCTGTTTCTGCGCCTTCACCAGCTTGCGATACTCGGACATGGCCAACCTGAAGCACCTCTGCCAGCTGGTAGGCTTCAACACGCCCATCACCAAGATCTATCTGGAGACCTCGCAGTGCGGCCGGAAACTCTACGAATCGGCCGGATTCACCGCCATGAAGGACATGATGCTCCTGACCTACGGAAAATAATGCTAACTTTGCAGCCTATGAGCCACGTAATCACGAATATAGGAGGTCGGGAATGTTTCATCATCGCAGATGCCTCCCCAAAGTACATTCTCATTCAGACGCTTGGAAACCATGAACGGGGGATTTTTGAAAGCACGGCTCAGTTGATTGCGGAAGATACCGGGGTGCATTTTGTCATGGCCGCTTTCCAAATATTTGACTGGGACCTGGACCTGACGCCCTGGCATGACCCCGCCATCAACCGCGACCCGAAAGTGGGAACGATGACCGGCGAGACGCTCAAATATGTCACAGAGTCTCTGCTGCCGCTCCTTTCGGAACGGTTCGGAGACCTGCCCATCATCCTGGGCGGCTATTCCCTTGGCGGACTCTTCGCCCTATGGTCGGCCACGCAGACGGACCGTTTTGCCGCCATTGCAGCCGCCTCGCCCTCTTTGTGGATACGGGACTGGCTGGACTTTGCGGGGGAGCACCCTGTCCTGACAAAGAAGGTCTATCTGAGTCTTGGAGATCAGGAAGAGCACGTGAAGAACCGTTCCATCGCCCGGGTCGGGGAGAGCGTCAGGGGCGAATACGAACTGCTGAAAAGCCAGATCGGCACGGAGAACAGCACGCTGGTATGGAATCCCGGCGGTCATTTCCAGGACGGAGACAAACGCCTTGCAGCAGCCTTCGTCTGGTGCATTGGCCAACTTGAGAAACAGTGAAAGACATCTACACATACAAATTCTGGAAGCACAAGTATGGGTAGGTGTATGTGGATAAAGAATTGGGAAATGGGCCAAGAAATATATCCTGGACGTGGTTTTCGACGAGGCCTGTCGCAGACTTCTCTATACGGTCGCTACAATAGACGAAATAGCCGATGCCATGGGCTTCGAAACTTCTACATACTTTATCAGGACCTTTCACACACGCTACGGGGTCACACCCCTTCAATTCCGCAAACAAGATGAAAATCCAAGAAATCGAGGTTAAAACCGTCCTCACCAAATCCAACCTTCCGGTATCGGACTATGCCGTAAACCCCTATGTGGGCTGCCTCCATGCCTGCAAGTACTGTTACGCCTCTTTCATGAAGCGTTTCACCGGGCATCAGGAGCCCTGGGGGACCTTTCTGGACGTAAAGAACTGGCCGGAGGTCAAGGACCCTTCCAAATACCGGGGCAAGGAACTGTTCCTGAGTTCCGTCACGGACCCGTATCAGCCCCATGAGGCCAAGTACAAGCGCACCCGGGCCATTCTGGAGCAGATGCAGGGCAGCGGATGTAAGATAAGCATTTCCACCAAGAGCGACCTCATCCTCCGGGACCTGGACCTCATCAAGACCTTCCCGGATGCCCGTGTATCCTGGTCTATCAACACACTGGACGATGATTTTCAGAAGGCGATGGACAAGGGCGTGAGCATCGAGCGTCGCCTGGGAGCCATGCGGCAGTTCTACGAGGCCGGGGTGCAGACCACCTGCTTCATTTCGCCCATTTTCCCCGGCATCACGGACGTGGAGGCCATCATCGAACGGGCCAAAGGGCAGTGCAACCTGGTGTGGCTGGAAAACCTGAACCTTCGTGGCGATTACCGTCCTGTCATCCTGGACTGGATACACGAGAACCATCCTGAACTGGATGGACTCTATCATGCCATCTATTCAAAGAAGGACCGCAGTTATTGGACGGAGCTTGACCTGAAGCTTCGGGAATACACGGCCCGAGAAGGAATGCTCTATGTCCGGGACGATGACAGCCAGCGCAGTCCCTTTGGTCAGCCGCCCGTCGTAGCCAATTACTTCTATCACGAGGAGGTGAAGAAATCGGCCAAGAAATAATTGCCGACGACAAATCCTGGAATCCTTGGAACGGATGCAGAAAGTAAAGTGAATGCTGTGTGAACTGTTACATGTTCGCGCTGGCCAGGTATCGGCACGGGTGTTTGTCTTTGCCCAGCTGGCGGCACCACTCGTTCACGCGGCGGCAGCGCTCGGGCAGGGGGATGTCGTTTTCCTCGGGCACCAGGAGCGAGGCGTCCAGGCCCCGGGCCCGAAGGGCGGAGACGATGCGGCCTGCGAGGAGCCGGTTCTGGGCGTATTCCAGGAGACGGCCGTCGGGGCTGCGTTTGCCCGGCGTCTCTCGGCCGTGGCCGTTGTCGATGAGGATCTTCATAGCTGATTGAGTGTTTAGGTTTCTGTATGTAAGTTACGAAAAATCAGGGAGAAAAGCAAGTTGTACGAGGTTTATTTCTTGATGCGGAGACTTTTTGTTAACTTTGCATTTGTATGAAAGGATTTGTGTCATATATTCTGGGGTTGTGCCAGAAGAAGGAAGGAACCGAGGTTGAATTCAAGTCGGCACTCGGCGGTTTTCCGGGGAGTTTCTGGGAGACTTATTCTGCCTTTGCGAATACAAAGGGCGGCGTGATTGTGCTTGGCGTGAAGGAGAAGAATCATCGATTCACGCCGGATGGGTTCACGGATGAGCAGGTGGACAAGTATAAGAAGACGTTCTGGGATTCTGCCAATAACCAGGGCAAGGTGAGTCATTGTCTTCTGATGGATAAGGACGTGATTGAGGGAGAGCTCGATGGGAAGAAGGTTCTAGTGTTTGTCATTCCTCGTGCTCCTTTCGATGTGAAGCCGGTTTATATCAACGGGAATCCGAATCAAGCATTCAAGCGTAACCATGAGGGAGATTATCTCTGCACGAAAGACGAGATCAGCCGGATGTTTGCCGATGCGATGGTTCTTACCAATCCGCAGGATAGCCGGATTCTGAAGAATTTCTCACTAGAGCGGGATTTCGACCAGACCACCATCCGTCAGTATCGGCAGTTATTCCAGATGAGGCACGAAGGGCATGCTTGGAATGATTTGGGCGATCTGGAGTTTCTGCAGCGCCTGGGAGGATACCGAGTGGATCAGGAGACTGGCGAGAAAGGTTTTACGCTGGCTGGCGTGTTGATGTTCGGGACAGAACTGGCCATTATGGGCGTAATGCCGCGTTACTTCGTTGATTTCCGGGAGAAACTCAGCAGCGATCCGAACATCCGTTGGACGGACCGAGTCTATCCGGATGGCATGTGGGAGCCGAATCTATATCAGTTCTATCGTCGTGTTCTGCCCAAGCTTTTCCTCGCATTACCGACTCCTTTCCAGATGGAGGGCGTGTATCGCCAGGATGAGACTACTGCCCATAAAGCCGTCCGAGAAGCGTTGGTGAACTGCATTGTCCATGCATCGACACGTCTCTACGAAGGTCCTGTCATTGAACGTTATCCTGACCGGCTGTATTTCTCGAATCCGGGAACGATGCTGGTGAGCGTAGAAGACTTCTTTGAGGGTGGTCATAGCATTTGCCGCAACTCTGCGCTCCACAAGATGTTTGAGATGATTGGAGGCGGCGAACGTGCCGGTAGCGGTGCCGATACTATCAAGAAAGGCTGGGCCGATAACATGTGGCCGGCGCCTGAAATCAAGGAACACTTCGGCCAGAATGATGACCGGGTAGAGTTGACGCTTCGGATTGGTCAGTCCACCAGTTCACCTGGGAAGAGAACTGAGAGTGAAGAAATCAGGGTAAAAACTAGGGTAAAAACCAGGGTGAAAATCAGGGAGATGATGAGGGTAAATCCGAAAGTGACAATCCCTGAGATGGCTGCAGAAATCGGAGTTTCTGTCAAAACCATCGAGTGGCATCTAGCAAAGATGAAAGGTGTTGAAATCGATCGAGAAGGTCCGGCCAATGGCGGTCACTGGATTCTTCTTGAACCATAAATGGATAGCCGTTATCCTGAGAAGATGATATGCAATTATAGTTTTATAGGTTTATGCCCGTCAAATATTTGAATAATTCGGAAATAGATTTCCGAGCTCCTAAATGTGTACAATAGTTTTTACCATTAGAGCGAGCCCTTCAATTATTGGATACGAAGAAGTTGTGGTTTTCTAATCCGGCAAAATGGCCTGATCCATTCGAACGTCGTTTTGTTGATGGCATTTATCCTGGTAATAAGAAGTTTACTTGGCATGGCCGAGTATATTGTATGTGCGTCACAAATGTTGCAACAAGTGAAGCATCTTGGAAAGCTTATTCGGATAAAGATTTCGCTGTAAAGCTTGAATTTGACAGAAACGAGTATGCTGATATTCTGGCGAATGCCGTATCACAGCCAGGTGTTATGGATGTGTTTGTAGGCCAGATGGATTATCAGTAAACCAAGGATATTGAGAGGCCGTTAAGTAAGATAATATTTACTGATGGTGCAAGACTGGGGATTAGCACTAAGTTGTTCAAGGCTCGATTGCTTCTCTTAAAAAGAAAGGCCTTCAAATATGAATCGGAGTTCAGAGCGATTATTGTAAAAAATACAAGAAATCTGCTGCAGAAGGAATAACCATTGATATACCCGATATTTTGCGCTTGATTAAGACTGTTACTATAGGACCAACTGTTGGCGATAAGGAATACGAAATGATAAAGCAGTATCTAATTATGAAGTATCATTTTTTGCCGTCTCAAATAATGAGGTCTAATCTATATAAAGCAAGTAGTAATCCAAAAATTAAGAATTAGGATTAGTTGTGTTTGTTATTTTTGTAGAAGGATAATACACGTTATAGTTGATTAGTAAGTTTCCAGTGTACGGAGGCTAATTAAGTGTTTAATGGGATAAAAGCATCAACAATCAATACTTTTAGCCAGTTATACGAGTGAACAGATTATTAGAAATTCAGCCAAGATCGACGATTTTTCATCATTTTGACTGAATTTCTGGAAGGGTAAAACGAATATAATTGTATTATGGTCAATTGATTGGCGCAATAATGAGGTGCTGTTTATAAAGGAAATGTACAGCACTTTTGGACCTTTTATCGATCTTGCCATAATAACAAAAAAAACGACCCGCCTATTTAAGCATTGTCAAGAGGCTCGGCGAGTTCTAGTGGTACAAAGATAATCAATTCGTCAAAAAGTAGATAAATTTTTCGGGAAAAGTGTACTCTCCGTGTCCAACGGCGACAAAGCATTTTTGTTAGATTTTGTTTCAGCCCTGTTAGCGTATTTCTAACTGAAAAAATACAAAATATCAAGTCTTTCCAAAAAGCAGTGAGTTTTTAGTTATATTGCCACATAATTGTCATATATTTGTGGCAACTGATTGGGGATAACCTCCCAGCAGGACAGTAACGATTTTAACGACAAAAGGAGCTATGGATAAGTCAAGCAAGCTTGGTAACCATGGTTCTCTATTCTTTACGCCCCATTAAGAAATGGTACTAAAATGGTACTATTTTTAATTTTGGTGCTTCTGAAGGTGTACTAAAAATGTACTAAAATATGCAATTTTATGCGTAGATTTCTGCGTAAATAGAAAAAGTCGCTGAAAATCAGCGACTTTCGTGGAGCATAGGAGAATCGAACTCCTGACCTTTTGAATGCCATTCAAACGCTCTACCAACTGAGCTAATACCCCTTTTGGGACTGCAAATATAATACTTTTTTTTAAAATCAATACAATTTTTCTTCTGCAAAGCTATAAAAGTGTTCGTCTGCTGTTATGATGTGGTCCAGAAGGCGGATGTTGCAGGCGGCGCAGGCGCTCTGTAGCTGACTCGTTTCCGATATGTCGCTCTTTGAGGGGGTGGGGTCGCCGGTGGGGTGGTTGTGGACGAGGATCAGGGCTACTGCTCCGCACTCGAGGGCTTTGCGGATTATCAGCGATTTGTCCATGACCGTAGCCTTGCGGCCGCCTACGGAGACTTTTACAGATTTGATTTCGCGCATTTTTGTGTCCAGCAGGATGATCCAGCTTTCTTCGTGCACCAGGCCTTTGAGGCGGGGGAGCATATACTCGTAAACCCTGTGGGCATTCGGTAACAAAAGTCCTGTGCCGCTGCTTTCCTGGACGAACCGGCGGCCGAGTTCGAATGCTGCCAGAAGCGCAGCCGCACGCGAAGGCCCCACTCCTTCCATCGACGCAAGGTAGCCTGCGTCGCATTCGAAGAGTCCCGTGAGCCTGCCGCCCACCAGCGACAGGAGCCGGTGGGCCATTTCCACGGCGCTTTCGCCGCGGCGGCCGCTGCGGAGCAGTATGGCGAGCAGCTCGGCGTTGCCGAGAGACGCCCCTCCGAGGGCGAGAAGTTTTTCCCGAGGCCTGTCCGCCTCGCTCATTTCAGATATTTTCATAGCACTGCAAAATTACAATCCAAAACCGCTCCTGCGTGCTCCCGGTGCGATATTTTTACGATTTTTTAAGAATCGGCCAATAATTGTTATATTTGTGAATTGATTTTTTAAAGACTCCATGGCAAGAGAAATAAAATTTTCACTCGTTTACCGGGATATGTGGCAGTCTTCGGGCAAGTATCAGCCCCGCGCCGACCAGCTTGTCCGTGTTGCTCCCGCCATCATCGATATGGGTTGCTTCGACAGAGTCGAAACCAACGGCGGAGCCTTCGAGCAGGTCAACCTCCTGTACGGCGAGAACCCCAACAGGAGCGTCCGCCTCTGGACGGCCCCCTTCCATAAGGCCGGCATCCAGACTCACATGCTCGAAAGGGGACTCAACGCCCTCCGTATGTACCCCGTCCCGGCAGACGTCCGCGAGCTGATGTTCAAGGTCAAGAAGGCCCAGGGCACCGACATCGCCCGTTCCTTCTGCGGCCTCAACGACCACCGCAACCTCCGTCTCAGCGTGGAATATGCCAAAAAGGCCGGAATGATAAGCCAGGCGGCCCTTTCCATCACCCATTCCCCGGTCCACACCGTCGAATACTATATGGACGTCGTCCGCCACCTGGTGGAGTACGGCACTGACGAGATATGCCTCAAGGATATGGCCGGCGTCGGCCGCCCCTCCGTCCTTGGCCGGCTTGTCAGCGAGATCAAGAAACAGTACCCCCATATCAAGGTCCAGTATCACGGCCACAGCGGCCCCGGGTTCAGCACCGCCTCCATGCTTGAGGTGGCCCGCGCCGGCGCCGATTACCTCGACGTAGCGGTAGAACCCCTTTCCTGGGGCAAGGTCCACCCGGACGTCATCACCATCCAGCAGATGCTCCGTGCCGACGGATTCCTCGTCAAGGACATCAATATGGACGCATATATGCAGGTGCGCGCCCTCACCCAGGAATTCATCGACGACTTTCTCGGCTACTGGATCAACCCGTCCAACTCCAGGATGACCTCCCTTCTCGTAGGCTGCGGCCTTCCCGGTGGCATGATGGGCTCGATGATGGCCGACCTGCAGGGCTTCAAGTCCGCAATCAACGCCGCGGAAAAGGCCTCCGGCAAACCGGAAAGCGACATCGACACCCTGATGGTCCGCCTGTTCAGCGAGGTCGAATACGTGTGGCCGCGTCTCGGCTATCCGCCCCTCGTGACCCCGTTCAGCCAGTACGTCAAGAATACCGCCCTGATGAACCTTTTCGCACAGGCCCAGGGCAAGCCCCGTTTCTCTTCCATCGACAAGGACACCTGGGGCATGATACTCGGCAGGATGGGACGCCTCCCCGGCCCCCTCGCCCCCGAAATCGTCGCCCTCGCAAAGGAAAAGGGCCTGGAATTCTACGACGGCAACCCCCAGGACGAATACCCCGACGAACTGCCGAAGTTCCGTGCGATGATGGCCGAAGAAGGCTGGGACTGCGGCCCCGACGACGAGGAACTCTTCGAACTTGCCATGCACGAGCGCCAGTACCGCGACTACCGTTCCGGTATTGCCAAAGAGCGCTTCGAGCACGACCTGGAAGAACTCAAGGCCAAGGCCGGCGCCCCTATCGTGGTCAAGCGTCCGGTGGTCGAGGAGCCCCGGTTCAGCGTTGAGGAATACGAACGCAGGTTCCCCGGCGCCGTCCCCATCTGCGCACCGTCCAAGGGGCAGATGCTATGGGAAATCGACGTCAAGGACGATTCGACGGCCCCCGTCCCCGGCACCGCTGTAACCGCCGGCGTCCCCTGCGGATACGTCCAGACCAAATACGGACTCGAAGAAATAATCCCCGCCCGCACCGGCCGCATCGTCGCGGTAACGGCGCCCCAGGGCAGGGAAGTGGTCAAAGGTGAGATAGTGGCATTTGCTGAATAAAGGATGAACGGAGCGAACGACTTTTCCCGGCTCGAACTGAGCCTGCCGGCGGCGCGCAGGAATTATCGCTATTTCCGCGGCCTGTTGCGCCAGTCCACCAAACTGCTGGTGCTCGTAAAAGCCAACGCCTACGGACACGGAGCGGTGGAATTTGCCTCGTTGATGCAGGCCGAGGGCGCTGATTATCTTGCGGTTGCCCTTCCCGTCGAGGGCGTGGAACTGCGCAGGGCCGGCGTCTCCCTGCCCATACTTGTGCTTACTGCCGGCACCGATTTCTTCCCGGAAATCGTAGATTACCGCCTGGAGCCCGGCATCCCCAACCTGTACACCCTGAACGCATTGTGCGAACTGCTTGACGCCCGCGGCATCAGCGGATTCCCCATACATATCAAGCTCGACACCGGAATGCACCGCCTCGGCTTCGTGCCGGAGGAGCTTCCGGCGCTGTTCGAATTCCTGAACACCCACCCGCAGGTGCGCGTCAAGTCCGTCTATTCGCATCTCGCAGTTGCGGAAGACCCCTCGCAGGACGAATTCACCCTCGGGCAGATACATCTTTTCGAAAAGGGCGCCCAGGCCCTTACGGACGCAATCGGTTACCGTCCGATGTGGCATGTCCTCAATTCCGCCGGCATCGAGCGTTTCCCTCAGTTCCAGCACGATATGGTGCGGCTGGGCATCGGCATCTACGGCGTCAGCGCACTTCCCGGCGTACGCCTGGCACCGGTCGCACGCCTCAAGGTCAAAATCCTGCAGATCAAGGACCTGCACGACGGCACCGTAGGCTACGGCAGGCACGGCATCGTCTCCGCCGAGGGCACCCGCATAGCCACCATCCCCGTCGGGTACGCCGACGGCATAAACCGTCATCTCGGCTGCGGCCGGGCCTCGTTCAGCATCGGCGGCAGGCGCGCTCCCACCATCGGCAACATCTGCATGGATATGACGATGCTCGACGTCACCGGCATCCCGTGCGCCCCGGGCGACACCGTCACCATTTTCGGCGAAGACCCCACCGTCAGCGAAATCGCCGCCCTCCTGGATACTATCCCTTATGAAATATTAACGTCGGTGCCACGCCGCATCGAAAGAATAATCGTACGCAAATGAAACGCCTCCTCACCATCGCGTTCGCTCTGCTGAGCGTATGCGCCGCTGCACAGACCGGCGGCATCACCCCCGAAATGCTTTCCCGTATCAGCCAGGGCTGGAAGGGAGACGCCGCCGACAAGGCCCTCCGCAACGCTGCCGGCCAGGTGCCGCTCAACACATTGGCAGTCAATGCCGAGAATGCAGCGATGATCGACACGGAATTCAGCGACCGCGTAAAGACCCGCGGCATCACCGACCAGAAGCAGAGCGGCCGCTGCTGGCTATTCACCGGGCTCAACGTCCTGCGCGCCGCGGCCATACAGAAGCACGACCTGGGCGACTTCCAGTTCAGTCAGAACTACAGCTTCTTCTGGGACCAGCTCGAGAAGGCCAACCTCTTCCTGCAGGCCGTCATCGACACCCGCACCCAGCCCATCGATTCCCGTGAGGTCGAATGGCTCTTCGAGCATCCCATCGGGGACGGCGGCACCTTCACCGGCGTCGCCAACCTTGTGACCAAGTACGGCCTCGTGCCAGCCGACGTCATGCCGGAAACCCTTTCAGCCAACAGCACGTCCCAGATGTCCGGACACCTCCGCACCCTGCTCAGGCAGGACGGCCTCAGGCTCCGCGACATGTGGGAGCAGGGGATGATCAACGCTCCCCGCGGCGCTGCGAAGCTCAGCAAGCACAGCGATACCGTCCTGGCTCTGCTGCAGAAGGAGAAGGAGGGGATGCTGAAAGACGTTTACCACGTGCTGGCACTCTGCCTTGGCGTGCCTCCGACAGAATTCGAATGGAAGGGCAAGACCGTCACCCCGGTGCAGTTCTACAAGGACCTTCTGGGCTACGACCTCGAAGGCGGATACGTAATGCTCATGAACGACCCCAGCCGCGAATACGGCAAGGTGTATGAAATCCAGTACGACAGGCATATGTACGACGGCCAGAACTGGGTGTACGTCAACCTGCCCGTGGAACGCATCAAGGAGATGGCCATCGAGTCCATCAAGGCCGATGTGGCGATGTACTTCAGCTGCGACGTCGGCAAGTTCCTGGACCGCAAGAGGGGAGTGGCCGACCTGAACAACTTCGACTACGGCTCCCTCCTGGGCGTCGATTTCACCATGGACAAGAAGCAGCGCATACAGACGCACGCCAGCGGCTCCAGCCACGCGATGACGCTCATCGCAGTGGACATCAAGGACGGCAAGCCGCAGAAGTGGATGGTGGAGAACAGCTGGGGCGCCAAGTCCGGCTACAAGGGCAACATCATCATGACCGACGGGTGGTTCGACGAATACATGTTCCGCCTCGTGGTGGAGCGCCGCTTCGTCCCCGCCGACGTGCTGGAAATGCTTAAGCAGGAGCCCGTCATGCTGCCGGCGTGGGATCCTATGTATCTGCCTGAAGAATAGTAAGTCCCTACCGGAACTGAATGTTGAAGCCTTCGTCCAGCAGCGGCTGCACGAGGGCTTTCATTTCTGCCGTGCTGTACTTCTCCAGGTCCTGCATGGGGGTGGGACGGTCGATGGAGTACAGCTGGACCTGACGGGGCCTGAGCGTGCGTACGATGTCCATCCAGGGCACCAGCACCTCGGGGCTTGCGGAGTCGAACCAGTATTCCGCCGGGGCGAGACCGTCAAGGGTGTGTTTGCGGGCGCGGAGGAACATTGTCTGAAGGATGAAATCGCCATTGAAGCGTTTGAGGGCCTCTACGACGCGTTCTACGCTGTATCCCGGCGCCGGGCGGTTGATGAGCGCGGCAAGGGCGTCGGTGGGGGCGTCGATCTTCATGCAGGGGTTGTCGACCTTTCTCAGGGCCTCGAAAACCTCGGGAATGTGTACCCTTGTGGCGTTGGACAGGACTGAGACTTTGGCGGCCGGATAGAATGCGTCGCGAAGGCGAATGGTGTCCTCGATGATGCGGGGGAATTCCGGATTGAGGGTGGGCTCGCCGTCGCCGCTGAATGTGATGGAATCTACAGGCGTGCCGTCCAGCAGGAGCGACTGGAGTTTGTCTTCGAGGGCTGACCGTACCTGCGCTGCGGTTGGAAGGACGGTGTCGCCGCGGCCGTCGGCGTTCCAGCCGCATTCGCAGTAGATGCAGTCGAAATTGCATATCTTCCCTTTGGTGGGCAGGAGGTTGATTCCCAGGGAACTGCCCAGCCGGCGGCTGTGGATGGGCCCGAATACGGTTTCTTCGCGTAACATATCCTTACAAAGATGCGAATAATTGGCGTCAATTGAAAATTAATTGTCATCTTTGTACCGTTATGGTGCAATGGATGGGAGTCATAAACCTCACTCCGGACTCGTTCTACGAGCCCAGCAGGGCCGATTCGTCCAATGTCTCCGACATCCGGGAGCGCATACGCGTGTTCATAGCCGCCGGGGCGTCCATTATCGACCTTGGCGCCGTTTCCACGCGTCCCGGAGCCGCTCCTGTGCCGGTAGAAGATGAGTGGATGCGCCTGGCCCCTGTGCTGCGTGCCATTGCCGTATCACCTTCCTCATTCGGCCTCGATTCCGCCCTCCTTTCCATCGATACTACATCCGCGGAAATAGTCCGCCGTGTGTACGACACCGTCGGTCCGTTCATCGTAAATGACATTTCTGCCGGAATAGATGACTCCTCCATGCTCAAGACTGTCGGTGAACTGGGCCTGACGTATGTGGCGATGCACAAAAAGGGCACGCCCCAGACGATGAATGACCTCACTGACTATCCTGGCGGCGTAATGCTGGAACTGGTGGGCTACTTCAGGGTTTTCGCCCGCATGGCAAGAGATTACGGAATAGAGAACTGGATACTCGACCCGGGCCTTGGTTTCGCCAAGACGGAGAAGCAGAATTGGGAAATCCTCCGCAAGCTGAAAAAGTTTACCCTGTTCCGGCGGCCGATCCTCGTGGGCGCTGCCGAGAAGCGGTTTACGAAGAACGTTCCTCACGGCGTCCTGCGATGGATGGGGAGCGAAGCCGCCCGGGATGCCATCGAACAGTGCGGGGTCGGCGAGGACCCTTCCGGGACCGATGTCGCCAATGTCCTGGCCGTGGCTAACGGAGCAAGCATCCTCCGGGTGCACTATATTGCAAACCGAATAAAAAGAGGCTGACCCCGCGGTCAGCCTCTTTCAGTTTTTAGAAGCCTTGGCTAATAGTTCTCCGCGTGGATCTCGAAGTAGGCCTGGGGGTGTGCGCAGACGGGGCAGATCTCGGGGGCTTTGGTGCCGACCACGATGTGTCCGCAATTGCGGCATTCCCATACCTTGACCTCGCTCTTGGCGAAGACTTCCTGTGCCTCGATGTTCTTGAGGAGTGCCCTGTAGCGCTCTTCGTGCCTCTTTTCGATGGCTGCGACCATGCGGAACTTGGCGGCGAGAGCCTTGAAGCCTTCTTCCTCGGCCGTCTTGGCGAAGCCTTCGTACATGTCGGTCCACTCATAGTTCTCGCCGGCGGCTGCGGCTGCGAGGTTCTCGGCCGTGGAGCCTATGCCCTCAAGCTCTTTGAACCACAGTTTGGCGTGCTCCTTCTCGTTTTCTGCGGTCTGGAGGAAGATGGCTGCCATCTGCTCGAAGCCTTCTTTCTTGGCTTTGGATGCAAAATAGGTGTACTTGTTTCTCGCCTGTGATTCGCCGGCGAACGCTGCTTCCAGGTTTTTCTCGGTCTGGGTGCCCGCATACTTGTTGGCCATATCAGTAATTGTAAAGTGTTTATCGTATCCCCAAAAGTAGGTACTTTTTTCGAGATTAGCAATCTATTGCCGAGGCAATTTCGAGAAGCCGCCGGGCGGCTGCGCATGGGTCGGGCGCGCTGCATATTGCGCTCACCACGGCGATGCCGTCGGCGCCCGCGGCGAAGACGTCCGCCGCCGTGCGCTCGTTCATTCCGCCGATGGCTACAACCGGATGCCGGGACAGTGCCGCGGCCTTCCGCAGGCCCTCCAGCCCGAAGGGCTCCGCCGTATCGGTTTTGGTAGGGGTCCCGTAAACGGGGGAGACTGCGACGTAATCCACGTCGAGGGCGTTGGCCTCTGCGACTTCGTCCATCGTCTCCACCGACAGGCCGATTATCCTGTCGGGCCCGAGCAGGCGCCGGGCGATGGCATAGGGCATGTCGGACTGGCCGATATGGACGCCGTCGGCATCAACCGCAAGGGCTACGTCGATACGGTCGTTGATGAGCAGCGGAATGCCCAGCGGGGTCAGCAACTCCTTGAGTTTCAGGCCAAGGGCCACGAAGTCACGGGTGTCGGCCTCCTTCTCGCGGAGCTGGACCATGGTCGTCCCTCCGCGTACGGCTTCCGCCACTATCCAGTCCAGGTCCCTGCCAAGGGACAGCGGCCTGTCGGTGACCAGGTAGAGTCTGAGTTGCTCCGGTTTCATTACGGCAGGAGGCTTAATTCGTCGATGAAGTTGACGGCGAGCGAACCGGTGCCGCGGGAACTCTCCGCTGCGGCCTGTCCTGCGGTGCCCATTGCGTCCATCGCGTGGACTGCGGCCTCGAACGGGGGCATTACGGCGGCGAATGCGGCGCAGACGGCGCTGGCGCAGCATCCCATGGTGGTCACTTTCGCCATCAGCGGCGAGCCTTTGTGGCATTCGGCCTCGCGTACGCCGTCGGTGATGTAATCGACCGCGCCGCTCACGGCGACGACTGTCCCGTGCTGTGCGGCGAACTCACGTGCGCAGCTGCGGGCCTTTTCCACCGGCTCTGCGCTGTCGACGCCGCGGGTCTCGCAGGCGGTGCCGTGAAGCACCATTATCTCGGATGCGTTGCAGCGTACGATTGTGGGGTGGTATTTTGTGATAAGCTCGACGGCGGTATCCGTGCGGGCCTTGCTGGCGCCGACTCCGACGGGGTCAAGGACCCAGGGCTTGCCGTATTTGCCGGCGGCTGCCGCGGCGGCGTGCATCCCGCGGATTTCGTTGTCGTCGAGGCATCCGATATTTATGACGAGGGAGCTTGCGATGGCCAGCAGGTCATCCATTTCCTTGTCGTAGAAGGACATGATGGGGGATGCTCCAATAGCGAGGAGCGCATTGGCGTTGAAGTTCATCGCCACGTAATTGGTGATGTTTACCACCACCGGGGTCTTTTTGCTGATGATTTCCATATTATCTTGTTCGGTAGAAGTGATCGACGGGGCCGTGTCCGTGGCCTATCTGATATCCTGCGCCGGAGACGATCGCGCCGTGGATATAGCCCGTGGCCGCCCGTGCGGCGTCGTCCAGGCTGAGCCCCTGGGCGAGGTACGATGCGAATGCGGAAGACAGCGTGCAGCCGGTTCCGTGGGTGTTGGGGGTCTGCAGGCGTCTCTGCGTGAGTTCCAGTATGTGGTCGGTCTCTGCGTTGTAGAAGACGTCTGTGAGGGTGTCTTCCGTAAGGTGGCCGGCTTTCAGGAGGACGGATACGGTGCCGTTGTTGGAGAGCTTGCGGGCAATGGCAGGAAGGTCCTCCTGTGAATGGATCCTGACGCCGGCGAGGATTTCGGCCTCCGGAATGTTGGGGGTGATGACGCGGGCCATCGGCAGCAGTTCCCGGGACAGGACGCGGATGGCGTCGTTTTCTATCAGGCGGTGTCCGGAAGTCGAGACCATGACCGGGTCGAGGACGATGTTGACCGGCCTTTCGAGCCAGCCCTTGCGGACGGCATCCCTGAGCTCCGTGCGTACTGTCAGTACGACCTCGGCGCTGTGGAGCATTCCTATTTTAATGGCGTCTGCGCCGATGTCGGACAGCACGCATCTGATCTGGGCGGCGATGATGCCGACCGGGACCGGATGCACGGCTTCCACGCCCAGGGTGTTCTGGACGGTGACCGCCGTGATGGCGCTTGCGGCGTAGCTGCCGGTGGCGCTGATGGATTTGATGTCTGCCTGGATGCCGGCGCCGCCGCCGGAGTCGCTGCCTGCGATGGTCAGGACGCGGGGATAAGTCTTCATATCTTTAAAAATGTGTAAATCCTTGATAGTCACGGGTGGATCCTGACCAGCGGAGGCCGGGCTCCGGCTCGATGGCGCCTATGGGCGTGCAGCCTTCCGGAACTGCCGTGCCCGGTGCGGCCGTGAACAGGAGTTCGTAGTCTTCGCCTCCGCAGGTGGCCAGTTCGATGGGGTCCCAGCCGTGTGCGGTGCAGGTGTCCTTCAGTTCCGGGGAAAGGGGGATCCGGTTGATTTCTACGGTCGCTCCTGTGCCGGAGGCGTCGAGGATATGGCGGAGGTCGGAGCCGATGCCGTCGGAGATGTCCATCATTGCGTGGACGCCGGGGGTGGCGGCAAGCTGCAGGCCGAGTTCCACGCGGGGGACCGGGAGGTAATGTTTCCTGATGAGGTAATCCACCCTGGGCGCCCCTTCGAGGATGAGCCTGAGGCCGGCGCCGGAGTCTCCCAGCGGGCCGGAGACGTAGATTATGTCGCCGGGACGTGCTGTATTGCGCTTCAAGGCCTGCCCGTGGGGGCATTCGCCCAGAAGGGTGACGTTGATGAAGAGTTTGTCGTCGGACGCTGATGTGTCGCCGCCTAGAAGGGCCACTCCAAAGCGGCTGCAGAGTTCGTTGAATCCTGCTATGAAGGCGTCGATCCAGGCCCCGCCCCCTCCCACTTCGTGGGCCCCTCCCTCTCGAAGCCGAGGGCGGCAATGCTTTCCGGAGGGACTGTTCCAGTTTGCTCCGGGGCCTTCAGTCAGCCCTTCCGGCAGTGCGATGGAGAGGAAGACCGATGTGGGGCGGCCTCCCATTGCGGCTATGTCGCTGATGTTGACGGCGGCGCTTTTCCAGCCCAGGTCGTGCGGGGAGACGTCCTGCAACAGGAAGTGGCGGCCTTCTATGAGGAGGTCGGTGGTTACGAGGGTGTCGAGCCCTTGCTTCTGGGGGATGACGGCGCAGTCGTCACCGATGCCGGTTATTCCTTCCGGTGTGGGGGTGGCGGCGCTTATGCGCCCGATAAGTTCGAATTCTCCTATGTGTGACATTTCCTTACGGCGGTATTGACCGCATCAAGTTCAACGGGACAGTATTCGAAGCGGGTGGCTTCGAGGTATGCCGCCGTCATCTTCTCAACGGTGGCGGGGTCGGCGGCTGCGGCGTAGGAGTCGGCGAGCTTGAGTACTGCGTTTACCCCCTGGGTGAAGGCGTCGTTGCCGTATTCCTGTATCCATTCTTTATAAGGGTTGCCTTCGAGGGAGGCGCTCCGGAGGATGTGCAGGCCGACCTCGTTGTACACCCACATGCAGGGGAGCATCGCGGCGAGGCCGATTTCCTTGCTGCCGGTGCCGATGGCCTCCTGGGTGTGGGAATTGTAGTCTGCGGTAATGGGGGAGGGGACTACCGATGTGTTGATGCCGAAACGGTCTATAAGCAGTTGGTGCATGGCCTTTTCGCCCTCGATGCCCTCGCGGGCGAACTCTTCGAACATGGCCTTGCTGGCGGGGTCGTCGATGAGCTCGGCGAGTTCGAACATCTGACGGCCGTAATTGCCTACGTAGAGCTCGTCCTGCGCGATGTAGCGGTCGAAACGCTCCACCGCAAGGCTGCCGTCGGCGAGTTCTTTTATGAAGGGATGGTCGATTATTTCGTTGTAGACGGGGAGGGCTTCGGCCCACACTTGCTCAGTCCAGGAAGGTTTCATCGCTTATGAAATTATTTTTTACAAATATTGCCAATTTTTTTGATTATTTACGCATAATGGCTACATTAGCGAATGTTTTGACCTGAAATTATTCTTTAATTCTTATTGATATGGCAACACAGAAACTCCAAGTCATCCCGACCATCAAGGCCGGCATCATCTATGGCCTCAAGAACATTCCTTCTCTCCTCGGAATGGTCATCCTCTACGTTCTCACCGTATGGATTCCCTACCTCAACGTAGGTACCACCATCGGCCTGCAGAAGGCTATCATCAAGATCGGCCGCGGCGAGGTCATCAACCCTCTGGACATCTTTGCCAAGGAGAACCGCCAGAACCTGGGCGACTATTTCCTCCTTATGGGCCTTATGAGCATGGGTATCGCCGGTGCTACGGCATTTATGTTTATCCCCGGCTTGGTCGTTTCCCTCGCCTGGGGTTTCGCAATGTATTTCTTCCTCGACAAGGGCCTTTCTCCCACCAAGGCGCTCAAGGTCAGCTACAAGTCCACGGACGGTGAAAAATGGACCATTTTCTGGGTCGTCGTGGTTGCATGCTTCGTCTTCTCGCTGGTCGGAGGTCTCATGTTCGGCCTCTCCGGCATCAAGTATGTCGGCTGGCTCTTCGCCATCCTCGGCGTCGCCGTCTATCTCATCATGTTCGCCGCCCTCGTCGCCATCGAAGGCGTAATGTACGCCCACTTCTCCGACAAGGCCGACGAGATCTTCGCCGACAAGATCGCCGCCAAGGAGGCCTGCGGCTGCGCCGCTCCTGCTCCCGCACCTGCACCGGAGCCGGCCCCCGCACCCGAGGACCCCGCTGCACCTGCTGAGTAATTTCCGAAGACGTATATCAAAAGCGCCGCACGAGAGTGTGGCGCTTTTATTTTACCAAATGGAGTGGAAAAACTCTCCCCTGGGGCGGTCTATGCGTTCGTAAGTGTGAGCGCCGAACAGGTCTCTCTGCGCCTGAAGCAGATTGGCACCGAGCCTTTGGCATCGGAAACTGTCATAGTACGACAGGGCAGATGACAATGCCGGGACGGGGATGCCGCGGCGGGCAGCTTCGCATACGACAGCGCGCAGACTCCCTTGGGCTGAATTGAGAATCGCCGAGAAATACTTGTCCAACATTATATTGTCCAACTTCGGATTGCGGTCGTAAGCCTCTTTGATCCTGTCCAGGAAGACGCTGCGGATAATGCAGCCTCCGCGCCAGAGTCCGGCGATACGGCCGTAATCAAGCGGCCAGCCGTATTCGGTAGCGGCAGAGTGGAGCAGGCAAAAACCCTGGGCGTAAGAGATGATTTTTGCCGCGAGCAATGCCTCCCGAAGTTGTGTGGTAAATTCCTGTGTGCCAGACGAATCCGCCGATGGCCCGGAAAGGATTTGCGCCGCCGTAACCCGTTCTTCCCGGAGGGCTGAGATGCAACGGGCAAAAACTGCCTCGCCTATCATAGGGAGAGGGACTCCAAGGTCAAGAGCGGCTTCCACAGTCCATTTGCCCGTGCCTTTCTGCCCGGCGGTGTCGAGTATCAAATCCAGTATGTAACGTCCGTCGTCGTCCTTTTTGGACAGTATGTCGGCGGTGATGCCGATAAGATAACTGTCGAGTTCCGTCCTGTTCCAGTCTGCGAATATGTCATGCATCTCGTCATTGCCGAGCCCGAGGCCGTCACGCATTATCTGGTAACATTCGCAAATCAGCTGGATGTCACCGTATTCGATGCCGTTGTGCACCATCTTCACGAAGTGCCCGGAGCCGTCGGGCCCGATCCAGTCGCAGCAGGGTGTGCCGTCGGGGGCCTTTGCGGATATCTCCTGGAATATGGGCTTGACTTCCGGCCACGCTGCGGGAGAGCCGCCGGGCATCATCGCCGGGCCTTTCAGCGCCCCTTCTTCTCCTCCTGATACGCCGGTGCCGACGTACAGAAGCCCTGCTTCTTCCACTCTTTTCGCACGGCGGGCTGTATCCTGATAGTGTGAATTCCCTCCGTCGATAATGATGTCGCCTTTGTGCAGGACGGGCAGCAATTCGTCGAGAACCTGGTCAACCGCCGCTCCGGCCGTGACCATCAGGAACAGTTTCCGCGGTACCTTCAAGGACGCGGTCAGGGAGGCGTAACTATATGTGTCACAGATGTTCTTACCTTCCCCGCACTCCTTCATGAAGGCGGTGGTGACTTCCGGAATATAATTGTAAACGCTTACCTGGAATCCCTTGCTCTCCATATTGAGCGCCAGGCTCCGTCCCATTACGCCCAGGCCTATCAGGCCGATATCCGATAACTCTTTCATCTTCGTACGCGCGCATTACCTTTCCATATACTCCAGATCTGCTCTTCGTCGGCAGGTGTGGCATAGTCGGTGTGCAGGCCGGCGACGAATGCACCTGCGGCCCAGCCGAACTGTGCGCATTTTTCTATCTCCCAGCCCTTCAGCATGCCGTAGAGCAGCCCTCCTACGAATCCGTCCCCGCCGCCTATCCTGTCAAGCACGCGGATTGGCCTTGGGGAAATCTCCGACAGGGAAATTCCGGACTCCGAGTCCTCTTCCGCAGAGACGAGCGCACCCCAGAGATGTGAGTTTGCATCCACCGCCTCGCGGAGGGTAGTGGCAACTACGCCAGCCGAAGGGAACTGCGCCCTTATATTTCCAATCATGGCGCGGAAGGCTTCACCGTGTGAGGCGATGTCCTTGCCGCCTGCCTGCGGTCCTTCAATACCGAAGCACAGCTGGAAGTCTTCTTCGTTGCCGATGAGGATGTCGGAGACAGAGGCGATGCGGCGGAACACGTCGCCGAGTCGCTGCTCCTGTCCTTCCCAGAACGATGCCCGGTAATTGAGGTCGAAACTTATGCGGGTGCCGTTTTTCCGGGCAACTTCTGCGAGCGAAAGGCAGAAATCGGGAGCCAATGCCGCAATCAGTCCGCTCACATGCATGACGGCTACACCTTCCCGGACGAATATCCGCTCCAGGTCGAACTCCGAGGCGTCCAGGGTACGTCCGACTTCTCCTGCCCGGTCGTTCCATACCCTTGGCCCCCGCGGGCCGAAGCCGCTGTCTGCCATATTAATCTGATGCCTGTACCCCCAGGGGCCTCCCTGCGGGACTTCCGTGCCCTCAACGTCCATTCCGCGGGAAAGGAAATCCTGACGGATGAACCTGGCGACGGGACTGCCGGCCACGAAGGCCGTAAGCACCTTGACGCTCATTCCCAGGTGCGAAGCGACACTGGCTACGTTGGTCTCGGCGCTGGTTGCCTGCATGGAGAACAGGCCTCCCTGATGGAACAACTGTCCTGAAGCCGGAGTAAGACGTATGCCGGAACTGGTGGGCACAAGCAGCTGCCAGCGGCATCCCTGTTTGAGATTCAATACCATATTACAACAGTTTACCGAGCGCAAGCATTCCGGTGTAAGACACCACGCAGGCGAACAGGAACGCCAGGCACATAAGCAATGTGAATACTATGCCCGGCCGTCGGTCTCCCATTACGGAACGTTTGTTGAGCATGATAATCATAAGCAGGATTACCAGCGGCAGCACAAAGACAAGTGTGACCTGCGAGGCAATCTGCGTAATGATGGGACTCTTGCCCAGAATGGGGATCGTAAGTCCCGCCAGGGCGGCGATTCCCGTGAGAATCTTGAAAAGGGGAGTGCCGGTCTGCATCTTCCCGGTTGTGTAGTCGCTTATGAGTTCCGGGGCGAGCATCATGATTGGGAAGAGCGATGAAAGCCCAGCGCTGAGCAGGCCGGTTACGAACAGTGCCACGGCGAACCTGCCGGCGATGGGCTGGAGGACGTAGATCATATCCAGCACCTTTTCAACCTGAAGCCCCCTGGGATGCAGCACGCCGGCGGCGCAGATCATGATGGATGCGCTGATGACGAAGGTAAGAGCGGCGCTGACGATAGCGTCCCGCCGCTGCAGCCTTCCGTCTTCCTTGCCCCAGCCCTTGCTCTTGAGTATCATGGGGCGGATGACGAAGGTCGGCGACGACATTGTAGTGCCTACGAATGCTGCTATGAACAGGCGGGCTTCCGGGGTCTGGGGAATCGACGGAACGAAGCCCCGTACGATGCTTCCGGGCTCCGGAAGTTCGATGAACATTGAAAGTATGAAGGAAATGCCCATCAGCGTAACAAGTGCGGAGAGAATCTTCTCGAACACGCTGTAATTGCCATTGTTGAGCACGAGCCAGATTGTGCCGGCAATGAGAACCGCCATTCCCAGTACAATCCAGTAGGAAGCGGCGGGGGAGAGCCCCGGGATGCAAAGGTAAAGCACCTCGCTCACGGCGTTGGACGTGATGTTGAGTATGCTGGAAAGGCTGATCCACTGGCTGACGACAAGGCCGATGATAAGTATAATGGCCCAGACCTTGCCTCCGCGAAGGTTCTGCTTGATTCCGTGAATTGCGGTGTCAGAGGTCACTATGCCGAAGTGTCCGTAGGCCTGGGTCATCACCCAGGTGAAGAATGCGCTGATGGCAAGTACCCAGAGAAGCTGTGTGCCATATACGCTGCCGGACTTGACCATGGAGGTGACGCTGCCCGTTCCTATGGTAAAGCCCAGGCAAAACAGCCCGGGCCCGACCAGCGCTATCCAGCGCAATATGGATTTGAACAGGTTCTTCATCAGGAGAACAGGCAGCCGCCGTTGATGTCTATGCCGTTACCGGTGATGTAGGATGACTCGTCGCTTGCCAGGTAGCAGGCGAGGTCTGCAACCTCGGGTGCCTCGCCCTCCCTGCGCAGGGGAGCGCTGCGGTGCAGGGCCTCGCGGCCTTCAGGCTTGGTGAAGGTGTCGTGGAAATAAGTGTTTATCATGCCGGGGCAGATTGCGTTGACGCGTATGCCCTGAGGGCCGAGTTCCTTGGCCATTGCGCGGGTGTGGCACAGCATGGCTGCCTTGCCGCAGGCGTAGATGGACGAACCGGGGCCGCCGCCGTCGCGGGCGGCCTGGGAGGAAATGTTGACTATGCTTCCTCCTCTTCCCATATATTTGAGAACCTCACGCGTGCAGAGCCAGCAACTCTTGAAGTTGAGGTCCATAAGGGAATTGTACCAGTCTTCATCCTGCTCCTGGATGGCCTTGCGGCCCATTATGCCGCCGGCGTTGTTGATCAGGATATCTACCGTGCCCCAGGCGTCGGCCACCGCCTTGAACAGGGCTTGGACCTCCTTTTCTTTGGTAACGTCTGCCTTGACGGCAATGGCGATTCCTCCGGCCTCGCTGATCATTTCAAGCGTTTCTGCCGCTTTTGATTCGTCGTGACAATAGTTGATGCAGACCTTCGCCCCTTCTTTTGCAAGTTTCAGGGCGATGGCACGTCCGATGTCGCGGGAACCGCCGGTCACTACAGCTACTTTTCCAGTCAATCTCATCATCGTATTAATATAGTGTGTCCGCACACAAAGGTAGATGGAAAAAAGATAAAAAGCAAGAGGGAATGGGTCTGAATTATATTTTTTTGTAAATTTGCAGCCGATGCAG
>CACZEU010000018.1 GCA_902780175.1 uncultured Bacteroidia bacterium
ACCGCAAGGAGCGACCTAGGGCAAAACTGGTAATTGGGGCTAAGTCGTAACAAGGTAGCCGTACCGGAAGGTGTGGCTGGAACACCTCCTTTTTGGAGCTTCTCCTTTTGCTTCGATGCTCGCGGATGTTCAAGGCACGGTAGCCTTGTACTTATCTTTTTCAATATATATAGGCTCGTAGCTCAGTTGGTTAGAGCGCCACACTGATAATGTGGAGGTCCGCGGTTCAACTCCGCGCGGGCCTACTTTTTTTTACTGACTGGGGGTATAGCTCAGTTGGTAGAGCGTCTGATTTGCATTCAGAAGGTCGCCGGTTCGAATCCGACTATCTCCACATATACACAATTTCGCACCCGCAGGTCGAAGTTGTGTATTTTTTTTGTATTTTTAGTCCATGAAAACGACTAAAGTAAGTTCACGTACAGTATTCATAGCCATAGTTGCGGCTCTCGGAGGAATACTGTTCGGTTACGACACGGCTGTTATCTCCGGCACCACTGAAGTTGTAAAATCACAGTTCGGGCTCAGCACCGGCGGGGAGGGCTGGTATGTGGGCTGCGCGCTCATAGGATCCATCATCGGAGTGCTCATCGCCGGCATGATGTCCGACTTCCTGGGAAGGAAGAAGACAATGCTCATATCGGCACTCCTCTTCTCGGTATCGGCCATAGGGTGTGCCCTGAGCGCCGACTTCACCCAGCTCGTGATATTCCGCATGATCGGAGGCTTCGGAATAGGAATAGTGTCTATCGTTTCGCCGATTTACATCTCAGAGGTGTCCCCCGCGGAGGTGAGGGGCACCATGGTGAGCCTCTATCAGCTGTTCATCACCATAGGTTTCCTCCTGGCCTACCTTGCCAACTACCTTATCCTCAAGGGGACCTCCATGGCAGATTACTGGAGGCCCATGCTCGGCGCGGAGGCCGTCCCGGACATCCTCTTCCTCGTCCTCATTTTCTTCATACCCGAAAGCCCCCGCTGGCTGCAGGTGCGCGGACAGAGGGAAGACAAGAGCGAGGAGTGGAAGGCCCTCCGCGAAAAGGGCATCCTCAAGGCCGTCCTCATCGGCAGCGCCATAGCCATCCTGGGACAGTTCATGGGCGTAAACGCCGTGCTCTACTACGGTCCCAAGATTTTTGCCGACGCCGGCTTCCAGGATCCCCTCTTCTCCACGGTGCTGGTGGGCGTAGTGAACATGCTCACCACCGTGATAGCGCTCGCAATCATCGACAAGGTGGGCCGCAAGCAGCTCGTGTGGTGGGGCGTCGGCGGAATGATATTCTGCCTCCTGATGATAGGACTTTACTTCCTGCCGTCCACCAGCCTTCCCACCTGGTTCATGCTCACCTTCTTCCTCCTGTACGTATTCTGCACGGCGATATCCATCAGCGCCGTGGTGTTCGTGCTCCTCAGCGAGATGTACCCCAACCGCGTGCGCGGCCTTGCGATGTCCATCGCCGGGTTCGCCCTCTGGGTCGGCACATACCTCATCGGGCAGCTGACGCCCTGGATGCTGGAAACCTTCACTCCCGCCGGCACCTTCTTCCTCTTCGCCTTCATGTGCGTGCCTTACCTGTGGATAATGTACAAGCACGTGCCCGACACCACAGGGAAAACCCTGGAAGAAATAGAGGAATACTGGAGGAACAAATAATGCGTCCGCGGCATCTTTTCCATGCAGCGCTGTTCCTCCCGCTGTTTGCGGCCTGCACCCCTGCGTATGACGTTGCAGTAGTGGGCGGCGGGACCGGCGGGACGGCAGCTGCCATAGAGGCCGCACGCGGCGGAGCGCGGGTGCTTGTCATAGAGGAAAGCCCGTGGCTCGGCGGCATGCTCACGAGTGCGGGAGTGAGCGCAATAGACGGCAACTACAGCCTCCGGGGCGGCATCTTCGGGGAATTCACCGATTCACTGGCATCCCGTTACGGCGGCTATGAGGCCCTCAAGTCCGGCTGGGTATCCAACATCCTATTCAATCCCGCCGTGGGGGCCGAAGTACTCGGCAACATGGCCCGGGAAGCCGGCGTGGAAGTAAGGACCGGCAGTTGCAAGGAGATTCAGAGGGAAGACGGCCGGGGGTGGCGCCTGCGCCTTGGCGACGGCCCGCCCGTAAGGGCCCGCATCCTCATCGACGGGACCGAGCTCGGGGACGTCGCCCTCGGGGTGGGAGCGCAGGAGCTCCGGGACCGCGTCTCGCTCCAGGACATGACCTACGTGGCCGTCGTGAAGTATTACGACCAGGACATGACGATGGAAGAGCCGGAAGGATACAATCCGGAGCTGTACCGCAGCTGCTGCGACACCTGGCCCGCCGACATGACGCTCACCTACGGAGCCCTTCCGGACGGCCATATCATGCTCAACTGGCCCCAGGGCGGCAACGACATCTTCCTGGACTACCTGGACATGCCGCAGGAAGAGGTTTACCGGCAGGCCAAAAACCGCACCCTGGGATACATATACTACCTTCAGACGGAGCTGGGCTACAGGAACCTCGGCATCGCCGACGACGTCTTCCCTTCTGAGGACGGGCTGCCGTTCTACCCCTACTACAGGGAATCGCGCCGCTTTGCGGGGAAGGACACCATGACCCTGGCCGCCGCAAAGAATCCGTACGGATACGACCTCTACACCCGCGCCGTCGCGGTGGGAGACTACCCCGTGGACCATCACCACAACCAAAATCCCCGCCGGGAGGAGCTCTCGCACCTCTGGTACGGGAAGATACCCTCCTTCAGCGTCCCCATGGGAGTGCTTGTCCCCGTGGGGGTGGAAGACCTTCTCCTTGCGGAGAAAAACATCTCCGTGAGCTGGGAGATGAACGGCGCCACCCGTCTTCAGCCCGTAGTGACGGGCCTCGGGCAGGCGGCAGGAGCACTTGCGGCAATAGCCATAAAGAGCGGCAGGCATCCTTCGGAAGTGCCCGCCTCCGAGGTGCAGGAAGTGCTTCTGGACCACGGCTGCTACCTTCTCCCCTTCCTGGACCTCAAGCCCTCGGATCCGGGCTTCAGGGAATTGCAGGAGAAGGGCGTAACAGGAGAAGTCCGCGGAACGGGCCGTAGCGTCGGCTGGGCGAACGAAACCTGGGTAAATACACCTGAGCAATGAAAAGAAATCTGGCGATAGACATCTTCAGGGGCCTCACGATGGTCCTCATGGTATTCGTAAACGAATTCTGGAAGGTATTCGACGTGCCCCACTTCCTGGAGCATTTCGACACTCTGGAAGACGGCATGGGCCTGTCGGACCTCGTATTCCCCATGTTCCTCTTTGCAATGGGAATGTCGATTCCCTACGCCCTGGAGCGGAGACGCGAAAAGGGATACAGCACCGAAAGCACCCTCGTCCACATCATCAGCCGCACATTCGCGCTTCTCGTGATGGGAGCCTTCATCTGCAACCAGGAATCCCGCCCCATGGAGGGGAACCGCGCGCTGTGGGTATTGCTGATGGTCGTGGGGTTCTTCCTGTGCTGGAACCAGTACCCCAGGGACTGGAAGCCCGCAAAGTGGCTCAGGATTGCCGGAGGGGTGCTCCTCGCAGCGCTTGCCGTCTGTTACCGCTCCGACGACGGAGCCCTCTTCGAGGGCCTCTGGTGGGGCATCCTGGGGCAGATTGGCTGGATGTACCTCTTCTGCGCCGTAGCCTATCTGCTGTGCCGGGAAAGGAAGTGGATAATCCCTCTCCTCTGGACGGCCGTGTGCTTTACCAATCTGAGCTTCGTCCCCATGCGCGACGGCAGCCTCTGGATTGGCCACAGCATCCTTTCCGACTTTGCAAACGCCATCCAGCTCGGAAAATGCTACGGCGCCGTGATGGGTCTGGGCGGCATGATGCTCACGCTCGCGGACTGGGCGCTCAAAGACCACACTCCAGCGATACGAATAGGCCTCGGAGCCGCAGCGGCCGCCGTTCTCACGGTTCTCGGAATGGCGTCACACACCGGTTGGATCATATCCAAGAACCTCGGGACTCTCCCCTGGTGCCTTTTTGTAACGGCAATATCGGTGGCGCTCTACACCCTTCTCCGCTTCCTGGAGAGGAAGGGATGGACGGGATGGTTCAAACCCATCGCCCCCGCCGGCACCGCCACACTTACCGTATATATGATTCCCTACCTCTTCATTGCGCTCTGGGTGGCGGTGAATCCCACGCCGGCTCCCTGGCTCACCGGCTGGGTGGGCGTAGCGAAATGCTCCCTCATGGCCGCCGTTTACATAGGCTGCGCATGGGGGCTCACAAAGGCGGGTATCAAGTTGAAGATCTAGCGGAGGCTGGGAACTCATTTATAAAGTCATTTCTTGCTGGACAGCCCCGCCCTGGAGCCGCACCCAGGTGCGGAAGCCGGGCTCCCCTTTGCTGAATCTGAAAACGCGGCAGCCGGAAACGGTCCCGGGCACTGTATGGGTATCGGAAGGGATGTATCCGTCCGGACCCAGGTGATTATACACGGTGTCACATCCGGAAAACCGCCCGTAGATGAAATTGACTCCGCGATATTGTAGGATGTAGTCGCAGTCGTGGTCGTGGCCCGTTACGATTGCCTTCACGTCCCCCATTTCAATGAACTGCGCCAAAAGGCCAGAATTGAGCTTCGACGGGCACGGAGGTTCCCCGTTTGTTCCGCAAACGGGCTGCACCCCGGCGGCGAGCGCATCCTCGAGTTCGCGTAGCGGTATGTGGAAAAACGCAACGGAAGGCACGGGGGCACCGTCGTTTTCGCGGGTGAAGCGTTCGCTGTGCGCACGGTACCACCCTATCTGATTGTGGCGGATGTAATCGTAGCAATGTTTCACACCCTCAAGCGCCACCGCGTCCATGGAGTCGAAAAGGTAGAACACCCGATCCACCCCGCCAGCTCCGGAGAGGGTGAGGACGTCGTTGGAACAGCCGTACACGCCCTCTTTTGGCGGCAGGTTCACACATCCGGGAAGCGTACGGACAGCAGCAAATATGTCCTCCCGGGTGCTCCCGAACTGGGCGTCGTGGTTGCCCAGGGCCACCGCCCAGGGGATGCCGCTGTCAGACAGTGGGCGGAGTATCTCCAGGGCGCTTTCGATATCGGGACTTCCATAGACAATGTCCCCCGTGTGTATCACAAGGTCCGGCCTCACGGCGGCGAGAGACTCCTTCTCGCAGTCAAGGGCCCTGGCGCTTCGCGGGTCCCCTTTGATGTAATGGGTATCGGTGAACTGAAGCACCGTAAAAGTGCCGTCGGGGCCGTAATGGAAGTTCCCGGCGATACGGGAATCCGGCCCGGAGGTGCCGCGTGAGCAGGCTTCAAGCACGGGGGCGGCTGCAATACCCGCCGCAGCAATCGCGGCCCCTTTGAGGAATGATCTACGTTTCATTTTGCCAATTTAGCAATAATCGGCCTTAAATACAAAAAGCGCCGGTCACTGGGGGCCGGCGCATGAGGAGAAATTACTGAAGTCTATTACTCGCCGATGGCAATTTTATATTTGGCGACAATTCCCCTGCCGGAATTGATGACGAAGAGTTCCAGCGCGTCTTCGGCGGGATGGAGCAGTACGTCGGCACTGTTCTGCCACAGGAAATCAGCGGGAATCTCGATATCGGCGGCAGGATTGATGGTGACGAGCGGCTTTACGTCATTGATGTCGGTCGCATCCATGACATAAATGCTTGCATTGCTGGAGTAGTCGAAGTGGAAGCCCTGGGTGTAGGCGAGAATGCGCTTGCCTTTGTAATCCACCAAAGCAAGGTTGTTCTGGTTGTCGTTGCCGCCGCTTCCGGCATTGGAAATGAGTTTCCAATCATAAGGGACCGCCCAGTTGGGAGTATAGGCATCGGCCAGATAGCAGAGACTCTCAAGACCGTCATAGCCGCGGAACAGGACGCCTTCGTGCAGAGAGGTGCCCAAAGAGATGGCGGCAGCTGTTTCAGGAGTCCAGAAAACATTGACTCCGGGACCGGGGCCCTGGTTCTGGGTGCCGTAATAATTGGAAACTGCGGAATAGTTCTGGATGTCATAACCGAACCAGCAGGCGGATCCGCCTGCCACACCGGTAATAACGGCTTTCTCCGCCAGATTGCCGCGTACGCGCAGACCGCCGACGGTTCCGTAATCCTTGTTCTCCACCTTGATGGAATTCTCAATCTTGTTGGGGTCGGCGGTGTAGAAGATGGTAAGCTCGGTTCCGCTGGTGAGCGTCATGGAATTCCAGTCCATGTCGGCGCTTACATCAGGCATGACAATGATATTGCCGGCATCGTCGCTGCAGATGGAGGTAGGGGTAATGCCGGGATAGGTGATGGCCTTCCAGTAGGTGCCGTCGGCAGGGCTGATGGCGTGAACCTTTTCACCGTCGGAAATCAGGAGGGCTCCCGTAGCTGTGTAGGCCAGACGGTTGTAAGCGGCAGGAATGTTGAGCTCTGCAAGCGTCTTGCTCCATTCGAGTGCGGCGGCGGCGCCTTCAACTGCAACGCCTTCCTGCTGGAACCAGCCAAGGCCGCCGAAATTGCCGTCTTCAGCTCCATCGATGATACCCACGGCGTACAGATAATCCTCGCGGGGGAAGTAAGAGTCGTTGGGCTGCATGGTGAGGGTTACAGTAGAGGCCGCCGTATCAAATGCCAGCTTGCACCAGCCGTTGTCCATGATATCCACGCCGGCATCGATGGAAGCATCGTAAACTGACATGTAGGCGCGCCAGCCGATATTCGTACTGATGTTGATTACGAAGGTTCCGCCTTCCTGAGGGAAGGTAACGGGAACGCCGGCATAGAAGCTCCACTGCAGGCCGGCCCAGTCGCCTTCGTACTCAAAATAAGGGACAAAAGCTATCTGGCCGACGGTTACTTCTTTCTCGATCCCGCCCGCCTTGACGGTAATCTTGGCAGTACGTCCGATGACATTTTCGAGTATCGCCCAGGTTTCAGGATCCTGGACATACTCATGTGTCTCGGCGACCGTCAGCACGATTTTGCTGTCCACCATACCCTTGGTGGTGGTGGCGGTAATCCAGTCAACCGCCTCCGGAATCACCACTTCGTAATCGACATTGGCGCTGACGGGGATTTCCAGGACACCGCCTTCTGCGGGAACTGTATAATCAACCGCATCAAGATTCATGGCATCCAGCTGTCCCTGGGTAACGGTAACCACGGCAGTCTTGGTTCCTGCGGTAATGGTAACCGTAGCGGAACGGCTGTCGGTCGTCTCATTCTTGAGCGCAGAAGCCTTGACGGTGCAGTCTCCGGCATCTCCGCTGGCGGGAGATACAGTAAGCCAGGACTCGGAAGATTTTGCCTCCCACGGCACGGAAGAATTGAATTTGATGGAAACAACATCTCCCTCCTGGGAAATGCTTACCGCTGCGTCGGAAGAGAGTGTCACACTATCTTCCGGGACCTTCTCGCAGGATACGGCCAGAGCCGCGACCAGCAACGAAGCTAACAACAAAAAACGTTTCATAATGTTAATAGTTAAATGGTTAATTAAGAGTTGACAAATATTGATCTATTCCTGTTTTGAATGCCTCCCAATAATCATACATGCGTATGTGGCAAAGGTCGAAAATGAAAAGTCCGTCGGAATTGGCCATCATGGCGGCCACGATATCGGGAATCAGGCCTTCCTGATGTCCGTTCTCGAAACCGCTGCCGTTGCCGATATCCGGACCGGCGGCAAACGGAACATCTCCGCACAGGCGTTTCGCCCCAAGTTTTGCAAAGCCTTCCATGGTCCATTCCGTAGAGCCATGCACATCGCCGGTCCCTGCATAAGCGCCAAGGAAAATGAAGTCCAGCAAGTCTCCGAAGCCCGTTTTCTGGTAGTTGTTCGGAACCCATTTGTAAGAGGATTCGTTCTTCTTGAGCTCGTATCTGGAACTGGACCAGTTTACACCGGAACGATAGTATTCGCTGAACCAGGCGCCGACATAGACGCCGAAACGAACATCCGGATTCACCTCATGCACCTTGCCGGCCGCTTTCTCCACGAAGTCGTGGATAATCTTGCAGCGGAAGGTGAGCCAGTTTTTCTGAAGGCCGGTGGGGTTGGAGATGTAGGTCTGTCCCCTCGGAATAACGGGCCATGAAGAAGGCTCGTCGCCCAGGTAGGTGGTAAAAGCCTCCTTTGCGGCATCGGTATAACCTGCATCCAGATTGTTGTCGTCGTAGCGGCACCGGTCAAGGACAATGCCGTCCAGGCCTTCGTACGCAGCCAGCTCTCCCAGCAGGGTGAGCAGGAACTCCTGCACCTGCGGATTGGCGGGATCCAGGAAACGGGGGCCGTTGTCCGGGTCGTCCATGGCGTTTGTCAGCCCCGACGATAGATTATCGACGGAGCACCAGGACCTGCGTTCCGGTCTGTCGTAGAGCATGCCGACCGTACCGAGGGACGACTTGTAGCCGCCGACCATGGTATTGATGGCCGCATTAACCCTCAACCCGGCAGCATGGCCGGCCTGGATAAAAGTGGCCAGATAGTCGAACGTCGCCGTTCGCTCCACATATTTGTAACGCCCGTTGACCCAGGCGGCCTCCTTGAGACAGGCCGGTGCGACCGCCGAGGAGAAAAGCACGTCGCCGGTGGTGGGCCGGACATCCACGATAACGTCCGTAAACCCCATGTCGGCAATACGACGGCAATCCTCGGCGATATAGGCGGCGTCGTTGGCATAGTACTGGAAATTGGCTGCGGCGTCCACCCACACATAGCGGGGCTTCCCCTGGATTTCCGGAAGCCCGGGGCCTGAAGGTCCGTCCGGTTCCTCCGGTGACTCCGGTCCGTTCCAGGCGTCCCGCCATTTGTAATCATGCGAGTCCTCCGTCACGCAGGCGGAGAGCAATGCCAACGAAGCGAGTATGAGCGTCAGTTTTCTCATTTTGTCTTAAGCATCACCACGGAAGCGACGGGGCGCTGCGAGCCGTCGGAGACCTTGATTGTTTCCTGTCCCTGGACCAGCAGGCATGAGGAGCCGCCGCCGTCCAGATTCAGGGCCTCGGTGCAGCCCAGGGCCTTCATCAGTTCCGCTTCTTCGGCGAAACTCATACCGGCCACCCCTTCGGTCATGCCGCGTCCTTCGCACACGAACAGAATCATGCACTTGTCGGCCGTGAAGCCGATGGCCGTCCGGGGATGGCGATCCTCGGGCATCTTGTCATCGGCGCCGTCGCCATACAGCATTTCCTCCTTCCAGGTATTCACGATATTTCCTCCCTGGATGAGAACCGGTCCTCCGCCGATGGCGGTCTGCGGGGCAAAATCCACGGCCGCAGCCGGGAACGAGGCGTCCGGCACCTGCAAAGGGTCGTTCTCCCAGGAGTTTTTGGCGGGTTCACTGTAGAGATAGTGCTTGGCTCCGCCGCTCCAATACGTCCAGCCCACGCGGGGCTCATTCTCATTCTGGTAGAAAACTCCGCGAGTGGGATAGTACATGGTAACCCAGTCCATGGACGCGTAGTTGATATTGACGCCGTATGTGCGGCCGCCGCTGACGGCAACCGACGCATTGTAGTTCTTCCCTCCTTCGGAGAAGAAATAACCTCCGTTGACGATAACCGGGGCCGCCGTCTCCTTATAGAACTCGGAAGGAGTCTTCAGCGATTCGGTCGTGCCGCTGATGTCGGGGTCGTCAATAGCCCTGACGTCCCAGCTTATCTTCGTGAGGTCCGCCACGGCGATATAGGCAACGGCTTTCTGACCGCCCAGCTGTGCGGGGCTCCTGTATATGGCGATGCCTTCCGGAACCGCCGTATAAGACGCCGTCACATTGGTCCAGCCCTGCGCCACGATGGCAGGATGCGTCTCTACAACTTCGGGGGCTTCGGGCTCGACGGGGTCGGGCCAGCGCCATTCGGGCATGTCCGTGCTGGCGGCCCTGGAACAGGAGACCGTCACGCACATGAATGCCAATAAAAAGTATCTTTTCATCGTTTAATGCAATCCAGACTGTAACCGCCGATCATTCCGGAGAAATGGTCGTAATAGTAGATGTAAAGGACATAACCGTCGGCGGAAGGGGCAAGGATGGCGTCCGCGCATGCCCCGTTGCCGTCATTCGAGCCGGTCTGATACTGCTCGTTGTACATGAAGGGTACAGAGAAGGCAAGCTGAGGCGAATTGTAGATGCGGCCGCTCAGCGAGCCGTTGGTAATGTCGTACACATACAGCTGCGGTCCGGGCCACCATTTGGGGAAGTGGTTGGAGACGAAGAGCAAGAGATAACGAGCGTTATTGAAGCACTTGCTGTCCAGGTTGTTCGGGTCCACGTTTCCGTTTACGTAATAGCCGCCGCCGGGGGCGTCTTCGCTTTCACCGACGCCTTCGCCGGGGATGGCGCTGCCGATGCTCAGATCGGGCTTGAACCATGTCAGCGTGTTATCGGAGTATTTGCAGCTGTACCAACCGGCGTCCATGGAAGGAGAGCCGGCGACAATACAGGTACTGTTGGCAGGGCCGGAGCCCCAGAAGAAGCCCTGCGCCGCAAACAAATCAATCATTTCATTGGAAACGACCGATCCTCCGACGATATGGATGGCGCGGAATCGGCCGCTGGTGGTCACGCCTGCAAGTCCGGGATATGTGACGGAAATGACGGCCTCGTCTTCTATGTTGCCTATCACCTTCATCTCCAGGCCAAGCTGAATGTCCTGATCGTTCGTGAAGGAAAGAAGCAGCTCGGGCGCCTGGTCCACGGAGGAGGTTTTCCAGATATTGAAAACTTCACCGGCTTCCGCCAGGTTGCATATCAGGAGGTGATCCTGTTCATCGGAGGCGATGGCTCCGGTAGGGACGGCGCCGCCGATCTTTATGGTACCGCCGGAAGTGCCCATAATCTTGTTGTAATACCTCGGAGCGGAGCCGTCACCCATATTTACGATAAGGTTCGATTCCAGCACCGCGAGGGATACGTTGGCCACGGTATTGTATGCAGGGAGGCCAAGGCCGGTGGAAGGATCCAGGTTGAACAGCTTCTCGGCGCTGGTTGCATTGATGCCGTAATCAATCTTTTCGGGCACATTCTTGATCACGTAGTAGTCTGCCGTGCTGACACCGTCATCGGCAGTTACCGTAAAGGTGAAACCGTCGTTGTAATTGTGCGGCTCGCCCGGATCGGGAGAAATGCTGGCATGGGCGGAAAGCGTCACGCTTGCCTCCGCCATGGAAAGATCGTTTGCAGTTATAAGCGAAACACTCTTTGACGCCTTGTCGATGACGCCGTTGAGGGTGGGGCGCTTGAGGGTGAAACTGACGAGCTCGCATTTGTTGGATTTCACACGCTCGCCCGTGATAATGATGTTCCGGGAGGCGCCGGTCGCGTCCGTATAGGTATAAACATTTTCTTCCGTAAGGTCAAGGACCGTGAGCGGCGGTTCAATCTTGCAGTTGGCCTGCAGGGAAGCGCGTACACGCACCTTGGTCATGTAAGGCGTCGTAATGTCGTCGGATGTCTCGGGGAAATACCAGGGGACCGGTATCACATAGCGTTCCGCTTCCGGATCCGAGATTTCCAGACGTCCCATTTCCTGTCCTTCATAAGGGCCGAATGCAAAGTATGCGACCAATGAAGTTATACCCTGTCTTTCGGCGGTGGGCTTGACATATTCGGGCTCGTGGCAGGCGGACACGCTGACTGCCAGGATGGCCAAAAACAAATAGGTTATTCTTTTCATAACAGATTCTTCACTTCGTTCAGAATGACATCAGTTCCATTCGGGGTACTGCTTCACCGAGGCGTTCGAATTGAGTTCGCTGTCGGGAAGCGGGAAGCGGTTGAGCATCTTCTGCGGGAAGTTGCGGTCCTTGTCATCCACCGAAACATAGGTATAGAGGTACTGGCCTTCCACTGCCGTCGGTTCAATCTTGAGGCCGTGCACCTGATAGTTGTTAAGCCCTACAGGATAGTTTTCCACGGCGTCTCCCCAGCGGCGGAGGTCCCAATACCATTGTCCTTCAAAGGCCAGTTCTATGCGGCGCTCCTGGCGGATGGCCTGCCAAAGGGCATCCCCGCTCTTGTTGGAATACGGGAGGCCGACACGGGAGCGGACGGCCTTTACGGCGTCATTGGCTGCCTGCGTATCACCTTTACGGAAACTGGCCTCGGCCTTGTTCAGCAGCACTTCGCCATAGCGGAGCAGGATGAAATGCTGGGTGCTCTGCGAGCGCTGTGACAGGTCGTGCGTTTCGTCAACGAATTTGCGCAGATAGTAACCGGTGGTGGTGCGGCCCTGGGGCTGCGGTTCCTTGGCCCATTGGCACCAGCCGTCCGTACCGCCCACGAAGGGCTCTATCTTCCGTTTTTTCCAGGATGAGCCGTTATACAGGATGGTGGCATGGAAACGAGGTTCCAGCTGTGCGTAAGGAGGTTCCGCAGTAGTGGAACTATGCCAGGGCGTCCAATCCGGGAAACCGCCGGCGGCCAGTTCATAGCTTTCCACCATCTCCTGGGTGGGAGTACCGTAGCCGCCTCCCTGCTGTCCCACCAGCTTGTAGTCTCCGCCGGGGGCGTAATAGAAGTCAAACTCGTGAGTCACGTTGTCGGCATACGAGAAACTGTATTGCAGTATGGCCTCCGTATTACCTGACTGGATGGGGGTGGTAAATGCCGCGGCATAGTCGGGCATCAGGGCATACCCCAATTCCTCCAGGGAATCGGCTGCTTCAATTACGGCATCGTAGTCACCGGCATACAGCATGGCACGGGTAATGAGTGCAAGCGCCACGCCTTTGTCCAGCCGTCCCTTCGCCGCTGCTTTTTCGGGCAATACCGAAACGGCGTAATTCAGGTCGCCGGCAATGAACTCCCATCCTTTGGCCTCCGTGGAGAGCTCCTTGTCCACTGCAATCTGCGTAAGGTCTTCATCATAGATGATTACATCCTTGTAACGCTTGACAAGTTCGAAGTAGAGCCAGCCGCGCATCAGTCGCAGCTCGCCTTCCAGCCTGTCCTTGTCGGCCTGCGGAAGGGCTGTTCCCAACGTGTGCAGGTTGGAAATGGCTTCGTTGGTACGGCGGATGGCGTCGTACAGGGAGTCCCAGCAGCCCAGGTACACATCCACGAAGCTGTTGGTGAGGTTGGTGCCGCCATAGGCCACCTGGCTGGGAATGAGGCAATAGGCGAAGTTGACATACGAACCGTACTTGAACTCGTCGGTGAAGGCCTCCGTCATGCCCACGGCGCTGGGCCAGCTGGCATAAATATCGTAAGCGTATGAGTATATGCTGTTTACGGCATATTCGGCACTTTCCGTATTGGCCCACATGACCTTGTCGGAAATGCTGTCCCTGGGTGTCATGTCCAGGAACCCGTTACAGGCGGAAAGAACGCCTGCGAGTGAAAGAATCAATACAATCTTTTTCATAAGGCCATTCTTTTAGAGTGTGATGCTGATGCCGCCCATGATATTGCGCTGCTGCGGATAATATCCGTTGTTCACGCCCGGGGATTCCGGGTCAATCCCGTCCGGAAGGCCGTCCAGGGTGAAGAGGTTGTTGCCCTCCACGAATATGCGGAGAGTGTGTACGCCGAAGCGCCGGGTGATATTGTCCGGAAGCGTATAACCGATCTGCGCCGTTTTCAGGCGCACGTATGTGCCGTCTTTCCACCAGAAGCTGGAGCTGAGGCCGTTGTCGCCGCCGTGGCCGGCCGTTCCCAGGGTAAGGCGCGGGAAGGTGCCGTCCGGATTGTCCAGGCTATAGGCGTTCTCCACCAGGAAGAGCGGGGAGTTGCCGCCCTCCTTGAAGGTCTTGGTCCAGATGGTGTCGTCGTCGTTTTCGTTGAAGTACGTACCTGTCATGGATACCTGGAAGAGGGAGCCGCCGGTAAACTGGAGGTTCATGTCAAATCCGTTCCAGCCCATGTTGAAATTCAGGCCGTAGGTGAGTTCCGGCCGGTTGCTCTTGCCGAAGATGCCGCGGTCCTGCCAGCTGATTTCGCCGTCGCCGTTGAGGTCGGTGTATTTGATGTCGCCGATGTTGGGACGGGTGCCGTACCAGGCGCTGTTGTCAATCTCTTCCTCGCTCCGGTACAGGCCCTCGGCCAGCCAGCCCCAATGGGAACCGTAGGTGGTTCCGGTCACTTTCTGCCACTCGGGGACGTTGGGTTCGTCCAGATACTTGAGCCAGCGGGTCTTGGAATAAGTGACCGTAGCGCCGACTTCATAGAAGAAAGGCGTTCCGCCCAGGTTGAAGCGGTTCTTATGGGTGATGAGCACATCGATACCCTTGCTGTCGATGGAATTCCCGTTCACATAGGTAGGATAATAACCGCCCATGGAAGAAGGCTTGCCGCCGCTGTTCCAGGTAAGTATGTCGTAGGTGTAATTATAGAAAGCGTCAATCTCGCCGCCCAGCAGGCCGCCCCAGAGGGAGAAGTCGGTACCGACGTTGTAGGAGAGCGTCTTTTCCCAGGTCAGGTCCTTGTTGGGGACGCCGGAGGTGTAATAGGCGGGGACTGCGGCACTACCGGGGTAAACGACTTTGCCTGCGGGACTGTATTTGCTCAGGAACATGAAAGCGCTTACGCCGTCGTTGCCCAGCAGGCCCACGGAGCCGCGGATTTTCAAGTTGTCCAGCACACCGGAAGCGCCTTGCATGAAGGATTCCTTGGCAAGGTTCCAACCGATGGAGGCCGAAGGGAAGAATCCCCAGCGGGTATTCGTCACACCCGCAAATTTGTAAGAGCCGTCGTAGCGGCCGGTGAACTCGGCAAGATAACGTTCGTCGTAGTTATAGCGGACGCGGCCCACGAAACCGGCGCTGCGGGATGCATCGCTGGAGCCTATCACGGGGTTGGCCGTGGGCGTACCCCTGCTCAGTTCGGGGAGCAGGGCAAAAGGAACGTTCTTCACGTAGGCGCTCAGGTTGTTGGTCTGGAAATCACGGACTTCCGCCAGGACAAGCGCATCCACGCTGTGCTTTGCAAACGTATTGGCATAAGAGACGCTTGCCTGACCGGTAATGGTCTGGGTGTAGTAGGAACCCTCCCCTACCTTGTTGCCGTCGGAGGCGCCGTTCACATCTACCATGGGTGCTGTCCAGCCCCAGGTTCCGTCTTCCATGCGGCGGCGGACCACTACATAATAAGGGGTATCCAGGTTCTTGCTATAGGTGTCGGCGTAATCGTAGGAGCCGCTTACCTTGGCCTGCAGGCCCTTCACCCAGGGAATCTCCCAGGTAAGGCCGGCATTGAGCGTCCCCTGGAAGCTGCGGTGGTTCTTGGTGCCGCTCTGGTAGAGCGCCGCCAGCGGGCTGTTCGGGAAGGCCTGGTTGTCGGCGATGGCGCCGGTGTAATAGTCGCCGTACTTCTCCGGCAGGAAAGGATACATGCCGATTACCTGGTGCGCGATGGAGAACCAGCCCACTTCGTAATCGGCATCACTGTCAGAGCCGCCGGAAAGGAAACGCGGCGTCTGCCTGAGGCCCAGCACGCCGCTGAGGCCGGTATTGAACACAAGATGCTTTGCGATGCGGGACTCCAGGTTCATACGGACATTGAAACGCCTGTAGTTGTAGCCGTCGATGTTGCCTTTCTGCCCCAGGTAACCGCCGGACACGAAGTAGCGGTTCCTGTCGTCTCCGCCCTGCACCGTGACGTTGTGTTTCTGGGTGATGCCAGTGCCGAACACGCGCTTGGTGTAGTCTATGTTGTCCCAGCCGTCGGTGGGGTCGCCGTTGAGCATGTCCTCCACGTTCTGCCGTGTGTAATATGGCACATATTCGGCCTCGGAAGCGATGGCGCCGCTGGACAGCTGGTCCATCATCTGGGCCAGATTGTAATAGTACGCGAACTGCGGTCCGTTCATGAACCGGGGAAAGTTAGCGTTCATGGAGGCGCCCACGGAGCCGTTGTAGGAGATGCGGGTGTCGCCTTTGTCGCCCTTCTTGGTGGTGATGACAATCACGCCGCCGGCGGCCTTGAGGCCGTACACCGCCGCCGAGGCGCCGTCCTTGAGGACGGAGATGCTCTCGATGTCGGCGGGGTCGATGTCGTTGATGTTATCCACCGGGAAGCCGTCCACCACGTAGGCTACGCCGTACACGGAGCCGCGGATTCGCAGCGAGGCCTGGTCGAGGCCCGGTTCGCCGGATTCCTGGACCGAGGAGATGCCGGAGAGCTTGCCGGCGAGGACCTGCGAAACGTTGGTTGAGGGCGACTTGAGGAGTTCGTCGCCCTTGATGGCGCTCACCGCCGCCGTGAGGGTTTCTTTCCTGGCGGTGCCGTAGCCCACCACCACGACGTCGTCGAGGAAGAGCGTATCCTCTTCGAGTACTACGTTTATGCTGGATTCGCCCCGGTAGGTGCGGGTGACGGTAACAAGGCCCAGGGATGCGAACTCCAGGACTGCGCCGTCGGGCACGGAGAGAGTCCAGCTGCCGTCGGCGCCGGTGATAGTGCCCGTCGTCGTGCCCTGGATTAGCACGGTGACGCCGGGAAGCGGCTGGCCCTGGGGATCCGTCACGGAACCCCTTGCGGTCTTTTGCGCAAAGGCCGGCGACAGGCTCAGCAATAGAGCCGCCACGGCTACGCACAACATTCTGCTTACAGTTTTCATATATCGTTACTGCTTAGATGCTATTTCTTCCAAAATCGTCCCTATCTGGTAGAGCCCGCGGGGTACGTGGAAGCAGCCCTTCCACTTGCCGCCCTTGAGGGGCAGAAGCACCTCGCCGCGGCGGTTCAGATAGCCGAACCACTCGGGATACTCAGGGTCCCGGAAGTGCTCCCAGAGGTATTTGTCGAGCTTTTCGAACCACTCCAGGGCTTTCTCGTTTCCGGTGAGCTGATAGCCCTTTATCATGCATATCGCGCTCTCCAGATGAACCCACCATAGCTTCTGGTCCCACTCCAGCTCCTGGGTGGGACAGCCCTTGCGGTCCATGAAATAGAAGATGCCGCCGTACTCCTTGTCCCAGCCGTAGTCAATCACGCGGAGGGCAATCTCCATGCTCTTGTCGATGATGTCTTGCCTGTGGAGCCTTATGCCGAGGTTCATCATGAACCAGAGGGCCTCCAGGTCGTGGCCGGGGTTGATGCGGCGGCCCTCGAAGCAGTCCACCAGCGAGCCGTCCGGGGCCAGGTTCTCCACCATCACGCCGAGGTCGGGCTGGTAAAAGACGTCGAAGACCTCGTGGAGGGCTTCCTCTATGGTCTTGTCCAGCAGGGCCTTGTCTTCGATGATGGGCTCCACTTCCAGGGCCATGTTGCAGATGATCATGGGAAGGGCGAAATCCTTCATGGGACGTGTACCGGGCACCGCCTTGCTCCACTTGCCCTTGGGATTGGAACGGCGCTCCAGGATGCGCTGGAAGGTCTTCCTGGCTATATCGGCCCAATGCTCATCACCCGTGGCGACGGCCAACTGGGCGAAGGCCATGCAGGCGAAGGTGTTGGAGAAGATGTTGTAGGGGGCGATTATGGGTTTGCCCTCGCGGGTGAGGGAAAAATAGAAGTCGTAGTTGCCGTCGTGGCCGTACTTCTCCAGGAAGCGGGCGCCCTGGGTTGCGCACTCCAGCCAGGCGGGATTTTTCTCCACTTTATTGTAAAGCATGGCGAACATCCACACTTCCCTGCCCTGCAGCCATACGAACTTGTCGGTGTCGAAGACGCTGCCGTCGCGGCCGAGGCAGGTGAAGTACCCGCCGTATTCCTTGTCCTGGGACTTCTCCAGCCAGAATGGTAAAACCCTTTCGTATAATTCGTTGTGGTAGCGCCGGGCTATTTCGGCAAAATCAATTTCAGCCATGTGGTCATTAAAATGTTCTCTGTTATTGCAACAAATATATAAAATAAAACGAAACAGCGCAAAACTTATCTATATTATTTCAAAAAGACTCAGTAGCTTTTTAACGATTTATTAAAAAGTTCTTGCATTTTTAAGTTTTACTGACTACATTTGCCGGAAACCGAACTCATGATGACCGGCATCTCCCAAAATATCCAGGGCCACTACGCCACGGAAAAAAGCGCCATTCTGTTGCTGCTTTCCGGCCGCCAGGGCTGCAGCATAAGCGGCCTTGCCGAAATCCTGGGCACTAGCATCCCCAAAGTGACCCGCATTGTATCCGAGATGGTCCAGGACGGCTATCTGGTGGACCTCGGGAAAAGCGGATCTTCCGGAGGAAGGCGCGCAAGCGTTTTCGGCCTCAACCCTGCCGTGGGCTATTTCGTGGGGGTGCATGTGGAGCAGGAACACCTGCGCGTTGCGGTGACGGATTTTCCCGGCAATCTTGTAAATGACGTCGAGCTCATCCCCTTCCGCCTTGAAAGGACGGAGGAATCGGTCGCGGAAATGTGCCGTGCAGTAAAACACTGCATCAGCTACGCGATGGGGCTGGATCCGTCCAAGGTCGCCGGCTACGGGGTGGACCTTACCGGGCGGGTGAACAGGCTCACAGGCTACAGCTACTCCTATTTCATAAGCGACGAAAAACCCATACGCAAGCTTCTGGAAGATGGATTCGGCGGGAGCGTCATAATAGACAACGACTCCCGCGCCATGGCCTGGGGCGAATACATGAGCAGCCTTCCCGGAGCGGAAGGGGACATCCTTTTCCTCAACGTCGGGTGGGGTCTTGGCATGGGCATGGTGATGGACGGAAGGCTGTACTACGGCAAGTCCGGATTTTCCGGTGAAGTCGGCCATTTCCCCCTTCTGGACAACAATATCCCCTGCCGTTGCGGCAAGATAGGATGCCTGGAAACCGGAGCCTCCGGGAGCGCCCTCCACAGGCTTGTCAAGGAGAAACTGGCGCAGGGGTGGGCGTCGGTCCTCTCGGGCAAGGGGGACGATCTCACCCTGGACGACATACTGGAGGCGGTGCGCAGCGAAGACGTCCTGTGCATAGAATGCCTGGAAGAGACAGGGGCGACGCTCGGCCGTGCCGTTTCCGGCCTCATCAATATATTCAACCCGGACATAGTGGTGATAGGAGGCAGGCTATCCGTAACCGAAAAATACCTCATGCCGCCGCTCCGGAGCAGCGTGAACAAGCTCTCCCTCAACCTCGTCAACAGCGACACAGTAATCAAGGTGTCGAAGCTCGGCGAAAAGGCCGGGGCCATAGGAGCCTCGCTCCTTGCAAAGCACCACCTGCTGTTTGGCAAACAACAATCAAACAAAGCAAATACATGGAAAACCGCAGAGAATTTTTGAAAAAAGGCGTCCTTGCCGCAGCCGCAGCGCCTATCCTGGCCGCAGGATGCAAGCCTTCCGGAAGCGAAGACAAATGGGGAATCGGACTTGACGGCTCGGTGGAGAGCACGCTCATAGTGCCCAAAGCCAACGCGCTGCCGATTACCGGCACCTTCCTCGATGAGATCTCCCACGACATCCCGCACCAGAACTGGGGGGAGAAGGAGTGGGACCGCGACTTCCGCTACATGAAGGCCATGGGCATCGACACCGTGATAGACATCCGCTGCGGTTACCGCAAATTCATCACCTACCCCAGCCCCTACCTTCTCAAGAAGGGCTGCTACATGCCCTCCATGGACCTTATCGACATGTTCTGCCGCCTCGCGCAGAAATACGGCATGAAGTTCTGGCTGGGCCTTTACGACTCGGGCAAATACTGGGACACCGGTGACATGAGCTACGAGGTGGAGGCCAACAAATTCGTGATAGATGAGATCTGGGAACGCTACGGCTCCAAGTACAGCAGCTTCGGCGGCTGGTACATCTCAGGAGAAATCTCCCGCGCCACCAAGGGGGCCATAGAGAGCTTCCGCACCATGGGACGCCAGTGCAAGGAGGTCTCGGGCGGCCTTCCCACTTTCATCTCCCCCTGGATAGACGGCAAGAAGGCCGTGGACGCCGCCGGAGGCAACCTCACCAAGGAGCAGGCCGTAGGCATAGAGCAGCACGAAAGGGAGTGGAACGAGATTTTCGACGGCATCCATGAATACGTGGACGCCTGCGCCTTCCAGGACGGCCACATAGACTACGACGAGCTCGACGCCTTCTTCTCCGTGAACAAGAAACTGGCCGACCGCTACGGCATGCAGTGCTGGACCAACGCCGAAAGCTTCGACAGGGACATGCCCATACGCTTTTTCCCCATCAAGTTCGACAAACTGCGCCTCAAACTGGAAGCCGCAAAGCGCTGCGGCTACGACAAGGCCATCACCTTCGAGTTCTCCCACTTCATGAGTCCCCAGAGCGCATACCTCCAGGCCGGACACCTTTACGACCGCTATCGGGAGTATTTCGGAATATAGGCAACGGCCGCCGCTTGGCGCCGCCGCCACGCCCACCTCTCCGCCCTGTGGGAGATCATCGACTGGGACGTCATCGGGAAGAGGTACTCGCGAAGACAACGTGAGCCCTCCCACATCGTCTTCGCGGACAACGCGCTCCCGCCGGGTGCTCCCGATGGAAAGATTTTGCGCCCATCGGGAGCAAAAAAGCCTTGTTCTGCTCCTGATGGAACTTTTTTCTTTCCATCGGGAGCACTCCGCGGATTACCCTTCCCGGGAACAGGGAGGTAAGCCTATTCGCACCGGAACTCGGTAAATGGAACTACCTCGTCAAACCGGCCAACTGATGCAACTTATTTTTTACACATTACGTAATTACCGATATTAACATCGCATGGCTATTGGGACTTGCGATTTTTTTGTTTCTCGGACGGTTATTGGAGACCTCAACTCTTGCGTAAGTGCTCCTTTGACGCAGTTGACGTACTGCTACAGGTAGCATCAAATAGTGATTTCAGCCAGGTTGTCAACTTGATACCGTTAGCATCCAATCCTAGTTTCTGCCGGATAGCAACGTTTTCTATATAAGCCTGATAAGTATTGTTTTGAGGATTAAGTTCTTTGGCGGAATAGCCTGAAACGTACATACAACATAGTCCAATTTCTTCAACTGTCAGGCCGTAGCCAGATAGTTTTGACACAAATCCTGGGTAAGTCGCGGCATAAATAAGACCGATACCACCCAACATATCCTTTCTTTTTTCACTTGTCTTTTTTAAATGATCAGTATCTCTGATGGTGAGAGGTCTTGCAGAAAAAATATACGGCCGAAGTGCCTGGATCCGGTCATTAATCGCGTGTTTCACATCATCTGTATATAACTGCCCAGTCTCTGAAACTTCTTTCAAGAAGTTGTATTCAGCTTTAGCATTGTTAAGTTCACGGTCAAACTGCTTTTTCACTCGGACGTAATAAAGACTTATTATCACGACCAACGCAATAAAAACAAACAAAAGGGATACAAGCATGATATTTCGATGCTTTGACTTAAGTTGCCCCAACTCATTTCTCGCCCTTTCTTCCATATAGCGAACATCCTTTTGATGGATTGCGATATTCATCTCCTGCAGTCTGTTGTTGTAAAACTCTACCGTAGCCAATGCTGCTTCATATTCTCCCCGTCCTTTCTGGACTTTTGCCAATGTCGTATGATACAGAATAAAAGAAAAGGAATCCAGCTTATTGATGTCATTCTCCAGTTTGCCCAATTCATCAGCCGCTGCATCCGTTTTCCCACAAGCAATATAGTACATGGCAGACAGCAAGTGATCTTTCTCTTTACCCTGATCCGCAACAGACCGAGAGTATTCGTTATATACACAATGAAGCTCATCTTTGTTATCTGAATTGCTCAACAATAGTATACGCAAGTTCAGATCATAATAGTCAGTCGGCGGAGTTATACTTCTATTTGCCATCCAAATACGTAAAGAGTCCATTCCCTCGCCCGCCCCAGAAAAATGTCCCAATGCAGTCTGAATAGCAGCAACATCAATAGAACTATGGATAAAAAAGGCCGGATTCTCGGCATTAGTCGATAAATGTTTGGCCCTTCGATATTCTTCCAATGCCTTATCCAATGCAAACTGACGATAATATACAGTCCCTTTACGCGTGTGTAATCTTATGTTATATTCGAGTGGTATCCTTTTTTGCGGTACTTTAGAGGCGCTTATGTAAGCAGAAAGAGCCTTATCATACTCTTCTGCATTTTCATATATCCGGCCAAGGCTATAATACGACAAAAACTTGCGATAATAGTCATGAGAATGCGAGTAATACTTTACCGCTGGCATAATCAAGGTATCGGCAGATATATCAATATAATTCTTATCCAATGCCACTGACAATAAAAGAGAGTAAAGAGCATAATCTTTCTTCCTAAGTAAACTGTTTTTATCTATACATCTAATTTCCTTAAGAGCAGATTCTGGATCAGCCTGAATAATACATTCAACATGTGACAATTCTGATTTGTAGTTGCTATTAAAGCAACACAAGACCCACGTGTACACCAATGTTAATAATAACATGACCTTGTTCTTTTTCTCCAAATATAAAAATTACCAACCCAAATTCAATCATTAACGAGACCGATATTATCCCTTTTCAAGTTTACGGCAACATTACGATTGACTATCAGATATTTACGCTGAAAGATTCAAGTTGTTTTTCGACTATAAACGTAATATCTTTAGTAAATTTGAAACAAAAAAAGAACATGAAAAAGACTCTCGTGCAACAGACAATCAAATCTCCGCATCTTATAAGAAAAACCTGCATTATGAAAAAAGTTATATTCTTCTTATCAATGGCGCTGTTGGTTTCTTGTGTTCAGACCAAGGATTATACACCAAATCTGGCCGAAGCGCCAAGTAACTTAAGATTCTTCAATAAATCGAATGAACCTGTTGACTTATCGCTTTATAACCCGGGAGGTAAAGACGCTAAGAGCGTGTATGTATTTAGCGTCGCCCCGTCCAAGAGTTATTCAATTGAGAGCGTCAAACAATTCGACTCCCTGAGAGTCACATTTTACGATGAAACTGTCCTCCGGTTGTATTTCGTAAGTCCAAAGAATTCCGGATCCCTTCCTTTTTTAGATTACGCAGAAACCAGTCAGGATAAGGATTTCTACTTTCTCAACATCGATTACAACTTGAAGGCCTTGGCAAAATAAGAGTCGTTTACAGGAACAGCAAAAAAAACGGGCAGCCGCGAGGCTGTCCGTTGAAATTTCTGGTTGGGGTGTCTTAGGCGAGTTTCTCGGCGACTTTGTCGCAGGCGTCCTTGACGGTGGCGATGGTGCTGGTCTCCTCATCGGGGATCTTGATTCCGAATACATGCTCGAATTCCATAAGGAGCTCGACGGTGTCGAGGGAGTCAGCGCCAAGGTCATTGGTGAAGTTCGCGGTCGGGGTGACCTCAGAAGGCTCTACGCCAAGTTTGTCGACGATGATAGCCTGAACCTTTTTTACGATTTCTTCGTATTCCATAATATTTGGTTTATTTAATTAGTACTTCGTTAAAATTACACAGCGGACAAAGATAGAAATAATTATTCGGATTTGCAACTTGCGCCGGTTTTCTCTCAGGCACCGGCGGAAAGAGCGGCCTTGATCTTCCCTGCCAGCGCAGGACCCACAAGCGCCGCAAGCTCCTCCTGCGAGGCTTTCTGCACCCGGGCCACGGAGCCGAAATGCAGCAGCAGCCGTTCTTCCGTACGCTGCCCCACGCCGGGAATATCCCTCAGGGCGCTGTGCACCGCCGCCTTGCTTCGGAGCGAACGATGGAAGGTGATGCCGAAGCGGTGCGCCTCGTCGCGGGCGCGCTGAAGCAGCTTGAGCGCCTGCGAATTGCGGTCGATGAACAGCGGGTACGGGTCCCCTATCCGGATTACCTCCTCCAGCCTCTTGGCCAATCCGACCACGAACATCCGGTCCTGCAGCCCCAACTCGCATATTGCCTGCCAGGCAAAATTCAACTGCCCCGCGCCGCCGTCGATGACCACCAGCTGCGGCAGGTCGTCCGGAGCCTCTTCGAGCATACGGGAATAACGCCGGTTGACGATTTCCTTCATCGAGGCGTAATCGTTGGCGCCTATCACCGTCTTCACCTTGAACTTGCGGTAGTCCTTCTTGCTGGGTTCGGCGTCCCGGAAGACCACGCAGGAGGCGACCGGGTTGGTCCCCTGCAGGTTGGAATTGTCGAAACATTCGATGTGCCGCGGCAGTTCCGTCATCCCGAGGGCCTTCTGGAGTTCCTCCATCACGCCCTGGCGGAATTCGTCGGGATTGGTGTGCTCACGCTGCTTCAAGGTATTGAGCTGCAGCTCCCTGGCGTTGCGGGCACCGAGATTCAGGAGGGTCAGTTTGTCCCCTCTTGCGGGAATGGTGAAGTTGACACCGTCAATCTCAACGTCAGGCAGGAACGGCACGACGATTTCCCGGGAAAGTTCGCCGAATTTGGATTCGATCTCCGCGATGAAGGCGCTGAGGACCGACGCCGGCTCCTCTTCGATCTGCATCTTGAAGCCCAGGTTGAGACTCTGGACGATGGCGCCGCCGCGTACGCGCAGGAAGGCCCCGAACGCATCCGCCCCGTCGAAAGTGAGGGCGAAGACGTCGAGGTCGCGGTCCTTGTCGGAGGTAATGACGGATTTGGCGTAATGCCGCTGGAGGGCGTCCATCCGCTCCTTGCAGTACTGGGCCGCCTCGAAATCGAGCCTGTCGGAGGCTTCCTTCATGGCGGTGCGGTAACGGGCGATAACCTCGCTGACGCCGCCCCTCAGCAGGTGTACGATCTCTTCAATCCAGCCGTTGTATTCCTCCTGCGAGACCTTGCCGGCGCAGCATCCGGCACAGCGGCCGATGTGCCAGTCGAGGCAGGGGCGTATCTTCCCGCGGAGTATGACGTCGGAGTCGATTTTGTGCCTGCAGGTGCGCAGGGGCCAGTTGCTGCCGAAAAACTCCAGCAGGCTCCGGGCGTGGATGACGCTGCTGTATGGCCCGAAGTAACGCGAGCCGTTCTGCTCCACGCGGCGCGTAAGGTACACCCGCGGGAACGGCTCCCGGGTGACACAGATCCAGGGATAGGTCTTGCTGTCCTTCAGGAGGATGTTGTAACGGGGCTTGTACTGCTTGATGAGGTTGTTCTCGAGCAGCAGGGCGTCGGCCTCGGAGGCAACGACCGAATACTGCACGTCCGCAATCCTGCTGACGAGGATGCGGGTTTTGGTGTTGAGCCTCTCGGGGGGCACGAAATACTGATGTACGCGCTTGTAGAGGTCTTTTGCCTTGCCTACGTAGATGACGGTCCCCTTGTCGTCGTAATAGCGGTAGACGCCGGGACTGTGCGGGAGAAGTTCTATTTTCTCCCGGACGGTCATACGAACTGACCGTCTTTCATTGCGAGGCTGCGGTCGCATATGGAGGCGAGGGCGGGATCGTGCGTGACGATCACCAGCGTCTGCCCCAGGCTGTCGCGTACGCCGAACAGAAGCTTGTGAATCTCTTCCTTGGTGACGGAATCGAGGTTGCCGGTGGGCTCGTCGGCGAAGAGCACGGCGGGACTGTTGACGAGCGCACGGGCGATTGCGACGCGCTGCTGCTCGCCGCCGGAGAGTTCCGAAGGCTTGTGCGAGGCGCGGCCGGAGAGACCGACGAGGTCGAGCAGGCGGAGGGCGTCCTTACGGGCGTCCGCTGCAGGACGGCCCGCGATGAGCGCGGGAATCTGGACGTTTTCCAGCGCCGTAAACTCCGGCAGGAGATGGTGGGCCTGGAAAACGAAGCCGATGCGCCTGCCGCGGAAAGACGCCAGAGCGTCCCCTTTGAGCGAACGGGAACTGCCGTCGAATACGGTGGTGCCGTCGATAATTAGGGAACCCTCGTCCGGGGACATCAGGGTGCCGAGAATCTGCAGGAGCGTGGTCTTGCCTGCCCCGGAAGCGCCGGTGACGGCAAGGACCTCACCCCGGGCAACTTCCAAATCGACTCCCTTCAAGACCTGAAGGGAGCCGAAATTCTTCCGTATGCCGTGAGCCTGGATTATCACAGGTTGGGATTCTCAGTTTTCCAATCCTCCACCGCCGGAACGATGCCGAGGCTGACGATCTCTTCGCGCATCTTGCAGAGGTGCTCATAGGAGGCGCGGAGGTCGGCCATTTCCTGAGGAGTGCCCTCGGGTGCGGTATAATGTACGCCGTTGCCGTCGATGACGGTGGGCATTGCCATGAAGACGTTCTCGAAGCCGAGCTCAGGAGAATTGACGAAGCAGCCGGCGGGCCAGTGGAATTCGGGGCCGCCCATTGCAGCCTCTATCATCTTGACTGCCTGGTAAGCGGGGCTCTGGAAGGAGCTGCGGCCGCGGAGCTTGATAATCCTGGAGCCGCCCTGAACGGTGTTGAGCTTGATTTCGGCCCACTTCTCGGGACTGAGATTCTTGCTGGCGAGGGGCTCACCGTCGATGAGGACCTTGCTGGCGAAGACTGCCATGGCCTCGCCGTGACCGCCGTAGGTGCGGGCTCCGGTGACCTTGCTCTGCTGCACGCCGAATTCGGTGGCGAGGGCCTCCTGGAGGCGGGTGCTGTCCAGTGCGGCGAGGGAGGTGAGCTGGTTGGGCTTGAGGCCGGAATGGATGAGGGCAGTGAGGGCGGTGACGTCTGCGGGATTGAAGATGACGACGACGTGCTTGACGTCGGGGCAGTACTTCTTGATGAAGTCGCCGAACTCGGCGGCAATCTGGCAGTTGCCCTTGAGGAGGTCTTCCCTGGTCATGCCTTCCTTGCGGGGTGCGCCGCCGGAGGAGACGATGTACTTGGCGTCGGTGAAGGCGACGGCAGGATCGGTGGTCCAGGTGATGTTCGCGCCTTCGAATGCGCAATGGTACATTTCTTCCGCGACACCGTAAACACCGGGCTCATAGATGTCGTAGAGGCAGATGTTGGGGGTAAGACCGAGCATGAGTGCGGTCTGGGCCATATTGGAGCCGATCATTCCGCCGGCGCCGACAATGGTAAGCTTTTCGTTTGTAAGATATCTCATATCGTTAACCTGTATTTTCTAACGGGGCTCAAATTTACAAATTTTCTCGTTATTATGAAAAATTGATTATCTTTGCCCCGTTATAAACGTTTATGGCACTATATCTACAGAAAGATCTTGATGACGACTATCACTCGCGCATAGGCGTCTGGCAAATCACGGAAACAGAAAGCGAGCTTAGAGCACTCACATCCACAAAAGCGAATCCGTACGCAAGCAAAAGCTTGCCGTACGCGCCCTCCTGGACGTCATGTTCGAAGAAAAGGTTTACCTGAGCCACCACGACAACGGCAAGCCCTACATCGAAAACAACGCCATCAACATCAGCATCACGCACACCGACAAGTACGTCGCCATCATCCTGAACGACGTCGACGAGGTCGGCATCGACTGCGAATCCCTCGACCGCGACTTCTCTGCCGTCGAGAAGAAGGCCCTGTCCGAGGACGAAATAGACGAACTGGACGACGACCTCGACGACCGCCGCACCCAGCTGGCCATCTACTGGTGCGCCAAGGAGGCGGTTTACAAGAAGATGTCCCAGTATCATGTGGATTTCGCCGAGCAGATCGAGATAGAAGACGTACGCCCCCGCGAGGAGGGCGAACTCGACGCCACCTTCATCAACAAGGACGGCTACGAGGAAGAGCTGCGTCTCCAGTACATGACCTTCGACCGCCACGTCCTCGTCTGGGTCAGCGGGGAGGACTAATCTATTTTTTCAGCCATTTTTCCGGATTCTGGGGGTCTTTGCCTTTCCAGAGTTGGAAGTGCAGTTGCGTCTCGTCCCCCATCGTGGCCACGTGTCCTATCACCTGGCCGGTCTTGACTTTGTCTCCGGACTTGACCCCGACGGAGCCCAGTTTGCAGTAGAACGTGAAATATTCACCGTGCTGCACCAGGATGCACTGATTGTATCCCGGAATCATCACTATCTGCTTGACCGTACCGTTGAATACGGCCCTGACCGGGGCGTCAGGTTCGACGGCAAGGCCGACGCCGTTGTTGAACGGCATCTCCAGCTTGGTATAGACGGGGTGGGGATTGCGGCCGAAATGGCTGACTATGCGGCCCTCGGCAGGCCAAGGCAGCTTGCCCTGGTTGGACGCGAATTCGTTGGACAGTGCAGTATCGACTTTGGTCGATGTCTTCTTGCCTCCGCTGCCGGTCTTGCCGCCGGATTTCTTGCCGCCTTTGTCGACTTCGGCGGCGATCAGGCGTTCGATCTCCCGGTTAAGGGCCTCCACCTCCTTGCGTTTGGCGTTGAGCTGGCTGATATATTTGTTGCGGTCGTTCTGCAGGCGCTGGACAAGCGCACGCGACTGTTCTTCCTCCCGGTTGAGCTTCTGCACCTCGCCGGCGCGGGAGTCGCGCACGGCACGGGCGTCGGCCTGGAGCCGTTCGAGCCGTTCGTTCAGCACTGAAAGGGTGTCGCGTTCGGCCTTAAGTACCCGGCCCTGGGCGTTCAGCTCCTTCGACAGGCGCCGCAGGTATCCGTATCGGCGCATCCCCTGGCCCAGGTTGTCGCTGGCGAGGATGTACATATACCAGACGCGGGTGTCGCGGTTCCTGTAGGCGCTCCCCAGCAGGCGCGTGTAACGGCCGGACATGGTGTCGATGCGGCTGGTGAGGGTATCGATGCGCCTGCGGCAGAAGCGGACGCTGTCGGACAGGATCTTGAGTTCCCGTTCGCTTTCCTTGAGAAGTTCGCGGCGGGCGGTGGTCTGGGCGTGCAGGAGGTTCAGCTGGCCGGCGGCCGTGTCTTCCTTCTTGCGGGCGTTGCTCAGCTGGCGCTCGAGCGTCTTGATGTCCTTTTCCAGGCGGGCTTTGCGGTCGCGCGTACGGGAGAGGCTCTGCGCCTGGACGGGAGCGGCGCAGGCGAGCGCGAGTATCAGGATTATCAGCGGACGGAGAATTCTCATTTGTTCTTGCTTTCTGCCAGATTCTTGTAATAGGTAGCGAGGTCGTTTTCTCCCAGCGCCTTGAGCACCAGGGAGTAATGCATCAGCACCACGGCGCTGTCCTTGCCGCCGTAGATCATCGCATGCTTGAAGTAGGGCTTGGCCTTGGCGGCCTTCCCGCGCAGGAAGAGTATCCAGCCGTAGGTGTCGAGGTAGGTGGCGTTGTCGGGCTGCTGCTCGATGGTGATGCGGCTCATCTTTTCGGCCTTGCAGAGGCGGCGCTTCTCCTGGCTGAGGAAGTAGGCGTAATTGTTGAGCACCGGACAGTAGTCGGGCTGTAGGCGGAGGGCCTGCTCGTAGGTCTTGTAGGCCTTGCGCATGTCGCCCATCTGGTGGTAGGTGTCCCCTATTATCGACAGGTACGTGACGACCTTGGAGGTGTCGGCGGACTGTAGGGCCATCAGCTTCCGGCACTCGTCGATGACGGTTTCGTGGCGGTTGAGACCGGCGGCCGCCTCCATATGGAGCTCGTGCGCGTGTATGCTTGACGGTTCGGCCTCTATGTAGCGGACCGTCAGGGTGTCGATGCGGGGAAGGATTTCGTTGAAGGTGCGGGTGTCGAGGCCGCCGAGGGCGCTCATCAGGGCGCGGTATTTCATTTCGTCGTCGGCGTCCTCGCTGCGGACGAGTTCGGCGAGGGTGGAGAACAGGGAGCCGTAATCGCGTTTGAGGCGGTAGGCGTCGGCCATCAGCGCCAGGGTGTAGGCGTTGCGGAAACGGGCGGGATTCTCGACGGAGAGCTTTTCGAAAAGTTCTCCGGCCCTGGCGGCCTCGCCGGTGTTGATGTAGAGGTTGGCGAGGGTCTCGCGGTACCAGATGTTGGCCGTGTCAAGCGCGGCGGCCTTCTCGAAATGGTCTACCGTGGCGTTTAAATCCCTTGCGACATAGCTGCACAGGCCGAGGTAATACTGGACGGCGGCGTCCTGCGGGCAGGTGCGGTCAAGGGAGTCAAGGATGGTGCGGGCAGACGCATATTCGCCCGCTTCGATGAGGCAGACGGCGTCGAGGATGTCGTTTTCTATTGAGATGGTCTCCGGGTGGAGTTCGGAGTCGGGAATGGCCTCTGCGCCGCTTCCAGGGCCGGTTTGGGCGGAAATCCGGAGCGGAAAAACGAGGGCCGCGAGGCACAGACAGAGCAGGACTTTTCTCATCTCGGTACAAAAGTATTGATTTTTTGCCTATTTTCGCAATCTGGTTCGGAGTTTGTGTTCGCTCCGGGATATTTTGAGATTTTTTTTGAGGACTGATGCAACTTTTTGCTGACAAAACGCATCTTACTTCTTGGATACCAAAAGCCAAGGAAGGCGACAGACGTGCACAAAAAGCCATCTACGACGCTCTCTCCGGCAAAATGTATGCCGTCTGTCTGCGCTTTATGTCAGACAGGCTCGCAGCCGAAGACGTGCTTCAGGAAGGGTTTGTGACGCTTTTCGCCAAACTTGACACCTACTCGGGGGATGGTTCCTTCGAGGGTTGGGCCAGAAAGATCTTTGTCAACACCGCTCTGATGAACCTCAGAAAAAACGACGTACTCAAGGACAGCACCGACGTAGAAGCGGCATGGGATATCTCAAGCGACGCACCGTCCGCCATCCAGCAGATAAGCTATAAGGAACTGGAACGGGCCATCTCCCAGCTGCCCGCCGGTTTCCGTACCGTCTTCAACATGTATGTCGTGGAAGGCTACTCCCACGCAGAGATAGCGGAGCAGCTCGGAATCTCGGAAGCCACTTCCCGTTCCCAGCTCCTGAGGGCCAGGGCAATGCTGCAGGCAAAGTTAAAGAAATGATTATATGACGCAGGACAACTGGCAAGATTTTGACCGACAGGTTCGGTCTATGCTCCAAGACGCCGAGGTAAAGGCACCCCGGCGGGTTTGGCGTGCAGTGTCCGGGCGTCTCGACGCTGCAGCCGCCTGGTGGAAGTGGGCAGTCCCCGCCTTTGCCTTTGCGGCCATTGCAGCCGGGCTGTTCTTCACCTGGAACGGCAAAGACAGCACTGCCGTGCCGCAGGATCTTGTGGCAGAGGTCGTTAACACTTCGGATGCCGTTGCGCCAGTGGCGGAGGCCGATGTTGTACCCGCGGCAGAGGTAATGGAAGAACTGGCGGAGCCCGTCGCACCCGTACGCAGGGCCGCCGCCGTGGCAGTCAAGCCGGCCGTGGAATCCGCCGCTCAGGCAGCAGCAGGTCAGGAAGTTGCTCCCGCCGCCACGGAAATCGCCGCTGAAGAGGCTCCCGCAGAGGCAGCCGCCCGGCCCGCATCGGCCAATGAGCCCCAGGGGTCCGTCTATTCGGAGTCCGAGGCCACCAAGTGGGCGGACATCGAGAAAGAAGCACGCCGCATCCAGCGCCTGCGCCTCACCGGGTTCTACGCCCAGGGCGGAGTGGGAGGCAACGACTCCAACATCACCTACGGCGGCACCGGCATCAGCCAGATGGCCTCCGGCCCCGGTTCAGCCGACGCCGGCATATCGGAGAGCAGCACGTCCACGTACGGCATTCCTTTCACGCTCGGCCTCGGTACCAGGTTCCACATCGGTGACAGATTCGCCCTCGGCACCGGCCTTGAGTATTCCCTGCTCACCCGCACCTTCAAGGGCACCTATTCAGACAACTACGCCGGCAGCATCTATCACGCCGTCCAATACGTGGGAGTCCCCGTCAACGCATACTACGACCTGCTGAGCGCCAGCGACGGCCTGCTCAACCTGTATGCATGGGGCGGCGGCGCAGCAGAGATCTGCGTATCCAACCAGTACCGCCTGCTGTCCGAGCCTGGTCTCACCGTCAAAGACAAGGCAGGCGCCCTGCAATTCTCGGTCGCACTGGGTATCGGCGTAGAGATTCCCCTCTCCGGGAAGCTCAGCCTCTACCTTGACCCCGCAGTCCGCTACTACTTCCACGGCAACCAGCCCAAATCCCTCCGCACCGACAAACCGTTCATGTTCAACATGGACGCCGGCCTGAGGTTCAATCTTTAGCGGTCTCCTCTCATTCAGAAATTATTGCTATCTTTGCAGCACCTTTCGGGGTGTGGCGCAGTTGGCTAGCGCATCTGGTTTGGGACCAGAGGGTCGAAAGTTCGAGTCTTTTCACCCCGACTAAGAGCTCTTGGGAGCTCTTTTTTTTGTCGGGGCAAAAGAACCTGGTATCCCCCGCAGCTTACGCTGCCGCCCCCGAGGGGCATTCTCCCCCAAACCCCCTCGCCGGGGGCTTGGTCGGCCTGCGGCCTCCGAGTCGGATGAATCTTTTTTACACAACTAAAGCTGCACCGGTGGTCCAAAGGATGGACCATCGGGAAAGGGTTCCGCCCAAAACTGCACCGGTGGTCCAACGGATGGACCATCGGGAAAGGTTTCACCCTCTCATTGGAACGGCAGGGTGGGACCGCTGGAGGCCGTTTTCGGACCCACCCTCTCAATGGAACGGCAGGGTGGGGCCGATGGAAGAGCGGCGGGCTGCCATAAAAAAACGCACCCCGGAGGGTGCGCAAGGTATTTAAAACAGGTTGGAATTGCCAAGCAAAAACTGCTGGCCAAGCAAAAACGCAGCCGGCTAAGCCAATATGCCGTTGGCGTGCAGGAAGGAGTTGATGGCGGTGGCGACGAAGAGGAAGACTATGAGGCTGGCGGCGATGGTGCCGATGACCTTAACTCTCTTGAACCAGGTTTTGCCGTTCCAGCCGATGGTCTGGAACATGCTCCAGAAGCCGTGGTTGAGGTGCAGCCAGATGGAGGCGAACCAGATCAGGTAGATAAGAACCATCCACCATTTGCTGAAGGTGACGTTGAGCAGAAGGTAGGGATTGTTCTCGAAGTTGCCTATGCCGAACATTTCGGGGAGCTGCATCTTGGCCCAGAAGTGGGAGAGGTGGAAGAACAGCAGGCCGAGGACCATGACGCCGAGGACCGCCATGTTGCGGGCGGACCAGGAGTCGGTGGCGGCTTTGCTGGAGACCTCATAGCGCTTGTAGCCGCCGCGGGAGCGGATGTTGCCGACCGTGAGCCAGATGCCATATACTATGTGCACTAAGAATCCGAGGGCCAGGATGGGTACCATGATGTCCACTATGGGGAGGGACATGAAGTCGCAGCCCATCTTGAACAGGCCGTCGCCCTTGCTGAACAGGGCCTCGTCTGCCGAAACGGCTCCGTATTTACCGGTGAATGAATCGATTACAGAGAAGAAGTTGATCGTTCCATGAAGCAGCAGGAAGAACACCAGAAAAGCGCCGCTGATAGCCTGGATGAACTTTTTTCCGATGGAGGAATTGAATATAAACATAGGTTTGAATAAAAACTGTTTGCAAATATAATAAATTTCAAATATTTTTGCCCTTCGGCCAATCATAAAGCACTAAAATGTATAAGAGAGTTCTACTGAAACTGAGCGGCGAAAGCCTCGGAGGCCCCGAAGGAAAAGGCCTCGACCCACAGAGTCTCAAGGCGTTTGCCGAAGAAATCGCACAGGCCGTACGCGCCGGATACCAGATAGCCATAGTCAACGGCGGCGGCAACATCTTCCGCGGACTGCAGGGAGTCGGCAAAGGATTCGACCGCGTCACCGGTGACCGGATGGGCATGCTCGCCACCGTCATCAACTCCCTCGCGCTTTCATGCGCCCTGCGCAGCGAGGGCATCCCCGCAGAGGTATTCACCTCAACTCCCATGGAGCCCCACGCCCGTTATTACAACCGCGACAACGCCGTCGCAGTGCTCGAGAACGGCGGAGTGGCCCTCATAGCCGGAGGCACCGGCAGCCCCTTCTTCACCACCGATTCCGGAGCGGCCCTCCGCGCCCTTGAACTCGGCGCCGACGCCCTCCTGAAAGGCACCCGCGTCGACGGCGTCTATACCGCAGACCCGGAAAAGGACCCCACCGCCGTCCGTTACGAAGAACTCACCTTCTCCAAGGCCCTTGCCGACCACCTGAAGGTAATGGACCAGACCGCCTACGCACTCTGCGAGCAGGGCCCCGTCCCCATCGTTGTGTTCGACATCTCAAAGAAAGGCAATCTGGCACGCGTATTGGAAGGCCTCCCCGTCGGCACTGTAGTGCACGCATAGAAATCATAAAAGAAAAACGATATGTTAACAGACAGAGCAAAAGAAATCGTAACAGGCGCCGAAACCAAAATGCAGGACGCCCTGAACTTCCTCGAGGAAGACCTCAAAACCTACAGGGTAGGCAAGGCCAACCCTTCCATCTTCAACGGACTGATGGTGGACTACTACGGGTCCCCCACCCCCGTCCATCAGGTTGCATCCATCTCCGCACCTGACGCCAAGACTCTCGCCCTCCAGCCCTGGGAGAAGAATATGATTCCCAAGATCGAGAAGGCCATCATGGACGCCAATCTCGGCTTCACCCCCCAGAACAACGGCGAAGTGATCCGCTGCACCGTCCCCGCCCTCACCGAGGAGCGCCGCCGCGACCTCATCAAGAAGGCCAAGGCCACCGGAGAGAACACCAAGATCACCATCCGCAACGCCCGCCGCGACGCCTTCGACATCCTCAAAAAGGCCCAGAAGAACGAGGGCCTTTCAGAGGACGTAGAAAAGGAAGCCGAAGACGAAGTCCAGAAGCTGACCGACAAGAAGGTCAAGACCGTGGACGAGATCGTCGCCGCTAAAGAGAAGGAGATATTGACAGTTTAAACTGATACTCTGCCGGATGCACCATATACTTGTCGAGCGGTAAAGCGCCCCACGAGTCTTCGCATCCCAGACCCATCTGCAACAGGTCGCAGCACACGAAAGTGGAGCCCAGCGACCTGTTCTCTTTGTGCATAAGCGGAATGAGTTCGCGGGAATGGCGCCACTCGCCCCTGTTGAGGTCGAGCGCAGCCCTGCTGAACGGAAGGGCGGACGCGCCGAAAGGCCCGACGGAAGTCAGCTCGATGCCGAATCCGCCTGCGTCAATGACCTTGTAACTCTTGACGCCCACGTTGTAGCCGTGCTCCTGCGGGCGTGCGGCGCCGAAGTCGTAGCGCTCGCAGACATCCTGCACATAGTGGCCAAGGCGCGCTGCCGTGCGGCGGTCGGCATAGGTGTCGAACGGCCCCTCACCATAGAAGCTGACGGTCGAATACTCACCGGGCATACCGAATTCCACGCCGAAACGGAAAAGGTCGGGAGCCTCGGAAAGGCGGCCCTTGTCCTTAAGTGACATGGTAAGGTCGATGATGCCGCCGGGATGCACAAGGTAATGCATCTGCACGCATGCGTACTCAAGTTCGTAATCGACATCGACGGTCATCGTTCCGTCTTCCGGCGTGCTGAGGAATACGCTTGAAGGCTTGAATTCCGGCCATGCCCACACGTCCCACATCTTCCTGGTAACCTTCCTGGCGCCGAGGTCGTTCTCGGTGACGGCGCGGCCGAAGCAGGGGAAGAGAGGAGCCGTGATGAGCTCGCGGCCGTCGATGCGGTAAGAGCAAAGGGAACCGCTCTGCTTGTCCCAGGTGGCGTCCCACTTGACTCCGCTCACGGTAAGGGTGCATTCGGACTCGGAATAACGCAGGAAGTCATCCCCCGGCATGCCGCTGGGGCTGCAGACGAGTTCGCGGGCTATGGCGATCTGGTCGCGGGCAACGACGTCGCCGCGGTGCATCACGCCGTCATCGCGCAGCAGGACGAAGTCGAGCAGCAGCGAGACGTCGTGCCCGGGGCCGTCGGGAAGGGTGTAGCCCAGATTGACCACATATGAGCCCTGGGGCGCGATGGCAGGAAGCCTGACGCTTCCGTGCTGCACCGGCGCACCGTCCACGACAAGCTGCCAGTCGGCGCGGTAGCGGGACAGGTCGATGAAGAAGTTCTCGTTGTAAACCTGCACCTTGCCGGCGGTAAACAGTTCCGGCGTGGCGCTGCAGAGGATGGAACGGTACTGGTAGCGGACCTCTTCGGCATCGGGGTGCGGTATGCGGTCGGGAGAGACTATGCCATTGCAGTTGAAGGACTCGTCGGTGCCGTCGTAGGTATTGAAATCACCGCCGAATACGTATATCCAGTCGGGCTTGGCGACGGTGCGCTTGCCAGCGCCGTTTTGGGCGTCGACGCGGCCCTGGGCAGGGTCGTACGGCCAGCGGAGGGCCTGGTCAACGAAGTCCCAGATGCATCCGCCCTGGTAGGACGGGTACTTGCGGACGAGGTCCCAGTATTCGGCGAATCCGCCCATCGAGTTGCCCATCGCGTGTGCGTATTCGCACTGGATGAGGGGCCTGGCGGGATTGGACGACGCATACGTCTCGCATTCGGCATAACTGGCGTACATCGGGCAGTAGATGTCGGTGTTGCGCTCAAGCTCGGCGCGCTCGTACTGGACGGGGCGGGTGGAATCGTAGGACTTGACCCAATCGTAGCTGCGTTCGAAGTTGGGGCCGTTGCCGGCTTCGTTGCCGAGGCTCCAGACGATGATGCTGGGATGGTTGATGTCGCGATACACCATACGCTGCATCCTGGTGAGGTGCGGGGCCTCGAAGAGGGGGTTCTTGGCAAGCGTTTTCGGGCCGTAGTACATACCGTGGGACTCGATGTCGGCCTCGTCGATGACGTACAGGCCGTAGCGGTCGCAGAGTTCGTACCACAGGGGGTCGTTGGGATAGTGGCAGGTGCGGACGGTGTTGATGTTGAGGGACTTCATCAGGCGTATGTCACGAATCATCTCTTCCGCGGTGACGTGGTAGGCGCCGTCGGGGCTCATTTCGTGGCGGTTGACGCCCTTGATCAGCACCGGCTTGCCGTTGACCAGCAGTTGGCCGTTCCTGACCTCGGAGGTACGGAAGCCGAAGTCGAGGGATACGGTCTCGACGGGGGTGTTCCTCACGAGGGACGAAACGCGCAGGGCATACAGGTTGGGGGTCTCGGCGCTCCAGAGAAGCGGGTCGAGCATCTTGTCCTTCCATACGGCGTGACCGTCGACAGCCTCGCGGCTCTCGCGGAGGACGTTGCCGTCGGGGCCGATTATCTCGAAACTGGCGGCTGTCGCGCCCTTCTTGAGGGTGGCGTCGATGGTGAAGTTGCCGGACATGTCGGCGGTGACGCGGACGTCCTGCACACCCTTCTGCGGGCGGAAGTCGAGCCGTACGCCGCGGGCGATGCCGCAGAGGCGCCAGAAGTCCTGGCACTCCAGATATGTGCCGTCGCACCAGCGCATTATCTCCAGTGCAAGGAGGTTGTCGCCCTTCTTCACATACGGGGTGATGTCGAACGCGGCCTCCAGCTTGCTGTCCTCGCTGTAACCGACGCTCCTGCCGTTGACCCATACGCGGACGTTGGAGGTGGCGCTGCCGATGCGGAGAACGACCGTCTGCTTAAGGTCGGACGCATCCAGTTTGAAGTGCCGGCGGTACTGTCCGACGTGGTTGTCCTTCATCGGGACATAGGGGGGATTGTTCTCGAAATGGCCTTTCCAGGGGTACTGGTGGTTGGTGTAAATCGGGTCGCCGTAGCCGTAGAGTTCCCAAATGCCGGGGACGGGGATCTGGTCCCAGGAGGAATCGTCGGCCTTGGGGTCTTCGAATCCGGTGAGGCGGTTCTCGAAGTCGGCGAACCAGCGGAATTTCCAGACGCCGTCCAGGCTGAGCGTCTTGCAGTCGGAATGGACGGAAGCAGTCATGGGAAGGCGGTTGACCTGCTCGACGGCCGGATCGAGGTAGTCGGGCAGGGCCTCCTGTGCCGATGCGGTGGCAGCGACGAGGAGTGCGGGGAGGATGAGGGTTTTCAGTGTCATATCTTGTGTAGGTATTGGTCGAACAGGTCAGCCTCGCGGGAGGACTGGAAAACTGCGGTTATCGGGACGTAGAAAAGACGTTCGCGGATGTTGGGGGGTATGCTTTTGAGGTCCCGCAGGCGCTGGGCGTCCTTTTCCGTGGTGAATACGGCTGACGTGGGATTGTGGCGCAGATGGGCCTGGACGGCGCGGATATCGGCCTTGGTGAAACGGTGATGGTCGGGGTACCTGAGGTGCCCGGTAATCATATAGGTGGCCGAAAGGTGGTTGCGCAGGGGCGTATCGTCGGCGATGCCCGTCATCAGCAGCAGTTTGTGCGAATATATGTAACGGGTGTCGGCCTCGGGGAAAACGGGCAGCGGGGCCTCGTGACTGATGCCGGAGAAGAGGAGGGGGATGCCGGTGCCGCGGCGGGTGGCGATGCAGGTACCGGGGTCGAAGGATTCGAATCCGAGGATGCGGGCGCACTCCTGCTTTTCGGCGTCGTCAAGTTCATAGGGGCACTTGGTAACGATGATGATGTCGGCGTCGTACAGGCGGCGCTTGAGGTCACGCAGGCGGCCGGCGGGAAGGAGCGAATCGCGGGTGACGGGGCGGGAATAATCGGTCAGGACTACGCTCAGGTCGGCCTTGAGGCGCCTGTACTGGTAGGCGTCGTCGAGGACGATGGCCTCGGCACCGGGGAAATCCGGGTCGGCGCAATGCTTGAGTGCCTGCGCTTTCAGCGGGTCGGCGAGGATGGCGCAGCCTTCCAGGCGGTCCTTGTCGACGGCGACCGTAACCTCCGGGAGACGGCGCTTGAGAAGCAGGGGCTCATCGCCGCAGAAATCGGCGGTGGAAGTGGCGAGGACCTGCTGGAAGCCCTTGCTGCGGCGCTTGTAGCCTCTTGAGAGTATGGCGATCGACTTGTATCCGCCGACCTCCTGAAGACGGCGTACGGCAAGCTCGGTGTGAGGAGTCTTGCCGGTGCCGCCGACCGTTATGTTGCCGATGCAGACGGTGGGGACATCCGCTTTCTGCGAATGCCTGCCGCCACGGTAACGGCGGTCGCGCAGGGCGAGTATCAGCTTATATATCATATACGTTTGAGGATTCAAGGGGGACGTCGGCGTATTGCAGGGCGATGCTGTCGAGGATGGAGTGGATCTCCGCCGGGTCGAGGGAGGTGACAAGGCGCATGCGGGTCAGCTTGAAGTCGGGAAGGCCCTTGAAGTAGCAGCTGAGGTGGCGGCGCATCTCGAAGATGCCGCGCTTCTCGCCCTTGTAGAGGAGCGACAGGTCGAGGTGACGCTTGGCGAGGGCAACGCGGTCCTTTACGGGGAGAGGAGGGAGCTGCTCACCGGTGTCGAGGTAATGGCGGATCTCGCGGAACACCCAGGGGTGGCCGAAGGAGGCGCGGCCAATCATTATGGCATCGACGCCGTAGCGGTCGAAGGCCTCGCGGGCCTTGGGGCCGTCGGTTATGTCGCCGTTGCCGATTATGGGAATGTGGATGCGGGGGTTGTTCTTTACCTCGCCGATGAGGGTCCAGTCGGCGGAACCTTTGTACATCTGCTGGCGGGTGCGGCCGTGGATGGTAAGGGCCTGGATGCCAACGTCCTGGAGACGCTCGGCGAGCTCCGGGATGATCTTGGAATTCTCGTCCCAGCCAAGGCGGGTCTTGACGGTGACGGGCTTGCCCACGGCCTCCACGACAGCCTTGGTGATGGCGACCATCTTGTCGGGTTCGCGCATCATGCCGCTGCCGGCGCCGCGTCCGGCTATCTTGCTGACGGGACAGCCGAAATTGATGTCGATGATGTCGGCGCCGTGGCCGCCGGCGATTTCCGCGGCGCGGTCGGCCATGCGGGCGGCCTCGACCATGGATTCGGGAATGTGACCGTAAATCTGGATGCCGACGGGAGCCTCCTCGGGGAGGGTGCGCATCTTGGCGATGGCCTTGTCGGCGTCGCGGATCAGGCCGTCGGACGGGACGAATTCAGTATATACCATCGCAGCCCCCTGCTCCTTGCATAACACCCTGAAAGACACATCCGTAACATCCTCCATTGGTGCCAGGAACAAAGGCTCGCGGCCAAAATCCAGATCACCGATTTTCATAGATGACAAATTTAACCGAATTAGCCGTCATTTCCAATATTTGTAACATTAAAAAAAAATTGCGACATTTGCAGTCCCCACCATGGTGAGTTGTCCGAGTGGTTGAAGGAGCCTGCCTCGAAAACAGGTGTACGGCAACGTACCGGGGGTTCGAATCCCTCACTCACCGCTCAGGCGTCTGCTGTCGCAGGCGCCTTTCGCGTTGAGTGAGGGATTACGCGCTTCGCGCGAATCCTACTATCCCCCTGCACCCCCAGGGGACAAGGGGAGGGTTCCCCTTGCGCTGCTGCGCAGCTAACCCCTCTGTCGGCCTTCGGCCTCCAAAAACCATTTGCTCGCGGTTTGCGAGTCAACTTTTTTTAGGGAAAGACACTGGGCGTCATTGACGCTGCTTGAACTTTTAAAAAATTAACGTACTATTGTTTGCAATGTTCCGGAAAAAGAGTAAATTCGTTGCTCGCGACATGAGGCAACAGCCCTGTACGGAATTGCCCGTCTGTATTCGCGCCCGCGTAAATAAATATAGTTCAGTCATATAGCTATGAATCAAACTAAAATAGCTCCGTATCTCTCACCTGAAGTAAAGGTTTTCGAAGTGAAAACCAAAGGCGTCATCTGTACTAGCGGCGGCGTCCAAGACTACAACTGGAACCAGTACGAAGAAGAGTAACGCCCCATTTAAAACGAAGGAAGCAATGAATAACATAATGCGATTTTTCAGCATAGCCGCCCTCGTTGCAACGGGCGCTATCCTTTCAGGCTGCTCCAAGAAAGAAGTGGAGGAGCCGGAAATCCGTAACAATTCGGATAACATCGTAACTGTCACCACAACCATCAATCTGGATGAGAATGAGGCCACCAAGGCGCTGGCCATTGACTACGATGCAAGGACGCTCACGAAGACCTTTGCCGTGGGCGATAAGATTGCCATCATCTATCATAACAAAAGCGGCAATTTGGATAAGGCGGAGAGTGTGGCCCTTACCGAAAGCGACCTCTTTGGTGGGGGCAAGTCGGCAAAGATTACCG
>CACZEU010000019.1 GCA_902780175.1 uncultured Bacteroidia bacterium
TCGACGCTCAGGCCGTGGAACATGTACAGGGGGCCCATCCACTCGGAGTCACGCTTGGACAGGTAGTCGTTGACGGTGACAACGTGGACGCCTTTGCCTGCGAGGGCGTTGAGGAATACCGGGAAGGTAGCCACGAGGGTCTTTCCTTCACCGGTGGCCATCTCGGCGATCTTGCCCTGGTGGAGGGCGATACCGCCGATGACCTGACAGGCGGAACCGGCCTGTTCGCGGTCGGTCTTGGCAGGGTCGCCGTAGTGCTCCATATCCCAGACTATCTCGTTGCCGCCGGCCATCCAGTGGTTCTGGTAGACGGCCTTGTCGCCTTCGATGTGCACGAAATCGTGGTCTACGGAAAGGTGGCGGTCGAATTCGGTCGCGGTGACGGTGATGGTCTCATTCTCCTTGAAACGGCGGCCGGTGGACTTCATGATGGCGAAGGCCTCGGGGAGAATCTCGTCAAGGCACTTCTCTATCGCGTCGTCCTCTTCCTTTACGAGGCGGTCGGACTCGGTGGCGAGCTTTTCCTTCTCGGAGACGGGGATGTCGCCGGCGAGCTGCTCGCGGATCTGTTCCATGCGGTCCTCGAAGGGCTTCTCGACCTCGCGCAGGCGCTCACGGAGGGCGGCGCTGTGAGCGCGGAGTTCATCGTCCGAAAGGGCGTTTATAGTGGGATAAACTTCAAAAAACTTAGCAAGTATCGGCTTGACGGCCTTGTAGTCGCGGTCCGCCTTGGAGCCGAATATTTTCCTGATTACGTCTGATAATGCCATACCTAATGTATAAATCGGGCAAAGTTAATAAAAATATTGCACTTTGCCGAAACAAAGTGTATGCCCGTGACAGAATGGCAGAAAATACTTATATTTGCGACGCTATGGACGCCGAGATTCTTGTCATCATCGTCACCTTCAACGGTATGGAATGGGTGGAGCGCTGCATCGCCTCCGTGCGTTCCTCCGGCGTTGAGGCCGACATCCTCGTCCTGGACAACGGTTCCACGGACGGCACCCCCGAATGGCTCGAAAGGCACGGAGTCGAGGTAATACGCAACGCCACCAACCTCGGTTTCGGCGCCGCCAACAATATCGGACTGCAGCGCGCCCTCGCGGAAGGCTATTCCTACGCCTATCTGCTCAACCAGGACGCCTGGGTGATGCCCGACACGTTCGGACTTCTCACCGACGCCTTCGAAAAGAATCCCCGCTTCGGCATCCTGAGCCCCGTGCAGTACGACGGCGGCGGGAAGAAAATGGACCGCCTTTTCTCAAAGCACTGCCGCCGCGCACTCCGTTCCGACCCCACGTCAGCCGTCGTGGAAGTGCCCTTCGTCATGGCCGCCCACTGGATGATAAGCCGCAGCTGCCTTCTCAGGACCGGCGGCTTCTCCCCCGCTTTCTCCCACTACGGCGAAGACGAAAACTACATCCACAGGGCAAGGTGGTTCGGATTCCCGTGCGGTGTTGTTAGGGCCGCCGGGGCCGTCCACGACAGGGCCGGCAGGCCTGCTACACACGAGAGGCGCATGTTCTACAAGTGCAACGGATCGGTGGCAAGGGTGAGCAGGCCCGAAGGCGGCGCATTCTTCCGCCTGCTTTGGGAAACGGTAAGGCTCGTCGGCACCGCGGCCGTCAACTTCGACAAAACGCCACTGCGCTTCATCGGGACGCTGTGGCGCAGATATCCCGAACTGATGAAGTTCCGCCGCAAGAGCCGCCGCCCGTGCGCATTCCTCAACGATCCTGCGAAATCCCGGAAAGGGAGATAAAGACTTCTTTGGGCGACTTGCCCGATGATACCGCCCAGCGTACGTTCCTTGCCGTTTCGTACATCAGTTTGCCGTGCCCGGAGGAGCGACCGGTGATGCTGTGCCTGAGCATCCTGAAGCCCTCGACCAGCCTGATGAACCCGCCGAGGACGGCGCGGCGCAGCCTCGAACCCCCGCTGTAAAAAATCAACGCCCCGGCGACCCTGGTGGGCTTGATGGCCGATTCCATCGGGGACACGGAGGCTCCGGCAAGGTGGGTGATGACAACGTCGGCGTCGGTCCAGACCGAATAGCCGGAATCGTTCAGACGGTGCCCGACGGCAATGTCTTCAGGGGTGAAGAAATAACGCTCGTCGAACCATCCGGTCTCCCGGAACACGGCGGTGCGGACGAGGAAGCAGGCGCCGTTGAGCGTCCAGGTCCGGAAGAGGCCGTCCTTCATGCTCCATCGGGTGGGGCGGGTCTCATCCACAAGGTGAATGAAGTGGAGCATATAGCGCCACATCGTCCAGGGCGCGCGGCCGCAGGTCTGCACGGCGCCGTTGCCGAAAACTATCTTCGGCGAGATGGCCGCGGCGTCTGCCGGCAGGCGGCCGAAATCTGCCACCAGGCGGTCTATGACGGGCATATCGAGAACGGTGTCGTCGTTGACGATGAAGCAGTATTCCCCGCGGGCCTGCCGGAGCGCGAGGTTGTTGTTCTCGGAAAAACCGCGGACGCCGTTGCTTTCCACGACCGTCACCCAGGGGTACCTGGACCTGAGTTCCTGAAGGTTGACGGGAGAGAACCTGTACGCAACCACCAGAGTCTCATAACTGACGGACGTATGGAGGCGTATGCTGTCCAGACAGGGATAGAGGATGTCGGGACGGTTCATGCAGACTATTATGATGCTTACCTGCGGCATATCAAGGCAAATTTACGTTTTTTTTCTTTATCGGCAAAAAGCATTATATTTGTATGTTATGTTCAAGCTTGATTCGTTCATCAGCGAGCACGTCACCCACCGCAGCGGAAGCCTGTTTGCGGAAGACCTTGCGCAGAACGGCCCCGCCCTCCGCAAGGAGATAGAAGGCTCCAGCATCTGCGTCATCGGCGGTGCCGGCAGCATAGGGTCCAGCTTCATCAAGGCTGCCCTGCCCTTCAGGCCCCGCAGCGTGGTGGTCATAGACCTCAACGAAAACGGCCTGGCCGAACTCGTCCGCGACGTCCGCAGCACCTACGGGCTGTACGTACCGGATGAATTCCGCTGCTACACCCTCAATTACGCAGACCCCATCTTCGAACGCATACTCCGCGGGGAAAACGGATTCGACATTGTCGCCAATTTCTCCGCCCACAAGCACGTACGCAGCGAAAAGGACCGCTACAGCGTACAGGCCCTGATGGAAAACAACGACATCAAGGCCAAACGCCTGATGGACCTTCTCGCGGCCTTCCCGCCGCGCCATTTCTTCTGCGTCAGCACCGACAAGGCCGCCAATCCCGTCAACATCATGGGCGCCAGCAAGCGCATAATGGAAGACCTGGTGATGGCCTACAACAAGTATTTCAAGGTAACCACCGCCCGCTTCGCCAACGTCGCGTTCAGCAACGGGTCCCTCCCCGACGGCTGGCTGCACCGCCTCGGCAAGATGCAGCCCCTCGCCGCCCCGTCCGACGTCAGGCGTTATTTCGTCTCCCCCGAGGAGAGCGGCCAGATATGCCTGCTCGCCTGCATCCTGGGCAACGGCGGAGAGGTCTTCTTCCCAAAGCTCGGCGAGGACAGCATGCTGTCGTTCAGCAACATATGCAGCGCCCTGGTGGAGGCCCGCGGCTTCACCCGCCGCGAGTGTTCCGGCGACGAGGAAGCCCGGCGCATCGCCTCCGTGATGAAGGACGGCGATAAAGAATACCCCGTAGTGTACTTCAGGAGCGACACCACCGGCGAAAAGCCCTACGAGGAGTTCTACGTCCCCGGCGAAAGCGTCGACATGCAGCGATTCCGTTCGCTCGGCGTCATCCGCCAGAGCCCCCGCCATTCGCTGGAGGAAGTGGATGATTTCTTCCGCCGCCTGGAGGGCATCTTCGCAAAGGACGATTTCACCAAGGCACAGGTAGTGGACGCCATAAAGGACTTCATCCCCAGCTTCGAGCACGAGGAGAAGGGCCGCAACCTGGACCAGAAAATGTAGGATATGGCATATAAGATTCCCCTCTTCAATCTGAATTTCGACGAGCGCGAGGCCCGTGCCGCATACGACACAATCAAATCCGGATGGATTTCCACAGGCCCCAAAAACGCCGCGCTGGAGCAGATGTTTATCGACATGTGGCATGTTCAATATGCCGTCAGCATGACCAACTGCACCAGCGCCCTCCACACGTGCTGCATGGTCTGCGGATTCGGTCCGGGAGACGAAGTGATCTGCCCGTCGCTCACGTTCGCCGCATCCTGCAACTGCATACGGTATGTGGGCGCCACGCCCGTCTTTGCTGACATAATCGGCCCGGAAGACCTCAACATCGACCCGGCCGACATCGAACGGAAGATTACTCCCCGCACCAAAGGCATCATCGTCGTCCACATGGCCGGATTTCCCGCCCGGATGGACGAAATCCTGGAGATTGCCCGCCGGCACGGGCTCAAGGTGATAGAAGATGCCTGCCACGGGCCCCTCTCGGAATACGGCGGCCGCAAGCTCGGCACTCTCGGCGACTGCGCGGCATTCAGTTTTTTCTCCAACAAGAACATTTCCACCGGCGAGGGCGGCATGTTCATCACGGACAATGAAGAGATGGCCGCAAAGGCCCGCCTTATCCGCAGTCACGGTATGACGACAATGAGCTACCAGCGGGCCAGCGGTCACGCAACGGAATACGATATCACCTGTATGGGGTACAATTTCCGGATGGATGACATCCGCGCCGCCATAGCGATCGAACAGCTCAAAAAGCTGCCGGAGGACCTTCAGGCCCGCGCCATTGTGCGCCAGCGTTATCTGGACCGCCTCGGAGGCACAGAAGGCATTGTCATCCCGTTTGCCGGCAACAATGAATTCGTCAGCAACTACATATTCCCCACAGTCCTGTCCGGCAGCGACCGGGCACGCCGGGACGTGATACGCGAACGCCTGCACGCCGCCGGAATCCAGACCAGCGTCCATTACCCTGCCGTGCACCGTTTCTCCACTTTCAGGGATTGCAAAGCCGTCCTGCCGCAGACGGAATATGTTGCCGACAACGAAATCACACTTCCGATGTACGCCGCACTTACCCCGGAACAAACAGACTTCATCTGCGACACATATAAGACTGCTATACAATGAAGGACATCATACTGATAGGAGCATTCCACGAAATGGTCGAGCTCTGCGAAGATTCCGGACTGAGGATAGCCGGCATCATAGACAACGAATGCACAGGTGCTTTTTACGGTTACCCGATTTTAGGCACCGACGCTGATGCTGCCCGGATTCATCTCAAATACCCGGAATGCCATGCGGTTCTCACCCCGGATCCCCCGGGCACCCGCCGGAAACTTGAAGGGATTTACCGCTCGGCAGGATTTTCGTTCATCAACGTCATCCACCCCGGAGCGACCGTTTCCCGTTATGCCAGAATAGGTGAAGGCACCATCATACAGAACGGCGTCAACGTTTCCGCCAATTGCACGATAGGCAGTTTCTGCAAACTGAACACCAGGTGCAACGTCATGCACGACAATGTCATCGGAGATTATACCACGGTCGCACCGAACGCCGTCCTCCTGGGATACGTCTCCGTAGGCAGTATGAGTTATATCGGAGCCAACAGCACCGTTCTCCCCCACTGCAATATAGGAAACGACGTCATGATAGGCGCCGGTGCCGTGGTGACCAAAGACGTCGTGGACACCCTTGTCATGGCGGGTGTACCGGCCCGTATAATCGTCAAACAGGACTAAGGATATGCGAGACATAAGCAAAGAAACCATCTCCCCCGGAACCACCCTTCTGGACGCACTGAAACTGATGGATACGCAGAAGGTGAAAACCCTTTTCGTATTCAGCGGCACCCGCTTCGAGGCGATACTCACCATCGGCGACATACAGCGCGCCATTATCAAGAACATCCCCCTGTCCGAGCCTGTAAGCCTCATTCTGGACAAGGACAAGCTATATGGCTACAGCAACGAGAGCAAAGAGGAAATCCTCGACAAGATGCGCCGCCTGCGGGCAGAGGTTATGCCAATTCTAGATTCTGAGGGCAATCTGGCAGACATCTGGTTCTGGGACGATTTCTTCAACCGCGAGCCCGACACCCGTCCGCAGATCCATCTCCCCGTAGTGATAATGGCCGGTGGCAAGGGCACGCGCCTCAAGCCCATCACCAACGTCCTTCCCAAGCCGCTGGTCCCGGTGGGAGAAAAAACCATCCTGGAGGTCATCATGGACCAGTTCGAGAGCATAGGTTGCAGGAAGTTCTTCATGAGCCTCAACTACAAGGCCGACATGATCAGGTACTATCTCGGCCAGATCGGGCACAGGTACGACATCGAGTTCTTCAGCGAAGACAAGCCTCTCGGCACCATCGGCAGCGTATCCCTCCTCAAGGGCCGCATCGACACCCCGTTCTTCGTCTCCAACTGCGACTGCATCAACGAACAGGACTACCGGGACGTCTACGACTACCACCTCAGGAACCGCAACGACATGACCGTCGTCACCATGGTAAAAAGCCTCAGGATACCCTATGGCGTCATAGAGACGGGTGCCGACGGGCTGATGACCGCGATAAGGGAAAAGCCCGACCAGACCTATCAGGTCAACACCGGCGTATATATACTGAATCCAGGCCTTATCGACGAAATCCCCCGCGGCGAGTTTTTCCATATCACCCAGCTGATGGAAAAGGTCCAGGCCCGCGGCGGCCGCGTCGGCTGCTTCCCGGTAAGCGAGCACTCCTGGAAGGACATGGGCGAATGGCCCGAATACCTTAAAGTCATCAATGTCCTGTAGCGTGACGGAGGCTACTGTCCGGCCAAGGGAATCGAACTTCGAGCTGCTCAGATGCATCTCGATGTTCATGGTCCTCGTCCTTCACGCCAACTTCTTCGCATTGGGCAAACCAGGGCCCGCAGACCTCGACGCCGCGGCGTCCGGCACCGCCTTCCGCTGGGCCGTCGAGGCGCTCTGCATCTGCTGCGTAAACGTTTTCGTGCTGATTTCCGGATGGTTTGGAATCAACGCAAGTCTCAGGAAGGTCCTGCGCTTTGTTTTCCAGGTCCTGTTCTTTTATACGGGGGGCCTGATTGTCGCCCTGGCGATCGGAAAAGTCCAGTCTCCCCTGCATGCGGTGGCTGATGTACTCCAGCTCACTTCTTACGACTGGTTCATCAAGTCTTACCTTGTCCTCTTCATCCTGTCTCCCCTGCTCAATCAGTTCAGGAATCTGGACGCAGGTGTACAAAGGGCCGTGATTCTTTCTTTCTTCGGGTTCGAAGCGGTTTACGGCTGGATTGCCGGAGGCGTACGGTTCTTCGTCGGCGGGTACGGTCCGCTCCACCTCATCGGCATCTACCTGCTCGGGCAGTATCTCCAACAGCGCACACCTGCCGTCAAGCCTGCGTGGAGCCTGCTGGCTTATTTCCTGATATCGATGGTTATCGCCGCAAGCGGATTGATAGACCTTAAACTGAACAACGGCTGCAGGTCGAACCCCATACTGGCATACAGTTCACCGCTGGTCGTCGCCGCTTCGGTGTTCCTGTTCCTGGCATTCGCCCGTATGGACATCAGGCGGAGCAAGTTTATCAACTGGCTGGGAGCCAGTTCTTTCGCCGTGTTTCTGATGCATTGCGTCCCCATTGTAAGGGAGCATCTGTTCGTCCCCGTCGTACAGGGAATCAACGGGTCGTTCCCCGGACCTGCGGGAGTCCTTCTGACTGCATTGTTCCTTGTGGGGATATTCATCTCCGCCTGCCTGATAGACCAGGTACGGATAGCTGTCTGGAATCTCATCAGCCGCAGGCGGGGCTGATCAGCGCTTCAGGCCGAGCCTTTCCTTTGCCAGCCTGACCGCCGGAAGGTTCGGGAACAGGAGCAGCAGCAGGGCGAGGTAAACCAGGGCATATGCCGCGCCTATTCCGAGGCAGGCGGGTACGTTGGTCATCTTCCCGAAAATCAGCCAGAATGGTAAGGAGAATGCCGCCACGGCAAGTCCGATGAGGATCGTCCTGCTGAAATATCCGCCGTACGTGCCCCCGATAATAGGTTTGACCGTGAGGTTCCAGAAAACGGGATTGTTGAGAATGGCAATGGCAAGCAACGCTGCCGCGATGGTGTTGATGCCTGACAGGGAGCCAAGGTAAACCGCAAGCATGGTCAGCGCCACCCTGAAGATGGTCCAGTAGAAGCCGAGGTCCGTGCGGCCGCTGGCTGTCTGGAGACTGCCGACGATAGTGCCCGATGCGGTTATACCGTAAGTAAGCGACAGGAGGATCAGCACCACCGAGCCCTCGACGTACTGCGCTCCGTACAGGCAATTGAGGATCCCGACGGAGAACACGGCGATAAGGCAGTACACCGGAATATTGAAGATGGAAAGGGTCTGGGTGGAATCCAGATACACTTTCTTCAGGCGCTCCTTGTCTTCCTGAATCGTGGCAAGCAGAGGGGTGAACACCCGGTTGACGACCGGACTGACGGCGTTGTAAACCGACAGCACCAGCTTCTTGCAGAGGGAATAGACGCCGACGGTCTCTTTGCCGAGGGTGGCGCTGATTATCAGTATGTCGGACTCGCGGGAGAAGAAGTCGAGTATCTGGGAGCCCATCTGGTAAACGCCTATCTTCAGGTAGTCGTAGGTTTCGGACAACTTGAAGTGGAACGATATGTTCCTGTCCCTGACGAGGCCCGCCACGAGGAACATCAAACCCATCGCAAATGCGTGGAAGACATTGGAAAAGACCAGGCTGTAAACTCCGGCGCCGTTAACTGCGAGAATGACCGCAATGGCAAGGGACAGCAGCGCGGTGACGATTTCTACGATGGCGATGTACCTGAACCGCATCTTCTTCTGCTGGATTATCCGGTGCTGGCTGCCCATGGATGTGAAGAGGATGGACAGGCTGAGGAGCATCAGGACCGGGGTGAGCTGCGGCTCGTGGTAGATGCGTGCCGCCAGAGGGGCGATGAGGCAGAGGATGCCTGTCAGGGCGGCTCCGGCAAAGATGTTCAGCCAGAAAAGGGAACTGTACTGGCGGGGCGTGGTGTCGCTCCGGTGCATGATGCCGGCCGACAGTCCCATATCCATGAATATCTGCGTGAACGTGATGAAAAGGGTGGCAATGGCAATGAGTCCGAAGTCCCCCTTTGGCAGGAAACGGGTAAGTATGCTGACCTGCAGCAGCGAGACGACGCTGCGTACGACGGCGGATACCGTCGTCCAGGCCAGGCCTTTTGCCGTTGTCTTTACAAGGTCCATCGGTTCACAGTTTATAGGAATCCGCCCATGCGGGTGCCACGGCCGGCCAGGAGGTGAGGCCGGAAATCTTTTCGCGGTTGCCCCGGCAGCGGCGTTTGTACTCCGGAAGCTTGGTCAGGACGTCCTGCAGCACGTCCGCAAGGGTGTCGAAGTTGGTTTTGATGTAGTACGTCCCGATCGCGTCGAGCATGGGATAATTCAGCCATTCGCCGATTACCAGTACGCCGCCGGCATACAGATGCCCCTGGAGCGAGCCGGAGAAGGCATCCGTTATCTGCATGTTGACGACTACATCGGTTGCGATGCGCATGGCGGCTACGTCCTCAGCGGTCATATACCGGTCGTACACCTTATGGCGCAGGCCGGACTGTTCCGCCACGGACTTCACTTCTTCGACATATTTAGGGTCGGGGGGATAAGTCATCGGGACAAGGAGAAAGATGCGCCGGCGGAGGCTCTCCGGAAGAGTGGCGAGGGCCTTCAGGATCGGCACGTGCTGCTGGGCAATGAAGGCGTTGTAGCCGCAGCAGACGGTGATGTCCCCTTCTTCAAGCGGGAGGGATTTACGGAAGCGGCCGAGCGCATCCGGGCCGATGGAATCGATGACCTCGAAGTCGGTCTGGCCCCAGTAGACGGTGCGCATCTTGCCGTCGTATTTGCCGCCGTAGGCCTCGGAGACGGCGTTCCGGACGCTCAGGGCGCACTTTATGAAACGGCAGGCGTCGAAGCCTTCAGCCTGTTCGTCGAGGTATTCGCGGGAAGAACGGAGAACATCGGTACCCCAGGGGGTGATGTCGAACTTTATCCCCCTGGCTTTGCAGGCTCTCATAAGCGGGAGGCGGCTGCTGGTGAAGACGTGGAAATCGACAAGGTCGAAACGGCGGGCAATCGCCGGGAAGATGCATCTTTCGAAGAGGCGGTGGACCAGCCTGGTGTTGCCCAGCGGACCGGCGTGGCGCATCAGCCAGAGGCCCGGGGAGCGGAGCGTAGTAATATAGTTGTCCGTACACAGCAGCTCGATGGAGATGCCGTAGCCTGCCATTATCGACGCAAGGCGCTCCACCATGAGGTGATGGTGGTAGTAGCTGTAAACCAGCAGGACTCTTGTGGGACGCGTGTTATCCATAGCCGTCAGTTACAATAAGGAACGCCTATGCGGAGGTGCTTGCGGACGATACGCCGCAGGCAACCGTACAGGACGGAAATGCGGGAGATTCCATTTGCCTTGCAGAATTCGTCTGCCGCACGGCGGGACTGCTCCCCTTTCTTGCGGCACATCATCCAGAGACCGCTGAAAGGGAAAAGGGGGATGGAATTTCTGCGGAACAGCCTGTCCACACGTAAGTAAACGTCAAGACGGGCGGCGAGCATCGCGGGATTGGAGAAATAATCGCTGCTGAGACTCCCCTGACGCTGGGTGACGCAGTAGATGACAGCAGGGTCGAAGAGAGTCTTGCGGGCACTCAGGCCAGTGAGGGCCGTAAACATATAGTCGTTGGCGCAGAGGGTCTCGTCGAAACGGATGCCGTTGTCGGTTATGAGGTCGCGCCTTATTAGTTTGCCCCAGGGTTCCGAATAGATGTAGCGGCAGTAAAAATCGAGTTTCTCCGGTTTATACCTGTACTTTGCGAACATCGAAGAACGGTCTTCGTGCCTGGGTGAAGGCTGAAGCGTATCGGAATAGACGCTGGCGATGTCGAAGTAGATGACGTCGGCGTCGGAGCCGGAGTATCGGTCGAGAACAGCCGGGAGGTCCGGGGTGAAGAAGTCGTCGGAATCGAGGAAAATGAGCCAGCGGCCGCGGGCCCTGGAGAGGCCGACGTTCCGTGCGTGGCCGGCGCCTTTGCCACCCTCGCCAAGGACGACAGTCGTACCCGGACGGCCGGTGCCGGGGTAATCCTGGAAATCGATTTTCGTCGGGTCGCTGGCATCGTCCACAACTATGACCTCCAGATCCTCACGGATGGGAACGGAGCCAAGGGCCCGGCGCAGGAGGTCGGGGTTGTTGCGGTTGGGGATGATTACCGAAAACGAAACCATACACAAAGGTAACACGTTTGGCAGTAATTTGCAAACAGCAGCCGGAGGCTTGTGTTCCGTGATCAATTGTTTAGGTTGTAAAAGAATAATTTATTGCTTATATTTGCAGTCCATTCCTGCAGGATTAGCACATCGGTAGTGCATTGGCTTCCCAAGCCAAGGAGGAGGGTTCGACTCCCTTATCCTGCTCTTCGACCAGGATAAGGGAGTCCCTATTACCACTGAGGGGTGGACCCCTCAGACTCCTCCTGTGGCTCTGCTGGTTTATGATCTTATGGCGCCCCTGAGGGGCGTTTTTTGTGGCTGCCTCCAAGGATACACCGATGGTCCAACGGATGGACCACCGGGAAAGAATTCCGCCTCCAGGCTGCACCGGTGGTCCAACGGATGGACCACCAGGAAAGGTTTCCATCTCCAAACTGCACCGGTGGTCCAACGGATGGACCATCGGGAAAGAATTCCGCCTCCAGGCTGCACCGGTGGTCCAACGAATGGACCACCAGGAAAGAATTCCGCCTCCAGGCTGCACCGGCGGTCCAACGGATGGACCACCGGGAAAGGTATCCCTCTCCAAACTGCACCGGTGGTCCAACGGATGGACCATCGGGAAAGGTTTCCGCCCAAAAGCTGCACCGGTGGTCCAAAGGATGGACCGTCGGGAAAGGTTTCCGTCCAAAAGCAGCACCGGTGGTCCAACGGATGGACCACCAGGAAAGGTTTCCCTCTCCAAACTGCTCCGGTGGTCCAATGGATGGACCACCGGCACAATGCAACCTGCCACGAAGCAATCAAAACAAAAGAGGCCCAAAAAAACGACTGACCGTCAGGGAGACGGCCAGTCGATTATCGAGAAGAACAGATTCTTACTGCAGAGGGATGTCGTCAGGGCCGGGGGCCGGGGCGTCCGAGTAGTCCGGTGCGGGGGCGTCGGAGAAATCGGGTGCCGGGGGCTGAGGGGCCTGGTACAGAGGCTGCTGGGGAGCTGCGGGCTGAGCCGGAGCCTGAGGCTGGACAGGAGCTGCGGGCTGCACCGGGGCCTGAGGCTGTACCGGTGCGCCGGCGGCGGCCGTTGCGGCCTTCTTCTCCTTGCTCTTCATGCCGAGGAACCATATGAGTGCGGCAGCGGCTGCAAGCAGCAGGATGCCGAGCAGAGGCCTGTACCACAGCCAGGCGATTGCGATTACCACGAGGCACCATGCGAATGCGAGAACGCCGGCAACCAGGTTGACGCCGAGGTTTGCGATATTGGCAAGGAACGGAAGGACCTTGAGCAGCTGGGTGATGATGTTGAAGATGTTCTTGAAGCCGAAGAAGACCAGGAGGACACCGATGAGACGGAGAATCCATGCGGTGGTCTTGTTTGCGGCGTGCTCACTTGCGAACATCTCGTCCATGCCGACGATGCCGTCCTCGAGGGTCATGAGGCCGTAGCCGTTCTTTGCAGTATACCTCTCGAAGGTATTGCCATTGACCTTGGCAAGGATGGAGACCTCACCGGGAAGGACCTTCTTGTAAGTAATGCGGACGTCGCCGACGGTGGGGTTGTTGGGGTTGGCGCCGATGTAAAGGACGTTGCCGCTGGGATGCATAAAGCTTGTGGTCTCGGCGACATTGTACACACGGTGGAAATCAGCCTCATACTGCCTTACGGTTTCTTCGGAAAGTTCGACATTGTAGGGTTCGGCGTTGTTCATCTGGGAGATGAGCTCCTTGGGGAAGGTGTATGCGCCGAAGCTGACGTTCTCCGCCTGCCAGATGTTATCCTCGATCATAAGGAGAACGTCGTTTTGGATACCGCGGTAGGAAGGATCCTCGAAACTGGCGGAATTCGTAGGCTCGCTGACCCACTCCTTGCTGTAGGTATAGGTGGTGATGGTCTCCTGGCCGCCGCCGACCTTGTCCTTGGTCTCGGAGTGCTGATGCTCGACCCACTGGTAGAACTCTACATTGCGGATGAGCTTGATGGCGTTGAGAGAAAGGCCGAACTGGCCGTCGGTGAGGACGTCCTCGGTGGTGGCGAGGCCGCTTGCGTGGATCATCTTGCCGTTGTACTCGGCATCGACGGATTCGATGCTGGGAAGCTCGACGCAGACGCCTGCCGCTTCCTTGAGCATCCTGGTAGTCTTGACGGTACGTCCCTCATTCCAGAAGAGGAGCACGGTACCGGCAATGAGCATCACGAAGCCTGCAGCAACACCCGAAAGGGCGTTCTTGAGGCGTCCGCCGTAAGAGGTCGTTGTTACTTTTTGATAGGCCATGATATATTAGGATTAGAAACTACTGTGCTTTGTACAGCTGAATCGCCTTCTGGGCTGTGTAAGTTGTTGATTTATAGAACCTGAACCTCAACTGGTCCTTCGCTGCGTTAAACCTCAGGTACGGGCCGGTCGGGGAGATGATGTTGGCATTGCCGTCGTCATCGAAGGTGACGGTCATTGCGCACTGGTCTGCATTGAATTCATCAAACTGGACCAATCCGTTCTGCTCCTCACCCTTGGTGTTCTTTTTCTTGGCTCCCATATACTTGCCGCTTGCAGACTTGAAGGAACCCTCGGAAGGATTGTAAGTGAAGTAGCACTTCTGGTCGGTGGAAACCGAACCATTGCTGATCAGGCCGGTGAGACCGCCGGCGGAATCAAGTGTCTCCAGACCACCGTTCATAACATAGTCTGTATTTTCACAGACGATAAGATAATTGCCGGCGGTGAGCTGGCTGGCTGCGGTTATCTTCGTGTAAGTAACTGCTGAACCTGTTCCGGCAGCAGACTGGGACACGGTAAGGGTGCTGGTGGAAACACCGTTGGAATGGGTGACGGAAACTTCTGCGGAACGGGCGTCTCCGGTATTCTCAAGGACGGAGACATCGATGCCCCATACCTCTTTATCGTTGCCCTCCTTGTCCTTCTCCACCTTGCTGGTCTTTGTAACGATAAGCCATGACTCGGAAGGAGTGCCTACGGTCCAGTCGGAATTGGAGCAGGTAACGCTGACGAATTTGGCATCGGTCTCATTTGCTGCAAAGGAGAGCCTGGATACGCTGAGCGAAAGGGACTCGGTTGCGGTTGCGCCCTTCTGGGAGACCTTCAGGGTCTTGACAAGCTCGCCGTTGGAATGGGTGATGGTGACGTCAGCTTCGCGCTTGCTTCCTTCATTGGCGGTCACGGTGACGGTCAGTGAGGAAGTGCCCTTCTGGACGGTGATCCAATCGCTGTCTTCGCTGACAGTCCAATTGTTGTTGTCGCAGGTGACGGTGGCATCAAGGGATCCGCCCTCAACCTCGAACTCAAGTTTGGTCGGAGAGACCTCAAGGCTTGCGGCAGATCCGCCGACCTCTTCCTGGGAAACGACGTACATGCAGACTTCCTTGGTCGTGACCTCATTCTTTACATAGTCGGTCCATCCGTAAACATAACCGGTGACCTTGTATGTCTTGCCCTTGGCCTGGGATACTCCGGAAGGATTGGTGGTATAGAGCACGGCATCGGATCCGGGGATGATACCGTTCCTGTTGGCGGAGAACTCAGCCTGATAGGTAACGTATGCTACCTGGGCATTGCCATAAGCCGCAGCCATCTGGGAATCGGTCCAAGTGGCAGGAGAAGGAGTGTACGATCCGTCCTTTACCTTGACGATCGTAGGATTGTTGAATTCCATCAGGTTGTTCCAGGCCTTCGTGTCGCCGGACACGCTGACATAATCACCGACTTTGTAATTGGATGCATTGCTTGAATAGACCAGGATGGTTCCGGTGTTGTCGGTGACAAACATATTGCTGCCGACAATTGCCGTTACCTGGGCCTCGTTGATGGTATAGGTACCCTCGGCAGACTGAGCGTCGGCAACGGTATCGCTGGAGGTGGAACCGCCTGCGGGTATCTCGACCGTAATCTTCTTGATCTTGCCGGGCTCGAAGACGGCCTGTGCCTGTGTGAGGGTGAATTCCTTGACGAAAGTGCCTGCGGCTTCCCCGGTATAGGCTACCGTAACCTTGAGAGGAGTGGAAAGGTCCTGGGTGTAAGGCTTGATGGGCAGGTATACCAGTCCCATTCCGCCGGAGGGAATGGATCCTTTTTCGACATTGATGACGGCCTTGCTGGCGACGCTCGTGGCGGTATGGGCCTCAAATGCAGCAGGCTCGGCGGTGAGGTCGACGCAGAAGCAGCCGACTACAGGCTCGGAGGCGTCAAGGGTGACGGAAGCGACTGTAATTTCGGCGCCTGTGGAGTTCTTCAGGTTGAACTCGATGACGCTCGTGAGGTGCTTCATCGTTACGGACATCGAAGGACCGCCTGCTTTCTGGACGGCATACATGGGCATATGCTGGCCGGCGAGATGCTCCTTGCTGTCCATTCCGCTCTGGGTAAGGCCCTTCCTGTTGCCGAAATACATCCAGCCGTCACCGGTATGGGCGGCAGGGGTATTCAGCTGATTGTAGATATCCCCGGTGGAGCTGTCGTGGAGCTCATAATAAGGATAGAGGATGTACCAGTCCGCCTGGGAAGGAAGTGCAGTCTGGCTGGAAAGCTCGAACTTGCCGGAGCCGGTCCCTACGCCGTCAACGATAGGGACGGCGCCAAGGCTGGTATAGCCGTTTCCTTCGGAATAGAAAACTGCAAGTTCATCATCCTGGGCCCAGAGGGTGGAAAGGTCGCTGTTGGTGGTCTTGGTACCAGGTGCAGAAGCAGTGAGGCTGAAAATGTTGCCGGACGCAGCTGCGTCAACCTCTATTTCCTTGGGCTGGCAGTTGGTGAGGGAGATGGCGGCTGCCGTCATCAGTCCTGCGAATGCGAAAAATCTCTTCATAGGGCTAGATTTCGTTACCGTCGTACACCCAATCCTCTGTGGATGCGTCAGAAAGGCTTTGGCAGATAATGGCGCCCGCAAGCATGCTGCAGGCCTCGCAATCGGGTGCCTGATAGGCTCCCGTGGCGTTTTTCTTCTTGTAGTTGAAGGTCATAAGTTGATATAGAGTTATAATGTTAGTTCTACAACCTACAAATTTAACCAATCCTTCCGACAAAGCCAAAAAGAATATGTATATTTGTCAACAGGTTTTCAACATTATGAAATACGATGTCATAGTCATCGGCGGAGGCGCATCGGGGCTGATGGCCGCCTACAGCGCCGCAAGCCACGCTGCCGCGGCCGGCAATCCGCTCCGCGTATGCGTCCTCGAAAAAATGCCCCGCCCTGGCCGTAAGATAATGATTACAGGCAAAGGGCGCTGCAATTTCACCAACGTCAAGGACTGGAGCGCATTCTCCGCCCACATTCGTGCCGGAGCCCAGTTCGTCCGCCCCGCCTGGAGAAGTTTCCCTCCGGAGCGCGTGATCGAATTCTTTGAATCCGCAGGAATGCCCACGGTAGTCGAACGCGGCGACCGCGCCTTTCCCGCATCATACCATTCAACCGACGTCGTAGATACCCTGGTACGCGAGTGCCTCGGCGTAGGCGTCATCATCCAGACGGAGGCTGAAGTTGCCGGGGTTGAGATTTCCCGGCTCGCTTCGCTCGCTCGAAATGACAGAGCAGAAGCTGCGGGAGCCGGAGAGGGGTCGAGCGACCTTGAAAATGCGATCCTGCCGAAGCATTTTTGTAATGGGAGCGAGAGCCCCTCTCCGGCGGGAGCAGCGTCCTCAAATTTCACCATACATCTGTCTGACGGCACAACGCACAACGCGAAAAAACTCATCATAGCCACCGGCGGCCTAAGCTACCCCGGCACCGGTTCCACCGGCGACGGCTTCACCTGGGCCAAAGCCATCGGCCACACCGTCACTCCCCTATTCCCGTCCCTCACGGCACTGGTCCCCAAAGGATACAAGACCGAAGCCTCCGCCGCGCAGTTCAAGCATCACATCCCCCGCGAAACGCCACTGTCGGAATACGGCACCCAACTATGTGGAGTCTCCCTCAAGAACATCGGCGTCAACCTGCTGATACAGGGGACGGTAACCGATGAAGAATTCGGCGACATCGACTTCACCGACGGCGGCATCGAAGGGCCAATCGGATTCCAGCTCAGCCGCAAGGCCGTCAAGGCGATGGTCAACGGTTCCAAAGTCGCAATGACGCTCGACCTCAAGCCAGGCGTACCCCTCACCGACCTCACCGTCCGCATCAAGGAACTGTGGGAGGAAATCGGCCGCGACCGCCGTTCGCAGCATATGCGCGAGAAAGAACGCTGCCGGGTGCTGCTCGGCAAACTCCTGCCCCGCGAGCTCATTCCCGGATTCATCTCCGCCCACCCCGAGATCATCACCCTGGAACGCCGCGGGCGCGCCGACACCAAGGTCTGGGTAAACCTTGTCAGCATAGCCAAAGCACTGAAAGAGTGGAGGTTCGACCTGGAAGGCTTCGTGGGATGGGAGCGCGCAGTGGTCACCGCCGGCGGCGTCTCGACCGACGAAATCGTCCCCAAGACAATGGCCTCCCGCCTGGTCCCCGGGCTCTGTTTCTGCGGCGAAGCGCTAGACTTAGACGCCGACACCGGAGGTTATAATCTCCAACTGGCGTTCTGCACCGGCTGGTTAGCCGGACAGAGTGTTGTTTAAGCCTTGAAGAGCTTGTCGATTTCCTTGATGGAGTGCGACAGGGCGAAGATGGCTACGCGGTCGTAGTCCTCGATGCGGGTGTCGCCCACGGCGATGAACGAATCGTTCCCACGTACAACGCCAGCGACGATGGCGTCCCGCGGGAAGGAAAGGTCCTTCAGCGGAGCCTTCGTGACGGCACTGCCGGGAGCCACGGTATACTCGATGATCTCGGCGTCGCTGCCGGACATGTACTTGACGAAGCGAGCCTTGCCGGACAGGGTGAACTTGAAAATCCTTCCGGCGGTGATGAGTTTCTTGTTGATGACGGTATCGACACCCATCTCCTCGGCAAGTTTGATGTACTCGATATTCTCCACCTCTGCAACCGTACGCGACACGCCGAACTTCTTGGCGACGACGCACATGAGGACGTTGCTCTCGTCGCTTTCCGTGAGGGCGATAAAGGCGTCGTAATCCCGGATGCCCTCCTCGTAGAGGAAGTCCGAATTGGATCCGTCTCCATTGATTATCAACACATTGTTCGGCAGTCTTTCGGACAGCACGGCGCAACGGTCGTTGTCCTTCTCGATAATCTTGACGAGCGGCATCTGCGTGGCAAGCATACGCGCCACCATCTCCCCCATCGCTCCGCCGCCGAGAATCATGACCTTGCCGACCGGTTTCTCGGCACGCCCGAAATACTTTACGATGCTCTTCATGCCCTCCCGCTTGGAGACGGTGAACACGAGGTCGCCGAAACGGAACTTGGTGTCGAACTTGGGGATGAGCGTCAGGTTGTCCCTGGAGATGGCGATGATGCGGAAAAGCCCCGTTTCCTCCGGGGTCATTATCCGGATGAATTCATCCAGCCGGAGGTCCACCATCGGGGAGTCCTCGTCAATCTTGAAGAGGGAAATCTGAAGTTTCCCGTGGGCGAAATCCATGGTGTCCGATGAAGCCGCGTGGCGCAGGGACGCAACGATTTCGTCGGCGGCGCTCTTCTCGGGGTAGAACATCAATTCTATACCCATCTCCTTGAACAGCAGGCGATTTTCCGCAGTCAGATAATCTTCGTCGTTGATTCTGGCGATGACCTTCCGGGCTCCCAGGCGGCTTGCCAGGAGCGACGACACGATGTTGACCTCCTGGGTGGTATACGGGAATACGGCGATGAAAAGGTCGGCACGTCCGGCGTCGGCGTCACGGAGCGCCCCTACGGAGGTGGGACTTCCGAGCACAGTGGCCACGTCGGCATACGTGCCGAGCGCGGCGAGACGGCGGGCGTCGCTGTCGATTACGACGACCTCGTTGGCCTCGGCCCGCAGCATCTTGGCAAGATGGGAGCCGATTTCACCTGCTCCCGCGATTACTATCTTCATACGACTTGAGGTATCTGAATATGCCCGCTCCCCTGAGCAGACTCTGCAATATTACGCATTTTTTCCAATATCCCGTCACGCAGCGGCGGCCGGATGCGGCGGCACCAAGTCCGCGCCTGAGGCTCCGGAAGCCCCTGTGGGCCCGGCGGACGGCGCGGAAATACTCCCTGCGCCCCTGCAGAAGGTAAACCAGCGCAGTGGCGTCGTCGATCAGCCACCGCACCGACATCGTCAGCCCTGCCCGGAAACGCCCGACCGTAGCCGGAAGGTTGTTTTCCAGCATCAGCAGGTTGTTCCGGTAATTGAGTTCCAGCTTGAACGGAGAATCCGGCCTGAGCGTACCGCCTCCCAGGTGCCAGACGACACTTTCCGGGACGACGGTGACCGAATGACCGCGCAGGGCCGCGCGCCAGCAGTAGTCGATCTCCTCCATATGGGCGAAGAACCGGTCGTCGAGGCCTCCCAGTTCCTTCCAGAGGCTGCTGCGGGTGACCAGGCAGGCGCCGGTTATCCAGAGGACGTCGCAGGGAGAATCGTACTGGCCGGCGTCCTGCTCCACCCGCTGCATCACGCGGCCGCGGCAGAACGGGAAGCCGAAACGGTCGAGGCGGCCTCCGGCAGCACCGGCGTACTCGAAGCGGTCAAGTTTATCGTAGCCACCGCCTTCCGAAGGCACCAGCGCGTGCAGTTTGGGACCGCAGACGCCGCATTCGGGATGGGCGTCCATATACGCCACCAGCGGTTCAAGCCAGCCGGGGGTGACAAGTATGTCTGAATTGAGCAGGACGAAGTATTCGGCCTGCACCTGGGCGAGCGCACGGTTGTAGCCGCCGGTGAATCCGAGGTTCTCCCCGAAGGGGATGGTGCGGACCTGGGGGAACTCCGTACGGAGGAGCTCCAGCGAGCCGTCGGCGGAACCGTTGTCGGCTACGACGACCTCTGCGCCGGGCGGGCAGGAGGCCAGCAGCGGCGGCAGGAAGGCCCTCAGGTAACCTTCCGTGTTCCAGTTGAGTATGACGACGGCCGTGCGCATCGGGGCTCAGTCTTTGCAGCCGCAGTCGCAGTCGCCTTCGCAGTCGCACTCGCCGCCTTCCTTGCAGCCGCAGTCGTCCTTGCAGGCGCCTTCTTCCTTGCAGCAGCCTTCGCCGTCCTTCTTGTGACAGCCTTCGCCGTCCTTCTTGTGGCAGCCGCCCTTGCCTTTATGGCAGCAGCCTTCTTCCGGAGGGAGGAATTCGCCGTGGAGTCCTTCGGAGAGCTCTTTTTCCGTGGCCTTGCGTACGGATTCAACCTTGCCGGAGAAATTGAGGGTCTTGCCGGCCATCGGGTGGTTGAAGTCCATCACCACTTCGTCCTTTTCGACGCTTACGACTGTGCCCTGGACCACCTGCCCTGCGCTGTTGAGCATGGGGAGGGTGCGCCCCGGGACGAGGAATTCGGTCATGGTCTTGCCGTCGATCTGGAACGCCTCTATGGGCAGGCGGACAAGATGCGCGGGGTTATATGTGCCGTAGCCTTCCTCGGGGGTGAGGGTGAAGGAGAAACCGTCGCCGGGTTCCTTGTCTTCGAGGGATGCCTCGAATTTGGGAAGAAGCATCCCGGTGCCGTGTATGTATTCCAGGGGGGCGTCCGAGGCCGCCTTGTCGGCGAGTTTGCCGTCAACGATGAGTTCGTAGCTTACCGCTACCACGTGGTCTTTCTGAACTTTCATTTTTTTATTCCTTAATCGCGCAAATTTAATCATTTTTTCTTAACTTAGCAGTCCGTATGGAATACGGATTCGACAACAGCAAATACATCAAGATCCAGTCCGAGCACATCAAGGAACGCATCGCAAAGTTCGGTGACAAGCTCTACCTTGAATTCGGCGGCAAACTTTTCGACGACAACCACGCAAGCCGCGTCCTCCCCGGCTTCCAGCCCGACAGCAAGCTCCGCATGCTCATGGAGCTCTCCGACGAGGCCGAGATCATCATCGTCATCAGCGCCCTGGACATCGAGCGCAACAAGGTCCGCAGCGACCTCGGCATCACCTACGACATGGACGTCCTGCGCCTCCGCGACGAGTTCGAAAAGCGCGGTCTCCTCGTCAGTTCCGTCGTCGTCACGCATTACAACGGCCAGGCCAGCGCAGACGCCTACAAGGAGCGCCTCGGCCGCCTGGGCATCACGGTATATTACCTTCACAATATAGAAGGTTACCCGGAAAACGTCGCCCTCATCGACTCCGAGGACGGCTTCGGCCGCAACGACTACATCCGCACCACACGCCCGCTGGTGGTAGTCACGGCGCCCGGCCCAGGCAGCGGCAAGATGGCCACCTGCCTCAGCCAGCTGTACCAGGAGCACAAGAGGGGCATCAAGGCCGGATACGCCAAATTCGAGACCTTCCCCGTCTGGAACCTCCCCCTCAAGCACCCCGTCAACATCGCCTACGAGGCCGCCACGGCCGACCTCAACGACGTCAACATGATAGACCCGTTCCACCTGGAGGCCTACGGCAAGACGGCGGTCAACTACAACCGCGACATCGAGATATTCCCAGTGCTGAGTGCCCTGTTCGAGGGCATCTACGGCGAGAATCCGTACAAGTCCCCCACCGACATGGGAGTCAATATGGTAGGCTTCTGCATCAGCGACGAACAGGTCTGCATGAACGCCTCCAAGGACGAAATCGTCCGCCGTTACTACACCGCCCTGGGCCGTCTGGCCAAGGGTGACTGCAACGACTCCGAGGTCAAGAAAATCGCCCTCCTGATGAAGCAGGCCGGCATTTCCACCGCCTGGCGCAAGAGCACCGTCGCCGCATACGAGCGCAAGATGGAAGAAGGAGGAGTCCCCTCCGCCGCCATCGAACTTCACGACGGCACCATCATCACCGCCCGCACTTCTCCCCTCCTCGGTCCCAGCGCCGCGCTGATACTCAACGCCGCCAAGCATCTGGCCGGCATCCCTCACGAGGTCCGTCTCATTCCCCAGGAGATGATCGAGCCCATCCAGCGCACCAAGGTGGACCTCCTGCACGGGCACAACCCCCGCCTGCATACAGACGAGGTCCTGGTCGCGCTGTCTATGCTCAGCCGCACCGACGACAACTGCCGCCGCGCGCTGGACGCACTCCCCCTGTTCGAGGGCTGCCAGGTCCACTGCACCGTCATGCTCAGCGAGGTGGACCGCAAGGTATTCAAAAAATTAGGGGTCGGACTTACGTGCGACCCCATCAAGAAATAGCCATTCCGCAGGCTCTAAGCCTTCGAGAGTTTCTTCTCGCTCGGAATCAGGATTGCACACAGGCCCACGCCTATCAGCGCCCCAACGGCGACTGAGAGCATTGCCGCGTCCCAGGAGCTGCCGTTGGCGATACCGCCGACGACAATCTTGGAGCAGATGGCGTCGCCCATCAGGTATCCGAACAGCCCGACGAAACCGGCCGCCGTACCCGCGGCATTCTTGGGTACAAGGTTGAGCGCCTGCACACCGGTAAGCGCCACGGGACCGTAGATGAAGAATCCGATGAGGCAGAGGGCAACGTAAACAAGCACCTTCTGCATTGCGGGTTCTGCGGCGATGATGCCGGCGCCGACCATCCAGTACAGCACTACGCCGATGGCGCAGAGGAACATACAGATGACGTTCATGGGAGCGCAGCGGCCCTTGAAGATCTTCGACGTGGCCCAGCCGCAGACTATCGTACCGACGGCGCCGACGATGTTGTGTACGGAGAAAGCGACCTTGCTTTCGGCGGCGGTCATGATGCCCTTGGTCTGCAGGTAAGTGGGAGCCCAGTCGCCGATGCCGTAGCGGACCATATAGACCGCAACGTTGCTGATGGCCACCACCCAGAGGAGTTTGTTCTTGAGGACGTAGTCCACGAAGAGCGTCTTGAACGGGAGTTTCTCCCCAGCCTGTCCTTTGGACTTGACGCCGCTGTGGTCGTTACGCCAGTCGGCGACGGCAGGAAGGCCGCAGGACTCCGGGGTGTCGCGGATGGCCCACCAGCAGAACAGGGCTATGGCCATCGCGATAAGGGCCGGGAAGACGAAATTGCCCTTCCAGGTCTGTGCAATCCCGAGGTCCGCCGCCAGGGAGACGCCTGCGATGGCAAGGAATCCGAGGGAGAAGCTGCCGATGGTATGCGATACGTTCCATACGCTCATCTTGAAACTGCGCTCGTTCTGGCTGAACCAGTGAGCCATGATGCGGCCGCACGGGGGCCAGCCGAAGCCGCTTAGCCAGCCGACGGCGAGCATAAGCACGAATATGACTACGGTGTTGAGAGCTGTGTTGGTCCCGAAGGGGATGATGCCGACGGACATCATCACCAGGGCCGACAGTATCAGGCCGAGGCAGAGGAACTTGCGGGAGTCGGAGCGGTCGGACACACTGCCCATCACGAACTTGCTGAAGGCATACGCAATGGAGACGGCGGACATCGCGAGGCCGACCTTGCCGGCGTCGAGGATGCCGTCGGCGATCATGTCGGGAGCGGCCAGCGAAAGGTTCTTGCGGACCAGATAATATGCGGCATAACCGAGGAAGGCTCCAAGGAAGACCTTGAGGCGCATCGACTTATACTCTCCGTCTATCTTTTCAGCCGGGATTTGCGCCTTCGGCTTGGGCGGGTCTAAAAATCGGGACATCTGTTATAGTTTTAGTTTCGAGTCGTAAAAATAAGCAATTGTTTTCAATTATTGACAATCTGGCAGTGGCAAAAAAATTGATACCTTTGCAGGAAAAACCATAGCGATGGAAGAGAAAGAAGTAAAAGAACAGCCCGCACAGCAGGCTGAGAAGGCAAAAACGAAGAAAAAAGACAACAACCTTCAGAAAAAGATAGACGAGCTCAGTGACAAATTGTCCCGGGAGCACGACGACTACCTGAGGCTGATGGCCGAGTTCGACACATACCGCCGCCGTACCGCGGAAGAGAAGCTTTCGCTGGTGAGTTCCGCCGCAGCGGATACCATCAAGGGGCTCCTCCCCGTACTGGACGACTGCGAGAGCGCACTCAAGATACTTGAAGGGTCCTCCGACGCTGCGGCGCGCGAGGGCACCCAGCTGATATACAACAAGTTGATGGAATACCTCAAGACCCGCGGCCTCACCGTAATCGAGGCCAAGGGCCAGAAGTTCGACACCGATTACCATGAGGCGCTCACCCAGGTTCCCGCCCCGTCGGAGGACCTCAAGGGCATGGTAATCGACGTCTTCCAGACAGGTTACATGCTCAACGGAAAGATACTCCGCTATGCCAAAGTCATCGTAGGAGCTTAATATTATGGCAGAAAAAAGAGATTATTACGAGGTTCTCGGCCTCGGCAAGGACGCATCGGAAGATGACATCAAGGGCGCATACCGCAAGGCTGCGCTCAAATGGCATCCGGACCGCTGGGTAAACGGCACCGACGCAGAGAAGAAGACCGCCGAGGAGAAGTTCAAGGAGGCCTCGGAAGCATATTCGATCCTCAGCGACCCCGACAAGAAGGCCAAGTACGACCAGTTCGGCTTTGCCGGGGTGGACGGCGCCGGCGCGCAGGACTGGAGCCAGGGCTTCGGCAGCCTGAACGACATCCTCAACAACCTCTTCGGAGGCGCCTTCGGCAGCGCGTTCGGCAGCGCATTCGGGGGATTCGGAGGCTTCGGAGGCGGCTCCCAGGGCCCGCGTACCATGCGCGGCCGCGACATCCGCACCCGCGTCCGCCTTACCCTTGAAGAAATTGCCAAGGGCTGCACCAAGGAGGTCACGATTGAGCGAAACCGTCCCTGCCCCGACTGCGGCGGCCGCGGCACCAGGAATTCATCGGACGTCAAGACCTGCCCCACCTGCAAGGGTTCGGGCCAGGTGCAGAACGTGGTCAATTCTCTCTTCGGGCGTACGATGACATACACTACCTGCCCCCAGTGCGGAGGAGAAGGAAAGATCGTCTCCAATCCCTGCTCCCGCTGCAAGGGCACCGGTCTCGAGCGCAAACGCGAGACCGTAACGGTCCAGATTCCCGCAGGAGTGGAGGACGGAATGCAGATAACCGCCAGGGGCGAAGGCCACGCCGCAGCCCGGGGCGGAGTCAACGGCGACCTCCTTCTACTTATTGAAGAGCAGCCGCACCCCCAGCTCAAGCGCCAGGGCACAGACCTGTTCTACACCCGCGTCATCAGCGTGACGGACGCCATGCTCGGCACGGAGATCCAGATTCCCACCCTGGACGGTCCCTACAAGCAAAAGCTCGATCCCGGCACCCAGTCCGGCACGGTCATCCGCCTGCGCGGCAAGGGAATGCCGGTCGTAAACAGCTACGGCAAGGGCGACCTGTACGTCAAGATCCTGGTCTGGATTCCCCGCAAACTCAGCCGTTCCGAGAAAGAGACCCTCGAAAAATTGCGCGACAGCAGCACCTTCCGTCCCGACCCCAACCGCGACGACCGCGAACTTTTCGAAAAAGAGAGCAAATATTTTTAAAAAAATTTGGCAGAGTAAAAAAAACGCCGTATATTTGCGCTCCCATTCAGCAGCCTCTCGTTGAACGGTTCAGTGACGCTGCGAATTTATATTGAAATAGTATTATGGATTTGATTAAATTGGTGGAGGAATCCTTCTCGCAGAACAAGACGGCCTCCTATCCTGCATTCAAGGCCGGTGACACCATCACCGTTACATACAGGATCAAAGAAGGTGACAAGGACAGACTCCAGAACTTCCGCGGAGTAGTTATCCAGATTTGTGGAGCTACCCCTTATACCAGGACATTTACCATCCGCAAGATCTCCAACGGCGTCGGCGTCGAGAGGATTTTCCCCTACGAGTCCCCGTTCATCGAGAAGATCGAAGTCAACAAGGTAGGTAAGGTCCGCAGGGCACGCATCTTCTACCTCCGCAAGCTCTCCGGCAAGAAGGCTCGCATCAAAGAGGCCAAGCGCGTCGTCAAGGAAGCCTCCGCCGAATAGGACTACACCGGGCTCCGGCCCGGTTACATACTGGCTCCATAGCTCAATTGAATAGAGCATTTGACTACGGATCAAAAGGTTACAGGTTTGAGTCCTGTTGGAGTCACCAGAAAACCCCATTAGAGTGCGTTCTAATGGGGTTTTTCATATAAATTGCACAACGTTTGCACAACGAAAGGACATAAAAATCCCCCGTCTGGACTGATTTCCTGGCGGGGGACCTTCTTTTTAGACCGTGCTTCCCTGCTACTCGCTCAGCTTGGCCTGGGCCAGCACTTCTCCGGACTTCTCACCGGTGGCGGTGTTCACGTAGAAGTACTTGAAGAAGACCTTGGGGCTACCGGCGGACGGAGCGCCACATTTGGCGTCGTACTTGGCCTTGATGTCGATGGCCGTGGTCACAGGAGTGTACGGGTCATCGAAGGCCGAAGCCTTGCTGTAGGCGCGGGTGATACCGTTGCCCTGGGGTTCGGAGGCCTGGATGACGAGTTTCAGGTTGGTGACATCGCTGGGGATGTCTGCCAGGGTGAAGGTCATCGCGGATGCAGTGAGGGCGATAGTCGCCTCTGCAGGAGCCTCAACGCCGGAGAGGTTAGGCACGGCGGTCATAATGCTACCGCCGCAGTACACGACCCAGTAGTTGAGCCTCATGAACAGATTAGCGCCCGAAATCTTGGCCTTGGTGCCGAGAACGGACTTGCCCTGAGCGGTGTTGGCCGCTGCATTCCAGGCGAGGATCTGCTCGTTGGTGAGACCCTGCCAGGCCTGAGAGAGCTG
>CACZEU010000020.1 GCA_902780175.1 uncultured Bacteroidia bacterium
CTCATGATCTATCCCGACGGCATGCACGGCTACCGCGGCTACCAGCACGAACACGACGCCGCCAACGACCATCTCTTCTGGAGCAAACACCTTCTACCGGCAAACCAGTAAACGGCGTTCTCCGGAGAGGGTACAGGCGAAGATATGGATGACGCCGCCGGGCTTGACTTTCAGCTTTTTGCGCAGTTCATCGGAACTTATGGGGACGCCGCGGGCGGTTACCTCCGCCTGCGGATAACGCTGCCCCAGACTCTTCAGCACGGATGAGGCAAAGGGCAGGTTTTCAATCACTTGCCAGAAACGTCCGAAGTGTGCCAGCGTGGCGTCGAATTCCATCAGGCGCATTCCGGGGCCAAGGCCGGACTTGGTGAGTGCGGCGGAGGGCACGAAAAGCATTTCTCCGCCGTCAGGAGAAGGTGCGGCGCTCTCCAGAAGGTGGCCGTCCTCGTACAGCACTGTACGGCAGTCTCCGTCACCGCGGCGGCACAGGCACAGCAGTTCCTTGCACTCCCCTGCTACACCGACTACGTGCAGTTCGCTTACCGAGCCCGAAAGGCGCCGTCGGAGCATTGTCAGGTCCGCCATCGGGGATACTTTAATCATCACCTGCGGGGCGATATCCAATAGCTGCGGAAGCAATGCGGTAACGTCCGGACTGCATTCTTCGAGCAGGAAAACCTTGTGTCCGGAGGCACTCCTTCGGGCAGGATCGAGGTATATCAGGTCGGGGCCGAACGCCTTGATGGAATCCACCCAGGCATCGCACTCCGGAGAGATGTCGTAAGAATTGAAAACCACGTTGGAGATGCCCAGGGACGCGAAATTGGCCCGTACGGCTTCCATCAGGACAGCATCGCGTTCGTTGTACCATACGGCCGAGGCGCGCTTGGAGAACGCCCAGCTGTCGGCGCCGAGGCCTCCGGTGAGGTCGGCAACTCTCGCACCTGCGTCTATAAGGCTTGCCTTGTAAAGGGCGGTTGCTTCCGAGGAGCACTGTTCGAGGTTGATCGAAGCGGGTACGGTTACGCCAGCTCCGGCCCAGGACGGGAGTTTCTTCTCCAGCTTGCGGCGGGCTTCGGCGTCGATGCGGCCTATTACTTCAGCAAGGCTCATAGGAAGAGGGAGTCAGGGAAGTTGACGAGGTACACCTTGCTTACGGCACGGGTAACGGCGGTGTAGAGCCATTTGAGGTCGTCCAGCGTGCGGAACGGCTGCCAGAAGGGGTTGTCGATGAAGACGCAGTCCCATTGGCCGCCCTGTGCCTTGTGGCAGGTGACGGCATCGGCATACTTGAGCTGGAGGGCGTTGAAATACGGATCCTCGCGCACGGCGTCCCATATCTTCTTTTTGGTGCCGCGGTCGGCATAATCGGTGCTCACGCCTGCGTAGAGGGCATTCTGCTGTTCGGCGGTAAGTGAGGCGGATTCGCTTGTGAGGGTGTCCAGGCATACCTTGGCCCGCACCTCGCAGTCGTCGTAATCGGGGAAAGACAGCAGGGCGTCGGCGAATCGCAGGCCGTATCTTTCTTCGAAGTTCCATATCTTCTGGAGGATGGCGACGTCGCCGTTGGCTATGTAGTCGAGCTGTTCGACGTCCTCCACGAACTGGTAGCAGTTCTTGACTATCATGAACTTGTCGCCGCGGGCAAGTTCCTCTTCCTTGTAGAGCACCTTGGCGCGGATGCCGAGATTGTACCGTATGGCCCTTTTGTTGGACCGTGTGAGGACTATCGTGGAATCGTAGCCGTAGCGGTCGTAGGCGTCGGATATGGCCTCCAGCAGGTCTCCCCCGCCGATTCTGACTATATCGTCGCGGTCCCTGACGTCCAGGATCGCGTCTTCGCTGGCGTCGTCGGGGCACATGGTCTCTATCTTCTCCCGCAGGGCGGTGGCATTGGTAAGGATGCCCGATTCGGCGGCCTGGCGCACCACGGTCGAAAGGGTGGCGTACTGTACACCGCCGAAGCCGTCCATGATCTGCGGGACGAGCGCCGGAGAGGCCTCGAAGCCAATCGGTGGCAGCTGGGCTCCGTCGCCCATCAGGATGAGCCGGCAGTCGGCGCCGGAGCGGACGAACTGGATGAGGTCCTCGAGCAGGTTGCCGCTGCCGAACACGGACTGGCCCTGCTGACCGCCGCCGTCCAGGCCTATCAGCGACACTTCATCCACCACGAAAAGGGTGTGCTTAGACTTGTTGGGGGCGAGGGAAAAACGGCCGTAGCCGTCGGCTCCGACGGATTTCTGGCGGTAGATATGCTTGTGGATGGTCGATGCAGGGAACCCCGCCATACCGGAAAGCACCTTGGCGGCACGGCCGGTCGGGGCGAGCAGGACAGACATTATCCCAAGGCGCTTGAGATAGCCGATGACGGCCGCCAGCGCGGTGGTCTTGCCGGTGCCGGCATAGCCGTTGACGACGAAGATGTCGCAGTCGTCGGTGGTGAGGAAACGGGCCAGGGCTTCGAAAAGAGCGTCCTGGCACGCCGTGGGCTCCATTCCGAGCAGCTTGAGGAAGCCTTTATGGAGAGATGCGGCGTCCATCAGCGGTTGCGGCGGTCGAATATCATTGCCACCACAGCCAGGACCGGATATATCTCGATACGGCCGAGGAACATATCAAGGGTGAACACGAGTTTGGCGAGCTCCGGTGCGCTGTTGAATGTGCCCATGGAGCCCATGTCGCCCAGGGCGGGGCCGACATTGCTGATGCTGGTGATGGATGCGGCGAGCGAGTTCTGCCACCCCACTCCGAAGCCGAGACAGAGGGTCATCGATATGGCCAGCAGAAGCACATACAGTGCGATGTACAGCAACTGTGGGGCAACGTCTTCGTCCTTGAGCACACGGCCGGAAAGACGGACTTCGTTGACGGATGAAGGATGGAGAATGCGGCCGATCTGGCGCCAGGTGGACTTGAACAGCAGTATGATGCGGTCTATCTTGAGGCCGCCGGAGGTGGAGCCTGCGCAGGCGCATACGGCCGCCGGAATCATGATCAGTGCGCACATCAGGCCTGGCCAGGTACTGTTGTCGATGATGGCGAATCCGGTCGTGGTGGATATGCACATGACCTCGAAGAGGCCGTTCCAGATGGACGAACCCCAGGTGTCGCAGTATCCGTGAACCTTGAGGTTGATGCCGAGGAGAAGGGCGAAAATGAGGACGGATACGGTGTAGTATTTGACTATCGGGTTGTTGAGCGGCTTGAGCGACCGGGAAATGAGCGACAGGTACAGCAGTCCGAAATGCAGTGACGACAGGTACATGCACAGCATGGTAGCGCCTTCTATCCAGCGGGATCCGAACGCTCCGATGGAGGCGTTTTTGGTGCTGAATCCGCCTGTGGCAGTGACGCTGAGGGCGTGGCAGACGGCGTCGAGCACTTTCATTCCGCCGATAAGGTACAGTACGAGGGCGAGGAGGAATATGCCGAAGTAGATGCTGGCGAATGTGTAAACCCGGCGGTTGGTGGAGCCTCCGTAGGCCGAACGGGAGAGGGCTCCGATTTCCATGTTGACGAGCCTGAGCTTGACGGGGCTGGAGTCGGGAATGATCAGGAGGAGGAAGACGACGACTCCCAAGCCTCCGATGAAGTGGGTCGCACTGCGCCAGAAGAGGAGGCTGTTGGGGAGGGCTTCTACGTTGTCCAGTATCGTGGCGCCGGTGGTGGTAAAGCCGGAGACGCTTTCGAACCAGGCGTTCTGGATGGAGAAGGGGCCGCCCCACAGGGCATATGGGAGCATTCCGAAAACGAAGGACAGGAGCCACGACAGCACTATCGTGACATATCCTTCCTTGAGGGTGATCTCGCCGGTCCTGCGGACGAAGATGAAAGGGAATGCGCCTACGATGAAGGTTATGACGAAGCTGATGAACAGGGCCACGAGGGCGCTGTCCTTGCCGCTGAGAATCGATACGAATACCGATATCAGCATGAACAGGGAGCTCACCAGCAGGGCGGCACCGACGTTACGGCTGATTACTTTCCAGTTCATTGGACTCGCGGGATTTGATATCCTTGAGGCGCTTGCGCAGGGTTATGTTCTCGTTGGTAACTTCGCTTATGCCGTCGTTGAGGCTCACCAGTTCGTCATCGCCGTCGAAAGTGTAGGTGTACCGTTTGCCGTACGAGCGGTATGCGTCCATGCCGTCGAGCATCTTGTAGAGTGGCTTGACGTAGTATCCCATCATGAACAGCAGGAGCATAATGACAAGCAGCAGGCCGACGCCCACGGCAACAATGCCGGGGATGATGCTGCGGTAGAATCCCCTTTCGAAGGTGAGGGAGTTCTTTTCGAGGTCGTTGTATATGGCCCTTTCGAGGGCGTCGATGTCTTTGGTGAGGATTTCGAATCCGGGCTGCAGGCGGTTGAAGTACCAGCTGCGGGAGTCTATGAAGTAGGAGTCGAGGACGTTTTCAAGTTCGAGCGAGGTAAGTACGTAGGCCGAACAGGAATATACGACCGAGTCGGTCAGCGGCTGGATGACGTTGGACTCGAGGGAGGTGCGGAGGGAGTCGCAGTGGGACAGGAAGTATTGCTGGTCGAACTCGGGGAGTTCGGCGTAGAAGTCGTCTCCGATGACGGTGAGGATGTCAAGGTTGTATTTGTTGCAGATGTCGGAGAGCCTGTGTGCGGTGTTGAGGCTGGTTATGTCGTCGGCAATGAGGTCGGAGACGTAGGAGCTCATTTTTGCATATTCCAGGACCGAGATGGTCGCGGAAACGAGCAAAGTGGCGGCTATTGCGCTCAGACTAAGTGTAAGTTTTGCCTTAAGGGACAACTTCATTTTAAAATTTTTTACAAAATCAGTACAAATATAGGAATTAATTGGTACTTTTGCACAATAACACATAGGCGATGACCAACAGTTTTCTCAGTGAGACCAATAAGAACGCCCAGATCAAGCGTCAGATATTGCGTCTGTGCATCGAGCATGACGAGTCCAGTATTTCGTATTTCAGCAAAACACTGGGTATCAGTGTCCCTACCATCACCAAGCTGATCGGGGAGCTGATCAGCGACGGTTTCCTTCTGGACGAGGGCAAGGTGGGTACCGCCGGTGGACGCAGGCCGAGTATCTTCGGGCTGGATCCTCATGCCGGTTTCTTCATCGGGATCGACGTTGCAAGGCATCATTTCCATATTGCGATTACCGATTTCAAGGGTACTTTGCTTAAGTACATCGAGGATATCGAGTTCGTGCTGGAGTCGTCTGGGGCTTCGTTCCGCCAGATGTGCCGCATGGTGAAGGACCAGGTTGTGGCCGCTGGCATTCCGTGGATCAAGGTGCTTTCGGTCGGCGTGAGCCTTTCGGGGCGTGTCAATCCGGAGCAGGGTTATTCGCTGACTTATTTCGTGAGCGATGATCTGCCGCTGAAGGAGTTGTTCCAGAGGGAGTTGGATGTGCCTGTAAGCATTGAGAACGATTCGCGTGCGCTTACTTACGGTGAGTATATGAATCTGGGTAAGGATGCGGACCGCAATATGATTGCTATCAATCTTAGCTGGGGCCTTGGTATGGGTATGATCCTGGACGGGCGGTTGTATTATGGCAAGTCTGGGTTCTCGGGGGAAATCGGGCATTTCCCTTTGCTGGACAATGATATCATGTGCCGTTGCGGCAAGGTTGGGTGTCTGGAGACGGGTGCTTCGGGTTCGGCGCTTCACCGTATGCTTATGGAGCGGCTCAAGGCGGGGCGGCGTTCTTCGCTGTCCAAGCTGTACCGGGAGACGGGGGGGATCGAGTTGTCCGATATCCTTAAGGCTGTGCAGGACGGGGATGTGCTTGCTATCGAGTGCATCGGTGAGGTCGGTGCGATGCTCGGGCGCGGTATCGCTGGTGTCATCAACATTTTCAATCCTGGTCTGGTCATTATCGGCGGTCGCCTGATTGTCGGCCGCGACCACCTGCTCCTCCCGGCCCGCGCCGCGGTCAACCGTCTCTCGATGCCCCGCGTCACCGCTGATACCAAGATTCGCCTTTCCACTCTTGGCCGCAAGGCTATCTGCCTTGGTGACTGTCTGTTGGCCCGTAAGAAACTGCTGGGGATCTGATTGCTCCCTTGCAGCAGGAAGTCCACAATTCAGAGTACTACTTTGCGAAACTGAAAACTATCGGAAGGTCCACTGGACCTTCCGATAGTTTTCATCCCTCCCAAGCGCTCTCGCACTTGGGCCCCTCCCCCTCACGCGGCCGGGGGCGGCCACGGTTTCGCAAAGTAGTACTCTGAATTGTGGACTTCCCGCTGCCGTGCTAAAATCATACGGATTAAAGGGGGCGGCCACGGTTTCGCAGATCAGGACCTTGATTTTGAAGCGACGGTTGCCGTGCTAGCGGTTGCCGTACATTTCGTCGTAGTAGGATTGGTAGTTGCCGGAGGTTACGTTGTCGAGCCAATCCTGGTTGGATAGGTACCAGCGGACGGTGAGGTCTATGCCTTCTTCGAATTGGAGGGAGGGTTCCCAGCCGAGTTCGCGCTGGAGTTTGCGGCTGTCGATGGCGTAGCGCATGTCGTGGCCGGCGCGGTCGGTGACGAAGGTGATGAGGTCGAGGTCGGCGCCTTCGGGGCGGCCGAGCTGGCGGTCTACCGTGGCTATGAGGAGTTTGATTACGTCGATGTTCTTCCATTCGTTGAAGCCGCCGATGTTGTAGGTTTCAGCGTCTTTGCCTTCGTGGAAGATGAGGTCGATGGCCCTGGCGTGGTCAACTACGTAGAGCCAGTCGCGGACGTTCTCTCCGCGGCCATAGACCGGGAGGGGTTTGCGGAGGCGGATGTTGTTGATGAACAGGGGGATGAGTTTCTCGGGGAACTGGTAGGGGCCGTAGTTGTTGGAGCAGTTGGTGATGACGACCGGGAGGCCGTAGGTGTCGTGGAAGGCGCGGACGAAGTGGTCGCTGCTGGCCTTGGCGGCGCTGTAGGGGCTGTGGGGCTGATAGTTGCGGTCTTCGGTGAAGAAGTCTTCGCCGTATGCTAGGTGATGGCTGCCGCTGGAGGCCTTGGTGGTGAAGGGGGGCTCGATTCCTTCGGGATGGGTTAGTTCGAGCGCTCCATAGACTTCGTCGGTGCTGATGTGGTAGAACCGGCAGCGGACACCTGTTTCGGGCATGACGTAGTGGTTGGGTTCCCAGCTGGCCTTGGCTGCCTGAAGGAGGGAGAGGGTGCCGAGTACGTTGGTCTTGGCGAAGGTGAAGGGGTCCCTGATGCTGCGGTCCACGTGGCTTTCCGCGGCAAGGTGGATGATGCCGTCGACCTTTTCGAGCTGCATGAAGGTATATACGGCTTCGAAGTCGCAGATGTCCATCTTGACGAATTTGTAGTTGGGTTTGCCTTCGAGGTCCTTGAGGTTGGCGAGGTTGCCTGCGTAGGTAAGCTTGTCGAGGCAGATGATGCGGTAGTCGGGATATTTTTCGACGAATAGGCGTACTACGTGGGAGCCTATGAAACCGGCGCCGCCGGTGATTATGATGGAACGTTTCATTTGTTGTCTGCGAGTCTGAGTAGGAATTGTCCGTATTCGTTCTTGGCCATGGGTGCCGCGACGGCGCGGAGGCGGTCAGCGTCGATCCAGCCTTTGTCGTAGGCGATTCCTTCGAGGCAGGCGAGCTTGAGGCCCTGGCGTTTTTCTATGACCTCGACGAAGGAGCTGGCGTCGCTGAGGGAATCGAAGGTGCCGGTGTCGAGCCAGGCAAAGCCGCGGCCGAGGACCTGGACGCGGAGTTCTCCGGCGTCGAGGAATTCCTGGTTGACGGTGGTGATTTCGAGTTCTCCTCTGGCGGAGGGCTTGATGTGCGAGGCGACGTCGACGACGCGGTTGGGGTAGAAGTACAGGCCTACTACGGCATAGTTGGACTTGGGATTGGCGGGTTTTTCTTCTATGCTGAGGCATTTGCCGGTAGCGTCGAATTCGGCTACGCCGTAGCGCTCGGGGTCCTTTACCCAGTAGCCGAAGACCGTCGCCATGGAGTCTTCTTCTGCGGCACGCACTGCCTCCTGGAGCTTGGCGGTGAAGGATTCGCCGTAGAAGATGTTGTCTCCGAGGACGAGGGCTGCGCAGTCGTCGCCGATGAAATCCTTTCCGATTATGAAGGCCTGGGCGAGGCCGTCAGGCGAAGGCTGTTCTGCGTATTGCATGCGCACGCCGAAGTCGGATCCGTCGCCGAGGAGGCGGCGGAAGGCCGGCAGGTCCGTAGGCGTGGAAATAAGGAGGATGTCACGTATCCCTGCGAGCATCAGCACGCTGAGGGGATAGTAAACCATCGGTTTGTCGTATATGGGGAGCAGCTGCTTGCTCACGCCCTTGGTGATGGGATACAGGCGGGTTCCTGAGCCTCCTGCCAGAATAATTCCTTTCATATTGTATCGATATGGGATAGACATTCGGAGAGGCTGTCGGTCCAATAAGGGACACTGACGCCGAAGGCTTCTTTGATTTTGGTTTTGTCGAGAACGGAATACGCGGGGCGCACCACCTTGGAGGGGAATTCGGAGGAATGGCAGGGCAGCACGCGGCAGCCGGAGTGGCCCGACAGGCGGGCTATCAGCGTGGCGAAATCGAACCAGCTGCAGACGCCTTCGCCGGAGAAATGGTAAACGCCTTCCCTGCCCTCGAAGAGCCGATGCTCGATGATGCGGTAAATGGCCCTGGCGAGGTCGAGTGCGTAAGTTGGCGTACCGACCTGGTCGAAAACGACCTTGAGTTCGGGCTTTTCGGATGTAAGCCGGAGCATGGTGAGTAGGAAGTTCTTTCCGAATTCGCTGTAGAGCCAGGCGGTACGTATGATTATATAGCGGCATCCGGAGGCCTGGACGGCCTGCTCGCCGTGGAGTTTTGTCAATCCGTAAACACCTGTGGGACAGGGAGCCTGGTCTTCCTTCAGGGGGGTGTTGAGACCGGCACCGCCGAAAACGTAATCGGTGCTGATATGGACGAGAAGGCCGCCGCGGGCGGACATGGCGTCGGCGAGGTTGCGGACGGCGTCGCAGTTGAGCTTTTCCGCAAGGTCGCGGACATCCTCGGCGGCATCCACATTGGTGAAGGCAGCGCAATTGACGATTACATCGATATCGTTTGCCGTAACGAATTGCCGGACGGCGGGACGGTCGGTTATGTCCAGTTCTTCTATATCGGTGAAGACATATTTATCGGCGGACGAGGCCGCAACGAGTCTCATCTCCCGGCCCAGCTGGCCGTTCGCTCCTGTAACGAGTACGTTCATATCTTCTCAACCGTTTGAATGTCAAGGTCCATGGTTGCGGTGCCAAGCAGTCCGAGCCGCACGGCGAGGCAGCGTCCGCCGCCCACGCTTACAAGTTCGCATTCCAGGCCGGCAAGCGGGCCGTCGAGCACGCGCACCCTGTCTCCGGGGGCAAGAGGCTGCTGTGTTACGCTGACTCCCGAACCCTGTTCCACCATACGCCGGAACGCATCCATTTCCGAGTCCCTGACTACCGACGGCTTGCCGTCAAGCGAGAGGAAACCGCGTATACGTGCATCCCGGGAGAGCACCTCCAGACGCTCCGCATTGGTGCAATGCAGGAAAATGAATCTCGGAAGGACCAGGGCGTCGACCACTTTGCGGCGGTCGCTCCAGCGGCGGACCTCCCTACGGACGGGAAGGTAATGCTCCACTCCCCTGCCGGAGAGTGATTCCGCCACCTTTTTCTCCTGGCAGCTTGCAACCCTGGCCACATACCAGAGGCGGCTGTCCTGCGGATTATTTGTCAAATTCTGCAAAGCGGGAATTCTTGGAGATGAACTCGGGAACCACCTGCTTCATCAGTTTGACCATTGCGGGTATGTCAACTTGCCTGCCCAGTTCTTCCAGGCGTTCTTCGGCCTCGAGGGCATCCTTATAATCATACGTACGGACCTTGGCGATGCGTATGCGGCCATGGTCGGTAGGAATGGTGTTTTCGGCGTTGGAAAGCACCTCTTCGTACAGTTTTTCGCCCGGACGCAGACCTGAATACTCAATCTTGATATCGACCCCGACGGTCTTGCCGGAGAGCTCGATCATACGGCGGGCCAGGGTATCGATCTTGACGGGCTGTCCCATATCGAACACGCAAATCTTGTTGGCCGTATCCATTATGGCTGCCTGCATGACAAGGCGGCAGGCCTCGGGTATGGTCATGAAGAACCGGGTGATATCAGGATGCGTGACCGTGACGGGGCCGCCCTTTTCAATCTGGGCGCGGAAGCGCGGAATGACCGACCCGTTGGAACCTAGCACATTGCCGAAACGGGTGGTGACGAAGCGGGTGCGGCCACTGCGGGTTCCGGCCTCGATGGCCTGGCCGAGGCTCTGTACGTAGATTTCCGCAAGACGCTTGCTGCAGCCCATGATATTGGTGGGATTGACGGCCTTGTCGGTGGAGATCATGACCATCTTCTCTACATCGTATTCGATGCACTTGTCGGCGACGTTGCGGGAACCAGCCAGGTTGACCATAATGGCCTCGCAGGGGTTCTCCTCCATCAGGGGGACGTGCTTATAGGCAGCCGCATGGAACACGACCTGCGGACGGTAATGGCGGAAGGCGTAATCGAGCCTGGGTTTGGAACGGACGTCCCCGATGACGGGCTCGAAATGGAGCGCGGGGAAGGATTCTTCCAACTCCAGGCGGAGATTGTGCATGGGGGTTTCGGCATTGTCGAAGAGGATCAGTTTTTCCACCTTGAGGGCGGCAAGCTGACGGCACAGTTCGGAGCCGATGGAACCGGCGGCACCTGTGACCATGACCACCTTGCCGGCGAATCCGGAGCGAATCTCTCCCATGGCGATGGTAATCTCCTCGCGGCCGAGAAGGTCTTCGATCTTGACCTCGCGTATGACGTTGGGGGTGTCTCCCAGCTCGCCTACCTCGGGAAGGATGAGGACCTTGATGCCTATCTTGTTGCAATAACGTATAAGCCGTTCCTTCTCCTCGCGCACATCATCCATACGGGTAAAGAGGATGGCGGAGCAGGAAAGCTTGAGGGCCAGGCGGTCGATGTCGTCGGATTTTTCGAATCCATAGACCGATTTGTCCGCAAACTTGACGCCGTCGAGGGCGACGTCGGGGGTAATCACACCCACAAGGGCATAATGCGGAGAGTTGCGGAAACGGGTTATGGCGGAGAGGGTCTTGTCCGTCGTTCCATAGACCAGGACACGCGTACACTTCTGAATCTCACGAACGTGGGACTTGTAGATGTCGTAGGCGGCTATCATCACCAGACGCACTCCCATAAGCATGAGAAGGGAGACCAGCAGGTCTGCAAAAAGCATGACGATCATTACGTTCCCGAGAGAATGGGACTTCGAGAACGCAAGAAGGGCTATGGTCATGAATGCGACCTTCCCGGTAAGGGCCATAGCGAAACGGACCAGGTCCTGGAAGGTGGTATGCCTGATGATGATGGTGTAGGTCTTGGCTGCAAGGAACATCACGAGAGAGCCGGCAAAACTGCTGACAATCCAGATGAGTGAAAACATCCGGTTGCCAGTGAGGAACTGCGGTAAAAGCAGGTAGGTCAGCAGCAGCACGAGCATCGATGCAAGCACCGACAGCACGACGTCCATTACGAGTACGAGACGTACGTCCAGATAGTTCGCCGCAAGTTTGGCGAAACGCTTTTCAAAACGGCTCAAGACAATCAGGCTTTATCTTTCTGCGAATAATAGTCGTAGGTATGATAGCCGTAGCCATAACCATACCTGTAACCGTAACCACTCCTTCCGGAGACCATCTCTGTGCCGTTGAGAAGGACGGTGATATTCTTGAGGTGATTGCTCTGGTAGAGTTCCTCGAGGTCTGCGAGCATGGCCTTGTCGAACAGGCCGGCGCGGACGATGAAGATGGTGCGGTCGGCGAGTTCGGAGATTATCTGCGTATCGGCCACCACGTTGTGAGGAGGGCAGTCGATGATGACGTAGTCGTATTCAGTCTTGAGGCTATCGATGACCGAAGCGAACTTGGGACTTCCGACGAGCTCGCTGGGGTTGGGAGGGATAGTGCCGACCGGCAGGATCGACAGGTTCTCGTATTCCTCGGGCTTGACGATGAGGGATTCAATGCTCAGGTCTTCGCCGGAGAGGTAGTTGGAAAGGCCCTTCTTGGGCTTGCCGACCATGCCGGACAGGGATGCGTGACGGAGGTCGCCGTCGATCATGAGCACCTTGGAGCCCTTGATGGACAGGGCTGCGCCGAGGTTGGCGGAGACGAAAGTCTTGCCGGAACCGGGGTTGAACGAGGTGACGAGGATGACGCGGGTGGAAGATCCGCGCGTGACGAACTCGAGGTTGGTGCGGCATACGCGGAAAGCCTCGTTGACGGCATCACGCTTGTTGTGCTTGACAACGAACGCAGCCTCGGTCTTATTCTTCTTGCCGGCCTTCTTCTTGCCGTTCTGAGGGATTTCGCCGAGGAACGGGGCGGTAAGGTTCTCGATATCCTTCTTGCCGCGGACCTTGGTATCGGTGACGGAGATCAGGTAGATGATGCCGACAGGGATGATGAGTCCGAGGAGGAATGCTATGAGAATGATGCGCCTGGTATTGGGGGAAGTAGGACTCGAGGGTCCGGTAGGGTTGGTGATGACCCTGGTGTTGTAGGCGGTGAATGCCTGCGAGAGTTCGTTCTCCTCACGTTTCTGGAGAAGGAAGAGGTACAGGGCCTCCTTGACCTTCTGCTGACGCTCGATGTCGAGGATGTACTTGGACTGCTTGGGGTTCTCGGACAGGCGTGCGGTGGCGGTCTGCTCAGCCTTCTGGAAGCTGGACATCTGCGCCTGGAGGGTGTTGATGAGGTCGTCGATGGACTCGAGGATGGTGGCGTGCATAGCACGGAGGTTGTTGTCCATGTCGACGACTATAGGGTTGCGCTCGGAAGAGTTGGCGACGATGTTGTTACGCTGGAGGACGATTTCGTTGTACCGGCCGATCTGGCTCGCAAGGTTGCCGTTGTTGAGGCTGGCGGGCGAAGGGAGCATCTTGGAAAGGTCCTGGGTGGTGCTCATGTTGTTGCGGATGTAGCGGGCGGTATAGAGCTGGTTGTCGAGTTCCTGGAGCCTGCGGGCGGCTTCCTGGGACTGGCTCATATACATCGAAGAGGCGGCTGCCACATCGGGGATGGCGTAACGGGACTTGAAGTTGGAGATGTCGGTATCTACGTTGCCGAGTTCCTTCTCGATGGCCTCCAGACGGTCGTTGATGAAGAGGCTGGTGCTGACGGCCATCTTGTTGCGGTCGTCCACCCAGTTCTCGTTATAGACGTTGATGAGCATATTCAGGACGTCCTCGGCGCGGCGGGGACTCTGGTCCGTGAACGTAAGCTGGAGAACGTCGGCGAAATTCTTGGAGTTGAGGGCGGAAGTGTCGAGGCGGCGGTTGTAGGAGTTGGTCGCAGCCTGGACGCTGGTATGGGTGACGTAGACGGTCTGGTCGAAAGGCGCGGTGGAACCCTCTGCGCGGGAAATCACCAGCGGGCCGTGAAGGGTGGTGAGGGTGTCTCCGAAGGAGCCTGCGTAGGTCTGGTCGTCGCGGGTGTCGGGGACGTCCATCCTGATCTTGAAAGACTCGCCGCCGACGGGGATGACATCGAATACTGCAGCGCCCACGGGATTGAGGAAGCGTGCCTTGATGGGAAGGGCGGTGCCATAGGCGACGTGACGGCGTGCGCGGCCGGCTACCTGGTACTCATAATCGAGCCCCATACGCTTGACGACCTCCTTCATGAGGTCCGGGGACTGCATGGCGATGATTTCGTTCGCGAGCTTGGAGCTCTGCTGGGTCATACCGCCGGCGGAAAGGACGCTTTCCAGTTCGCTGGTACGGCGCAGGCCGGTTTCCTTGATGAGGACAGTGGCCGAACGGGTGTAGATCTTGGGGGTCTTGACGATGTAATATGCCGCGGCTCCCAGGCAGATGACCAGGGAAATGACGAACCAGTACCACTTGCCTAGGCAGCGGCCAATGAACTCGCGGATGTTGAAAGTTTCGGTATTGTTGATGTTCTCTGCCATAATACTACATGGTTTGGAGGCGCATTGCGACTACGGTGATTGTGGAAACTACGGTGGCGGCAAGGGAGGCTACGCTGATCCAGAAGGAAGGAGTGAGAAGCGTATTGCCGGCCGCGGTGGACTGGCGGGTCTTCATTGCGTTGGGCTCGACATAGATTATGTCGTTCTGCGCCAGGTAGTAAGCCGGGGACTTGGCGAGCTGCTCGGCGTTGCGGATGTCCAGCAGATATGTTTTCTGGACGCCGTTCTCCTGACGGATGACGCGGATGTTGTCGCGGCGGCCGGTGATCGAGAGGTCCCCTGCCATCGAGAGGGCGTCAAGGATGGTGAAATGATCGCGGGCGATGGCATAGCGGCCGGGCCTGGAGACGTCTCCCATGATGGAAACGTAAAGGTTCATATAGTCAACAGTGACAACGGGGTCCTTGACCAGGTCGCGCCTCTGGAGTTCGCTCTTGATGAGGTCGGCCACCTGCGGACGGGTAAGGCCCGCGACGTGAAGTTTGCCGAGGACGGGGAAATCGATGTTGCCGTCGAAGTCGATGATGTATCCGCTGAGGCCGGTGTTGCCGGTGCCGTAGGTTTCCGTCTGGGAACCGATGTAGCGGGTGACATACGGCAGGTTGAACTGGTTCATCAGTTCGACGCTGGGGCAGTTGACGATGATTCTGATCTTATCCTCCGGGCGCAGGTGAATCTGCGTAGGCTGGATGTCGGTTGCGATTTCTTTGTCGGAGGTGTCCTGGAAATAGATGACATTCTGCGGGGCGGAGCACGAAGCGAAGAGTGCCACGGCCGCTAAAGATGCAAGAAATATATTTTTCATAACAGACTGTTTTTGCGCGTTTTTAATATAATCGTGCAAATATAGCCATTTTCGGGGAAATAGCCAAGATTTTCAGAAGGACAGTACAACGCCCGCCAGGGGTGTGCCGCTGACGGGGTCTGAAGATGCCATGAAGGCCAGGTCAGTCCTCCTACGTGACAGGCCGTCCCAGGGCACGTCCGGAATGCCGAAAAGGGACTTGAAAGGCCCCAGGAGCCATTCCCCGGCATGTGCGCAGAGAATGCCGAAGCCGGCGCCGGCGAGCACGTCGCCCAGCCAGTGCCTGTCGGACCACAGCCGCTCCGCGCCGATGGCCGTTGCAAGCACATAAGCTCCGCTCCCCCATCCCCAGCCGTAATCCATACGCATCAGTTCGGCTCCCGTAAAGGCGATGACGGCGTGGCCGGAGGGGAAGGAATCGAACTCTCCCCCGCCGGGCCTCTCCCCGCGGAAAGCCTTCTTGAGCAGGTAACCTCCTCCGAGCGCAAAGCCATAGGATATGGCGTCTTCAATCGTCCTGTCTAGGAACGGACGGCGGGAGTCCGCACCCACGAGGCCAAGGCCGAGATGAAGTGCAACGGGAGCCCAGCGGACATAGGAAGTGAAGTCTGTCCTGGACGGGCCCGCCCCGGGAATGCCCTGGACGAAAGAACGGACGGGGACCTCGACGGCTTCGTGCCCCATGAAATGCAGAGCCGCACCGGCCGCTCCGAGAGTGACGGGTGCAATCAGTTGCGAAGCACGGAACACCGGAGCGGCAAGGGTGTCACGGGCGAACTGCGCATGCGCACCGGCACAAATGCAGAGGCCCGCGACAACAGCCAGTAAACGCTTGAGCATCAGGCAATCTGGGGACGGCCGGGACGCTCCCTGCGGCCTGAATCCTCAGGATGGCGTTCAATCATCCTGCCCTCCTGCAGCGCAGAATACTCAAGGCGGGCGTTAAGTATGTCGATGGACGTGAAGATAGCCGAACGCATAGACTGCGGATCGGCCTCGTCCTTGCCTGCCATATCGTATGCCGTGCCATGGTCCGGCGAAGTGCGGACGACAGGAAGCCCGGCGGTATAATTCACACCGTCTTCGAAGGAAAGTGCCTTGAACGGCGCCAGGCCCTGGTCATGGTACATTGCAAGGGTGGCGTCGAAACGCTCGTAGTGGCCAAGGCCGAAGAAGCCGTCGGGAGAGAAGGGACCGAACACCATAAGGCCGCCGGCCGTGGCCTCCGCTATAGCCGGAATGATTATGTCCTGCTCTTCGGTGCCCAGCAGGCCGCCGTCGCCGCTGTGGGGATTGAGGCTCAGAACCGCAATGCGGGGATTGTCAATGCAGAAATCCTCCCGCAGGGACCTGGCCATCAGGTGCAGCTTGCTGATTATCTTCTCTTTGGAAATGGATGCAGGGACATCCTTGAGGGGGATGTGTCCGGTGACTACGCCGAGGCGGAGACGGTGGCTGGTCATGAGCATCGCGACGTCCGTGACCCCGAACTGGTTCTGCAGGTACTCGGTGTGGCCGGGGAAACCGAAACCCTGGCCGACCATCGCCTTCTTGTTGATGGGGCCGGTGACGAGGGTGTCTATCAGCCCGGCCTTGATGTCCTGCACGGCGCGGTCGAGGGCGGTTATGGCCTCGCGGGCGGACTCCGGCGTGGGACGTCCCGGGTCGGCATACACGTTGTCCGGCAGACAGTTGAGTATGTTGATCTTCTTGGGCTTGGCCTCGGATGCGTCGGTAATCACGTTGGTTTCCAGCTGCTCCACCTCGGAAATGGTCTTGCGGTAGAACCCGAAGAGTTTGGAGGATCCGTACACTATGGGGGTAAAGAAATCGAGGATACGGTTGTCGGAGATGGCCTTGATGATTACCTCGTAGCCTATGCCGTTGGAATCACCCTGGGTGATGCCCACTGTTGGTTTTCTTTTTTGCATATATCAGAACAGTTTTGTTTCTTCAACTTGAACATAGCCCTCGTCCCTGGGCAGGCCGGGGCGGAGACTGGCTTCCACTGCAAGCTCGTCGCAGCGTTCGTTTTCCGGATGCCCCGCATGGCCCTTGAGCCAATGGAAGGTGAGCCGGAACCCGGAGGCTACTGCGTCGAACCGTGCCCACAGGTCGTGGTTCTTCTTACGCTTCCATCCCTGGGTGACGGTGTTGACCACATATTGCGAATCGCTCCATACCTCGACCTCGGCTCCAGGCCACTTGATGGCTTCCAGTCCCTCGATGACGGCCAGCAACTCCATACGGTTGTTGGTCGTGACGGCGAAGCCGCCGCTGAGCTCCTTGCGGAGCCCGGCGCATTTAAGCACTGCGCCCCAGCCGCCGGGGCCGGGATTGCCGCTTGAGGCGCCGTCGGTATAAAGGTATATGACAGGACGGTCGCTCATATCAGGGTCTTGATTTCGTCGTATTCATATCCCCGCGAGAGGGCGAATTTTATCAGTTTCAGGCGTGCCTGGGGGTCTCCTTCGAGGGTTTTGGCCTTGGAGGCGAGGAGTTTTTCGAGGCGGCCGGACGCGGCGTCCGGTTCAACTTCCTGCAGGGCGGCGTCGACGTCGGAACGGGATATCCCCTTCCCCGCCAGGGCGTAACGGATCTTGACGGGGCCCCATCCGGTAAGATGGGCTTTTTCGCGGGCGAAAGCGGAGGCGTAGCGGAGGTCACTGACGAAACGGTCGGCAACAAGGCTGTCAACCACTTCCCCGGCGCGGACCGCATCCCCGTCGAGCGCGGTCAGGGCCTTGCGGCGCACATCGCTCACGCAGTACTCCCGCTTGGAGCACTGCGCCTGGAGCCTGTCCAACACCTTCTTTTGCCCTTCGTCCATATCAGAAATCAAATCCGAGTGAAATATACAGGCCGGCGTCCTGTGCGAAGACTCCCGTCCTGGGAGCCCAGGTCCCAAGGAGTTTGACCGGCCCCAACGGGGTTACGTATGCGATTTCGGCGCCGGCACCCCACATGGTGGGACGCAGCGTGGACGGGATATCGTCCAGATCGATTATCGCGTCGGATTCGTACCAGTTCTTGAAATATCCTCCGGTGACCGTGAAGAAGAAGAAGCCGCCGGCGCTGGCCCGCAGGCCAAGCTGGGCCACGCCCACAAGCGGTGCGGCCTGATAGACATCTCCGAAGCCGATGAAAGGAACCTGGCCGTCGATATAGCGGTCGGCGATCACGCCGCCTACATAATTCTTATGTGCAAGGGAGAACGCCGGGTTGGCCTCGTCGTATGCGGCAAGGGAGAAATCGTTCTCGACTATCATACGGGAATGCAGTTCCGGCACGAATGCGAAATGCTCTCCCACGGGAATGACGCCCTTGAAACTGAGATATCCGGTAAGCACCGGGTCGAACGCTCCCCCGCCGCTCTTCTTGAAGTCGTAGTCTGCACCGAAGGTAAGCTTGATGCCCTTTGACGGGTAGAACGAACGGTCCATCGTGTACAGGGTTCCGTTCCCGAAGAAACCGAGGAAGCCGCCGCGGGTAAGGTCCGGGTCGCGCTGGTAGATGTCGTAGCCGTATTTGGTCCTGGACGACAGGGCGTAATAGCGGTACTGGGCTCCCAGGTTGAAATCGACCTGTTTCCACCGGAGGTTGGACAGATAGAGCCTCTCCGCATGCCCGCCCCAGTTGATCTCTTCTGTCGCGCCGCTGAGCTTCGGATACATGGATGCAGATACATTCCTGGCGCTGACATCGAAATTGACTGTGGGCAGCCAGCTGACGTCCAGCGAGGCGCGTGCGCCGATCATCTGCGTGCGTCCGACCTTGGCGTTGACATCCAGCTTGAAGCCGCTCAGCTTGTGGGCGTTAAGGCCGACGTTGAAGATGAATGACGCCCACTCTTCGGTGTCGAACCGCAGGCCCATCCCGAACTGGTGCATGGGCCCCTTGACGCAGTCGAAAACCAGCTTGTACGGTTCTTCGGTGCCGAGTATGCTGTATGTCACGGTGGAGAAACAGCCGGTCGCCTCGATTACGGACATCATACGGTCCATTTCTTCCTTGTCGACGTACGAGCCGGCCTTGAACCTTATGCGGCGGTGCATATAGCGGGATTCGAAGTTGGTGAGGCCGCGGAATTCGACGGCGAAAATCCTTACCGGGTGCTTGCTGATGTCTTTTGCGGGGGGTGCGTTGAGATAGGGCTTCGCATCTTTCATCAGGTCCTTTACGGCCGCGAGGTCTTCGGAGCGTTCCCGGGCGGCGACGTATCCGCGGTGAATCAGGGTGTCGATGGCAACTGGATTGAAACTCAGCATATTGTAGCCGTCGAGCACGGGTTTGATGAATACGTCGGGAGCCTTCTTGTTCTGCAGCATGGAGTCGCTGCCCAGCATGGTGATGAGGCTGTTGACTATGTCCAGCAGGTTGTTTACCCGGGAGTAAGTGGGATCCTTGTCAGACAGGCTCACCCCGATGATGATATCGCAGCCCATCGCCTTGGCAAGGTCGACCGGGAAGTTGTTGCGTACGCCGCCGTCCACGAGGACCATACCCCCGGTACGAACCGGCTTGAACATTCCGGGTATGCTCATCGTGGAGCGCATCGCGGTCTTGATGGAGCCGTACGACCAGTTCTTGGCCTTTACGGTGACCATATCGGCGGCGACGCAGAAGAACGGAATGGGGAGGTCGGCGAAGGACATGTCGTCCTGGTATCCCACCGACAGGCTGGACATCAGGTTGTTGACGTTGAAGCCATAGACGTACCCGGAAGGGAGGGAGTTGACGAAGGAGTTGCGGCCGAACGAACGGCTGTCCTTTTCGCTGCCGTAGCGGACCTGCTCGTCGATACGGGTCTGGAAATCCCTGTCGGCATACATGAAAGGTATGGACAGCAGGTACGTTTCCTTGTACATCTTGCGCTGGTAGGAATAATACGAACGGTCGATGCGGTCCGTGAGCATCACGCCCCAGTCCTGCGAGCGGAGTAGCGAATCCATATAATCAGGAGAATAGCCGAGAGATGCGAGGCCGCCGATGAGGCCGCCCATGCTGGTGCCGAATATGGCATCCACGGGGATCTCCTTTTCCTGGAGGTAACGCAGGACGCCTACGTGGGCGGCACCCTTGGCGCCTCCGCCGCTGAGGACCAGTCCTACGGTGGGGCGCTTCTCCTCGCGGTGAATCCTGTCCATGCGGACGCGCATCTCCGCTATAATCGCGGCATCCTGCTGCGGATCGGTACTTTCTACGGCAAGGCCGTTGGCGTGCGTCTGGGCGGCGCCGGGCACCCACAGCAGCAGGGCTGCGGCGGCTAGGAACGCTGTCCGGCAAGCATTCCGCAGGCGGCGAGTATATCCTCGCCTCTGGAGGCTCTTATCGTACATACAATTCCGTGCTTGTTGAGTCTGTCCCGGAATTCTTCCATCCTGACGGCGGGGGCGCAGTCGTAAGGGAAGTCCGGTATCTTGTGGAAACGGATAAGGTTCACCCTGCATTCCAGGCCGGAAAGCAGGCGGATGAGGGCGTCGGCGTGGCGCTTGGTGTCGTTCCAGCCGGAGAACATGGTATATTCGAAACTGACCCTGCGCTGGCCGCTGAAATCGTAGCGGCGCAGAAGTGCGACTATGTCTTCGAGGGGCCACGCCTTCTGGACGGGCATCAGTTCCAGGCGCTCGTCCGGGAAGGGGTTGTGGAGACTGACGGCAAGGTGGCAGCGCTGGGTATCGAGGAAGCGCTCAAGCACGGGAAGCACTCCTATCGTGCTGAGCGTAATGCGCTTGGGACTCCAGCCGAAGCCCTTGTCGGAGGTGAGGATGCCGATTGCCTGGCTGACTGCATCATAGTTGTCAAGCGGCTCGCCCATTCCCATGAATACAGCGTTGGTGAGTTCCCCTGACTCGGGGATGCTGAGGAACTGGTTGAGGATGTCGGCGGCGTCCAGGTTGCCGTGCCAGCCCTGGCGGCCGGTCATGCAGAAGCGGCAGCCCATACGGCAGCCGGCCTGGGAACTCACGCAGAGGGTCTTGCGGTCCTCGTCGGGAATCATTACGGCCTCCACGGCGTTCTGCTCCCCTACCTTGAAAAGGTACTTGACCGTGCCGTCGGAAGACATTGCCTTGCCTACCGGGGCGGATGTTCCGAGGTCGCAGCATTCCTGCAGGCGGGCCTTGGAATCCTTGGAAATGTTGGTCATGCGGTCCCAGTCTGAGACCCTCTTGACATAGAGCCATTCTGCGATCTGGCGGCCTACGAACGGCTTGAGACCGCAGTCTGCTGCGATTGCAGCAAGCTGCTCCGAACTTTTTCCAAGTAACTTTGTTTTCACCTTACAAAAATAAGGATTTTTCTCGTATATTTGTAAGGATAAATTAAAACCACACGTTATGGCTAAAGAAATTGAAACACAGGCCGCAGACATCAATGCCGCAAAACTCAAGGCATTGCAGGCCACAATCGACAAGATCGAGAAAGATTTCGGAAAGGGCACGATTATGAAGCTGGGAGATCAGCCACAATGGGATGTCCAGGTGATACCGAGCGGCTCCGTAGCGCTCGACCATGCACTTGGTATCGGTGGTTACCCCCGCGGCCGTATCATCGAGATTTACGGCCCCGAGTCCAGCGGCAAGACCACCCTTGCCATCCACGCCATCGCAGAGGCACAGAAGACCGGCGGCATCGCGGCAATGATCGACGCCGAGCACGCCTTCGACCGCACCTATGCGCAGGCCCTCGGAGTCAATCTCGAAACCCTCCTCATCAGCCAGCCCGACAACGGCGAGCAGGCCCTTGAGATCGCAGACAACCTCATCCGCAGCGGCGCAGTGGATATCGTTGTCATCGATTCCGTAGCCGCCCTTACCCCCAAGTCGGAAATAGAAGGCGAAATGGGAGACAACAAGGTAGGCCTCCAGGCCCGCCTCATGAGCCAGGCGCTCCGCAAGCTCACAGCCAACATCGCCAAGACCAACACCTGCTGCATCTTCATCAACCAGCTGCGCGAGAAGATCGGCATAATGTTCGGCAACCCGGAGACCACAACCGGCGGCAACGCCCTCAAGTTCTACGCATCCGTGCGTATCGACGTCCGCCGCACCACCCAGCTCAAGGACGGCGACGAGGCCACCGGCAACCGCACCCGCGTCAAGGTCGTCAAGAACAAGATGGCCCCTCCCTTCAAGAAGGCCGAGTTCGACATCGTCTATGGCGAGGGCATCAGCCATGTGGCGGAGATCGCAGACCTCGCAATCGAGTTCGACATCATCCACAAGAGCGGCTCCTGGTTCTCCTACAACGGCGAAAAGCTCGCCCAGGGCCTTGCCAGCGTAAAGCAGCTCCTCAAGGACAACCCCGAGCTCTGCGACGAAATCGAGGCCAAGGTCCGCGAAGCCCTCAACACCGTAAAAGACTGATTCCGTTTGAAAGAGGAGGCTGACCAAAAAGATTCTTCACTTCGTTCAGAATGACAGCTTCTTGTCATAATGACAGTTTCATGTCATTCTGAGGCAGGTTTACCTGCCGAAGAATCTACTTTCTGGTCAGCCTCTTCTCTATTATCCGCCGCTATGAACGACGACAGACTTCAGGCACTGTTTGAAAAGTACACCGGAGGCAGACTCCTTTCAACCAGGGAGCTCCCCTCCTCCGGCAGCCACCGCAGGTACTTCCGCCTCTCCGGAGAGAACGTCACGCTTATGGGCGTCATCGGCACCTGCCTCGAGGAGAACCGCGCATTCATCAACTTCTCCGCGCATTTCCGCAGCAAGGGGATACGCGTCCCGGCCGTACTGGCCGAGAGCGAAGACGGACTCGCCTACATCCAGGAAGACCTTGGCGACGACCTCCTCTTCGACCTCGTCTCCCACGGACGCGAAAGCGGCGTTTACAGCTCGTACGAAACCGGCCTGCTGTGCAGCGCCATAGAAATGCTCCCTCGCCTGCAGTTCCAGGGAGCCGAGGGGCTCGACTGGAGCGTCTGCTATCCCCAGGGCGGCTTCGACGCCATGATGGTCGATTTCGACCTCAACTACTTCAAATACTGCTTCCTGAAGGCCACCGGCCTGGAATTCAACGAAGTCCTGCTCCAGAACGACTTCGAGGCCCTCAAGGCCGACCTCCTGCTGGAAGACGACGACACCTTCATGCACCGCGACTTCCAGGCACGCAACGTCATGGTCAAGGACGGCAAGAGCTGGATAATAGATTTCCAGGGCGGCCGCCGCGGCCCCATCTACTACGACGTCGCGTCCTTCATCTGGCAGGCGCGTTCCCGTTTCCCCGACACTCTCAAGGAAGAGCTCATCCGCACATACCTGCGTGCCCTGCGCAGCTTCAAGGAGGTTGACGAGGAGCATTTCCGCAGCCGCCTGCGCCTGTTCGTGCTGTTCCGCACCCTTCAGGTCCTCGGCGCCTACGGTTTCCGCGGCTACTTCGAAAAGAAGCCCCATTTCATCGCCAGCGTACCGTACGCGATGGCCAACCTCCGCAGCCTCCTCCAGACTCCGTTCAGTGCGTACCCGTACCTGGATTCCATCCTGCGGGAACTTACCCAGATGCCCCAGTTCAACGAGGCCCCGGAAGACAGGAGACTGGAGGTTCACATCTACAGTTTCGCCTACAAGAAGGGCATCCCGGCAGACACCACCGGCAACGGCGGAGGCTACGTATTCGACTGCCGTTCCATCAACAATCCCGGCAAATACGAACACTACCGGCAGTTCAACGGCAAAGACCCGGAGGTCATCCGTTTCCTGGAGGACGACGGCGAAGTGACGGTGTTCCTGGACAGCGTCTATAAACTGGTCGACGCCCACGTCCAGCGGTTCATGGAGCGCAAGTTCACCCATCTGCAGGTATGCTTCGGATGCACCGGAGGGCAGCACCGTTCCGTCTATTGCGCCGAGCACCTGGCCAGCCACCTGGCCCGCAAATACGACGTTCAGGTGCTGGTCACCCACCGGGAGCTCAACACCGAAAAGATGCTGTAGCGATGAAGGCGATGATCTTCGCCGCCGGCCTCGGTACACGTCTGCGGCCCATTACCGACACAATGCCCAAGGCACTTGTCCCCGTGTGCGGACAGCCGTTGCTGTATCATACCGTCTGCAAACTCCGGGCGGCCGGATATGACCATCTGGTCGTCAATATCCACCATTTCCCGGAACAGATACGCGAATACCTGTCCGCCAACGATTTCGGTATCCGTATAGACATCTCCGATGAGAGCGGCCGCCTGCTCGAAACCGGCGGCGCCATACTCCACGCCCGCGAGCTCCTGCTCCCCTGCGACGGGCCGTTCCTCGTCCACAACGTCGATATAGTCTCCAACCTCGACCTCGCCTGGTTCCGCAGCCAGTCCAGGCCCGGCGCCCTGTCGACCCTCCTTGTGAGCGAACGGCAGACCCAGCGCTATCTCCTGTTCGACGACGACATGCGCCTCGTCGGATGGACGAACCTTGCGACCGGAGAGGTCCGGAGTCCCTATCCCGGCCTCCGCGCTGAGGACTGCCGCCGCTATGCCTTCGCCGGCATCCATAACATCTCCCCTGCCGTTTTCGATGCCTTCGCCGCCCTGGGCATGCCCGACCGCTTCCCCGTCATCGACTTCTACCTGCAGGCCTGCGCCGACTACCCCATTTACGGCGTTCCCGCTCCCGGCCTCACCCTTGTCGATGTGGGCAAAATAGAAAGTCTCGCAGAAGCGGAACGCATCTGCGAGACTCTGCTATAGAAGGATCGGGACCTTAGCTCACGTCTGCGCGGGCCATGGCATCCTTGTAGTACTTCTGATTGATGAAGACGTCCTCCTTGTAAGGATTGATGTGACGCTTCCTGGAAACGCTGATGATGTAGCAGATGGCTATGATGTTGGTGACCAGTGCGAGTGCGCTGATGACGGTCATCATGGTAGGATTGGCTGCGACCACGGAAGGATCGACAGTGGTACCTACGGCAGCGGCCTCACCGCCGGCAGCGGCATAAAGCTGCTTGATGGTCTCGGTGCCCTGAGGATAGAGCACGGGCAGGGTTGCCCAGCTGAACCACTGCTGACCGTTCTTGAAGGTCTCCTGGAAGAGAGGGAACACCTGTGCGAACATGCACCAGATTGCGAGGGTGTTTGCACGGTTCTGGATCCAGCCGCCGCGGTTCCAGAGGAGAGCTGCGATGGTAGGGGCGAGAAGCAGTGCGATACCGCAGTACCAGCTGTGGGTAGGCAGGCAGTTGTAGGTGTACGCAAAGTTCCAGATGTCGTAGATGACGATGTAAACCCAGGTCATGTCGGCCCAGATCATATCCTTCTTGTCCTTGGAAGGATAGACGTTCCACCAGGCGGTCATACACATGATGTTGACCAGACCGGCGACGCCGTTCATCACATTGTGCCAGCCACCGTACTGCCATACGCCTTCGGAGGTAAGCCACCATTTGTTCCATCCCATGATCGCGGACTCGAAGTCGGAGACGCAGGCGATGAGGATGTTGATGCCGACGATGATGAACGGGAAGGGCTTGAACCAGTGCTTGGCGCCGATGCCCCACTTGTACTTGATCATCATGAAGCCGATGCACCCGGCGGTGGCGGCGTAGAGCTTGGCATAATGGAACCAGCCCTGCATGTACACGTGCGTCTGGTTCTCAAGGGCCCACTGCGCTCCGGACTTCGCACCGATGAAGATGGCGATGAAGTAAACCGTGAGGGCGAGGGGGATTGCCAGGAACGTGATGCATCCGCCGAGTTTGGTGCGGCGTGCGAATTCATTGAAGAGAATAAGGCCCGCGAGGACTACCAGAAGCATTCCCCACTGTGCAAGGGCGTGTTCTCCATAAACTTGAAAAAACATAGGAATTTGTGGTTAAAATAAAGGTTATTGAAATAAGTTAAGAAACTTCTATCGAGCGGATTTCCACTTCGTTGCCGCGAAGCAGCCAGGTTTGAGTGGAACCGCATACAGGGCAGGTCTTTCCGTGTTCGACGGTGCCGTAGTCGCAGCCGCAGCCGTCGCAGTGGGTGACGGCGGGGACGATGTTGATCTTGAGTTCGCAGCCACGGAGCAGGTCTTCCCTGTCGGCGGCCCATCTCCAGCAGTCCGTGAGGTACTCGGGGACGATGGTGGACACTTCTCCGATATCCATCACCACTCCCGACACTTTATCTACATGATTCTCTTCCGCAGCCTGTTTTACGTCGCGGATAATGTAGAATACTATACCCAACTCATGCATATTGGGAGGACCCTACTTCTTTTTACTGAACAAAACCTTGCCGGTACGCTTGATCATATAGGGTAGGATACCGCTGAACTTGTCTTCGGAGGTGCGCATGACGCTGGCCTCGGGATTGACCCTGTAGAGGTGGATGGCGTCGAAGCCGCACTTGGTGGTGCAGATGCCGCAGCCGATGCAGCGGTTCTCGTCCACTACGGAAGCGCCGCAGCTGAGGCAGCGGGCGGTCTCCTTGCGGACCTGCTCCTCGGTGAGGGTGCCGTGATAATCCTTGAAGTTGTCTTTATTGGGGACTACTCCGGGATCCTGGCGGGAGCCGTTGTCGTAGCTTTCGACAAGGATGTCCTGTTTGTTCAGTTCGATGAAATCGCGCCTGTTGCGGCCGATGGTCATATGGCCGTGCTGCACGAAGCGGTGCAGGCTCTCGGCGGCCTCCTTGCCGGCGGCGATGGCGTCGATGGCGAACTTGGGACCGGTGAAGCAGTCGCCGCCCACGAAGATGTCGGGTTCGGCGGTCTGGTAGGTCAGTTTGTCCGCCACGGGGTAAACTCCGCGGAAGAATTCCACCCTGGTGTCTTTCAGGAGGTCCTTGAGGATCACGGTCTGGCCGATGGCGAAGATGACCATGTCGGCGTCGAGGGTAATCAGTTCGCTTTCGTCGTATTCGGGGGCGAACTTGTGCTCGGCGTTGAACACGGAAGTGCATTTCTTGAAGACGATGCCGCTCACCTTG
>CACZEU010000021.1 GCA_902780175.1 uncultured Bacteroidia bacterium
AGGTGATCGGGCAGCCGACCGATATGACCTGGTACGAGCACTTCGAGGACCTCGCCGGCGGCATCGCCGATGCCGACGAGTACTACGATATGGACTACCATGAGCGGGGGCAGGTGTTCAAGAGATGCGTGTTCGAGCACACCGCGGAGATGATGTCGAGGTACTTCCAGCACATCTTCGAGTGCACCTACCTGCTCGTGTGCTACAACATCGATCAGGATGCCGGCGCTTACGCCGAGGCGTTCGTCTGCGGCAAGTACAGCAACCCCGTCTGGTACGACGAGGACTTCAAATTCATGTCCCCCATCCACAACGTCCCCTGGCAGTTCAAGGACCCGGATGAGATAAACGAGGCCCAGTTCAACTATATGTACGACTACGTGAGCCGGTTCGAAGCGGCGCTATTCCAGGACGACCGTTACGCCGCCCGGGAATACCTGGACTATATCGAGCCCGAGTCCTTCGTCGACTGGTGGATCGTAAACGAACTTGCACAGAACTCCGAAATAAACCAGCCCAAGAGCGCCTATATCTACAAAGACCGCGGCGGCAAGCTGAAGGCCGGTCCGGTATGGGACTTCGACTGGGGTACTTTCGTGCCAAAGGACAAATACAACTATGTGGCGATGGGGCAGAAATACTATTTCCACCGGTTGTTCCAGGACAAGGAGATACGCCGCATCATAAAAGAGCGATGGAACAGTTTCAAGGGAGGCCTCGCAACCATTCCCGACTACGTTGACGCCATCAGTTCCACCCTATATGCTTCTGACGCGATAAACTCCCTGATGTGGCCCATCAACCGGGACACGAACCAGGATGAGACCCTGAGCTATCATGACGCCGTAGAACGGCTCAAGAAGGCCTTCCGCGAAAAATACGACTGGCTGGATTCGAATATTCAAACTTTTTGAACCATATGGATAAAACACTCAAAGCGTCCGTCAAGATTTTCTGCGTGCTCGCACTTGTGGCATTCCTGATGCCACAGGCGGGTTCCGTTAGTTTTGCCCAGGACAAAAAAGCAAAAATCGTCCGGACTCTGGTCGGCACGGTCAATGCAGGCGGAGCCTTCCCCGGTCCCCTTCCGGGAGCCTCCGTCTACAACACCAAGACCAGGCAGGGCGTCATTACCGATGCCGAAGGCAAGTATTCCATCGGAATCACGGGGCCCGAGGACATCCTCCAGTTCCGATTCCTTGGCTACAAGGACCTTGACAGGATTGCCGGAGTAGGCGACAGGCTCGACGTAGAGATGGAAGATGCAGCAGACATGCTGGAAGAGACGGTCGTCATCGGTTACGGCACCACCAAGAAAAGGGACATCACAGGTTCCATCGTATCCGTAACCAAGGATGACATCGAGAACAGGATGCCCACCAACGTATTCGACGTGCTGCAGGGCACTGCCGCCGGCGTACAGGTGACATCCGGCTCGGGACAGCCGGGTGAAGGTTCCAACGTCATCATCCGCGGTACGTCCACGATGAACGATGCCGGAGTCGGCCCCCTGTGGGTCGTGGACGGCGTTCCCAGCACGGACATAGACCAGATCAACCCCTATGACATCGAGTCGATAGAGGTGCTCAAGGATGCAGCATCCGCAGCGATTTACGGTGCCCGTTCCGCCAACGGCGTAATTCTCGTCACCACCAAAAGGGGTAACGAAAGCAACCCCGTCCTCGAGGTGCGCTACCAGCACTCTCTGGCCAACCTCACCCACAAGCTGCCCCAGATCAACGCCAACCAGTACAGGGCGATGCAGCATCAGTATCTGGACTACGCCATGGACGAGGGCGCCGGAATGGTTTCGCAAGCCGTCATCAACATCCTCAATTCCCAGCTGGGCGACCCGTACAACGCCCTGCTCAACAACGACAACGATTATCAGGACATCGCCTACCGCCTTGCCAACAAGGACCAGATCGACCTGAGTTTCGGCGGCGCCAGCAGGCAGCTCAAGTACATGCTGATGGGAGGATTCTACAATGAGGAAGGTATCATCAAGAACACCAATTTCCGCAGGGCCTCCATCCGTCTGAACGCAGATTACAAGGCGAATGAAGTACTCTCGCTGGGCACCAAGATCAACGTGAGTTACGCCAAGAAGGACGGCGTGGACGAAGCCGGATACCTCAACAGCATCCTTTCCAGGAAGCCGACGCTCAGCCTCTATTATCCCGACGGCACGCTCATCGGCACCCTGTGGGGCATCAGTCCCCTTTCCGCCGACCTGCAGACCAATTTCAACGAGTACTACAGGGCGTCGATCTTCCAGTACGCCGACATCAATTTCAACGAGCATCTCAAGTGGACGTCCAACCTCAACGCCAACTTCGGCCTCGTCAGGTACACCTTCATGCGTCCCACCGCACTCAGTGACCAGTATCTGCACAACAACGGCCAGCACAGGAGCACGATGACCTTCGACGTGATGAACGAGAACTACCTCAACTATTCCAACACGTTCGGTGACGGCCACAACTTCTCCGCCATGGCAGGTTTCTCCCTGCAGGGCTGGAACAGCGCAGTCGAGTATTTCAAGGGCAAGGATTCCGCTACCGACGCAGTCTGGACCATGAATGCCTTCGCCGCAAACTTCGACCTGACCAATACAGGAAGCACCGAGACAAGGCACACGATGGCATCCGCCTTCACACGTCTGACCTATAATTACAAATCGAAGTACATCTTCTCCGCCAACATGCGCGCCGACGGTTCCTCCCGTTTCGCATCCGACAGGAAGGTGGGTCTCTTCCCCTCCGTTTCCGCCGCCTGGCGCTTCTCAGACGAGAAGTTCATGCGCCGCGTAAAAAAGGCAATCGGCCTGACCGATGCAAAATTCCGTGCCAGTTACGGCGTAACCGGCAACGAGGCCATCGGGGACTTCGATTCCCAGCTCAGTTATGCCATCGGCGGCATCTATGACGGCGTGGCGGGCGTAACCCCCTCGAGGATTGCAGTCAACGACCTCGGATGGGAGCGCACGCGCCAGCTCAACATAGGAACCGACCTGACCTTCCAGCAGGGACGTTACCAGCTCACAGTGGACTGGTTCGACAAGGTAACCGACAACCTCCTCGCCAATTACGAGATTCCCAAGGAGTGGGGATTCAACACCGTGAGGAAGAATATCGGTTCCATCGAGAACAGGGGCGTAGAGCTTGCATTCAAGGGCACCTTCCTCAACAAGAAGAACTACTATCTGCATTTCGACGCCAACCTAACCTACAGCCGCAACCAGGTGCTGGAACTTGCGAACCATACTCCCTACATCCACAGCGACAACTGGTATATCTCGGAAAAGAGGCCTCTGGGTGATTTCTACGGCTACAAATACCTTGGGGTGTTCGCCTATGACGAGTCCAACGCGTTTACCGGCGACTGGAAGCAGCTCACCCCGGTTTTCGAGGGCGGATCTTTCAGCCATTACACCCTCGACGGCGTGCGCTACGACGGCCCCGTGAAGCAGAAAACCCTCCCCAGCGGCGTTCCTTTCAGGGGTGGCGACATCAACTGGGACGAGGCGCCCGACCACAGGGACGGCATCATCAACGACCAGGACCGCATGATTCTCGGGAACGCCCAGCCGTTCCTCACGGGCGGTCTCAATATGACCTTCCGCTACAAGCAGGTAACCCTCACCGCCGCCTCATATTTCTCATTCGGCGGTCAGATTTACAACTTCGCTCGCTACAACCAGGACCAGGCCAGCATGGCAGCCTGGTCGACCACACCTACGGTCAACTGGATCGACAATTTCTGGGTTAAGCAGGGCGACCAGGTCGAATACCCCCGTCCTTTTGCCGACAGCTTCCAGAACGACAGGCACGTCAATTCGAAGTACATCGAAGACGGCTCGTACATCAAGATCAAGAACATCCGCATCGCCTACAGGTTCAAGCAGACCGTGACACAGAAGCTCAGGATCAAGGGCCTCAACATCTACGGTTACGTAACGAACCCCTTCACCTTCACCGCCTACAGCGGCTACGATCCTGAGTTCTCGAACTACAGTGCACTCTCCATCGGTATGGACACCAACCGCTTCCCCCGCAACAGGGAATTCGGCCTCGGACTCACACTCAACTTGTAACAGGAAATGATTATGAGACATATTATCAAATCATCCGTAATTTGCCTGCTTGGAGCATCCCTCCTTGCAAATTCCTGCAATCTCCTCAACGTGGATCCCATCAGTGAGATTCCCGCCAGCCAGATGTGGCAGAACCAGAGGGACGTCAACGCCGGAATCGCCGAGATTTACGCTTCCTTCCGCACGGCACTCAAGACCAACTGGTTCTGTTGGGGCGAAATGCGTTCCGACAACTTCGTCCTCTATCAGGAACTCCCGTCCGAGTATTCCAAACTACTTCTCAACCAGATGACCACGGATCTTCCGTCCACCAGCTGGCAGTCGCTTTACAAGGTGATCAGCAACACCAATTTCGCCATCCAGAACATACCGGATTCCGATATTACCGACCTGACGCTCAAGAATGACTATCTTGCCCAGGCCTACGCAATGCGCGCCCTGTGCTATTTCTACGCCGTCAGGGTCTGGGGTGCCGTTCCCGTATATCTGGAACCGGTCGACAACCTGGCAAACGCAGAGTTCAAGGGCCGCACGCCCAAGGACGAGGTGCTCCGGGACGTTATCATTCCCGACCTGGAACTGGCCGAGTCCCTTATCGACCCTTCCAACGTGGAGCGCAAGCGCATCAGCCGCAACGCCATTTATGCCATCCTCGCCGATGCCCAGATGTGGGCCGGAGAATGGGAGGCCGCAGATGCCACCATCGACCGTTTCATGTCTGCCAACGGCAGCCCCGATGCGGCGATCCAGAACTCCACCGTGGTGTTCCAGAAAGATATCGCGGCGCTCAAGAACTCCTTCGTGAACGGCCTCAACAACAAACCCGGGGACAACAATCCAAAGGTTGACGAGTACGGCGAGTCCAACGAATTCATCTTCGTCATCCACCAGAACATCAACGAGGCAGGACAGAGCAATTATTCCATGATCTGGAGCATCTTCGGCTGCGGAATGGGCCAGGGCTCCACCGTGGTGCTGTCCCCCAAGCTCCAGGCCATCTACGAGAAAGCCGCCAGCCAGGCACCCGTTGACAAGCGGCTCGAATACTACATGTGCCCGTCCAAGAGCAGCGCCGAGTCTTATCAGGTCCATAAATACATGGCCAACGGCACCTCGGTCAAGTATCAGGACTACATCAACTGCCAGGTGGCCTATCCGGTCTACCGGTACACTGACGTCCTCTTCATGCAGGCGGAGGTAAAGGCCAACCTGGACAAGTGGCAGGATGCCCTCAACCTTGTACAGTTCGTCCTGGACAGGGCCGGGGTTTCCTCCACCATCGCTCCCGTCAGCCGGTTCTCGTCCCGTGACGAACTGATTGACTACATACTCGACCAGAAGCAGATAGAACTGGTAGGCGAAGGCAAGCGCTGGTTCGACCTGGTGCGCAACCACCGCGTGGTGAAGGTGATGAACCCCATCAACGGCATCAGCAGCCAGGACGAAGAGCTCTTCCCCATCAACCAGTCCGTCCTCAATCTTTGCCAGAACGCTTACGAGCAGAACCCCGGTTATTAATACCCAGAAGCAATGAAAAGAATATTATTCGGCGCACTAGCACTGCTGATGATGTGCACGGCCTGCAAGGATTTCAGGCTGCAGACCGACTACAAATACGAAAGTTCCCCGCTCGACCCCCATATTGGGATCAACGCCTGGGAATTCATGCAGACCCGCGATGACCTCACCGAAATGGTGGAAGCCGTCGAGTACACCGGCATGGTCGACTATTACACCCAGGCGGACAGGACCATAACCTATCTGTTCCTTAACAATACTGCGATGCTCGCGTTCCGCAACAACCACGCACAGGTGGACAAGGTTTCCTACTGCGACAAGGAGGAGGTCACAAGGCTCCTTCTCTATCATATGATAGTCGGTGAATACCACTCGCTCAACCAGAAACTACCCGTGGAGCCCATCTACGTCAAGACCCTGCTGGAGGGAGAATGGGGACTTATGACGCTCAAGGTCAACAAGTCATCCACCAACTCCATCGGCTATCCGATTGCGAACGGCAACATCGTGGCCAACGAAAAGGGCAGCAACTTCAACAGCCGCCGCTCCAGCTCGATCGCCTCCAACATCATGCCCACCAACGGCGTAATCCACATCATGAACGACTACGCCATGTTCCGGAAGACCTACACCGATGTCACACCCTATTAAGAGTCAACAGGTATGAAAAAGTTATTGTCAGGCATAGCAGTCCTGCTCGCACTGAGCATGGTTTCCTGCCAGGAAAAGGAACCGGATTATTCCGGAACTGCCGCCCCCAGCATAGAACTGATGTACGAGACCATCACTCCCGACCTGAACAGGGTTGACAACACCCCCGTGGTATGCGTGGTGTTCTCAGAGGCCGGGCTTCGGAAAGTAGGGCTCTACAAGACCGAGAGCGGCGTCGAGTCACTCGTCAGCGAGACCGGCACATTCAAGGATGTGCACCAGTATTCAATGAAGGAGACCCCAGCCTGGAACACGGAGATTTCCTCCCTCCGCATTCTTGCCGAAGACCGTGCCGGCCGCAAGGCTGAAGCGGTAATCGACGTGGACGTCACCCCGGTCCAGCCGGCTCCCGTAATCAGGTTCGAACTGGACAAGATTGAAATCAACGAGCGCAACGAAGACCCCAACGAAATCGAAACGAGGTTCGAGGTTACGTCTTCCAACGCCCTGCAGAGCGTGAAAGTGTCGCTCTTCACGGCAGAGGGCATCATCGACGTACCCCTCAACCCGACATTCCACGTCGGCGACGCGTCCTACGCTTTCTCCCAGACCATCACCTTCTTTGAGGGCTACCGAGGAGTGCAGGTGTCGGCCACCGACGCCAACGGAAAGATGAAGATCGAGACGCTCCCGGTCAATTACATCCCCGCGCCGGCACCGGTTCTCGTTCCCGGGGAAGGGACCAGTGACGAGCCCCTCATCGTAAGGACGGCCGACTCGCGCACGTTCAGTTTCTCCGTAGAGGCGGAAACAGGACTTTCCAACATCGAGGTCGTCAAACTCACCAAGGATATCCAGGGAAAAGACGTAAGCAACCGCATCGCAATCGACTATTACGACGCAAGCAAAGACTTCAAGGTCGATTACTCGTACACGGTCGATTCGTTCAGCACCGACAGCCACGCACTGGTGTTCATCGCCACCGACAGGCTCGGGCACTCTGCCAGGCTGAGGATCCCCACTTTCGTGGATCTCCGCTACGGCGTGAACATCGTGATCGCAGCCCAGCGCAATACCAAGGAGCCTCTCGTTCTCGAAGAGTTCCCCGGGCTCGAGTCCTACTGCTTCTTCTCCGTCCGGGATTTCAAGACCTACAGCCTCTTCGATTTCTGGAAGACCGAGAACCGCCGGAATATAGACTTCTTCTATTTCGCCTGGAACAACGGCGGAGCCTCCGACAACGGCACCCGCCTCATGAAGGCCAATGAAGACCGCGCAGGGCAGGATCCCAGCTGGTTCACCTACATCAACTCCGACGGCGTGACCGAGATTCCTACCATGAGCGCATCCAGCGCCGACTGGGGCGGCCGAAATGGCACCTATATCAAGAAACTCACCACCGCATTCGCGTTCAACTTCGACAACGTGACAGTAGCGGACCTTACGGACGCAGCACTGCAGTCCTACGTCGTCCAGGGCAAGACCAACGCCGACTGGATCAACTACAAGGTCGGAGACTGCTTCGTGTTCAAGACCGGCCCCGCATCCACATATCCCAACAGCACCGGCATCGTCAGGTTCGAAAGGATAGAAGGCAGCCGCGACTCTTTCACCGGCACCAATGCTCTGCCAAATGACAAACCCTGCTACATAGTTATTTCCATCAAAACCCAGGCAGTCGAATGAAAAAACTGATTATCAGCATCATCGCTTCGTTGCTTTCGGTCTGTGCCATCGCTCAGGCCGGAAGTTACGACCTCGTGGTGTACGGCGGCACGTCATCCGGCGTGATCGCAGCATACACGGCAGCCCGCGAAGGCCTCTCGGTGGCCCTCATCGAGCGCACGGCTCACGTGGGAGGACTCACGACCAGCGGCATCGGCAACGTAGATATCGGCTGGGCTACCACCGTGGGCGGCTATACGGCGGAATTCCTCCGCACGGTGGGAGCCCACTACGGCACGCCGCACAAAATGCAGATCGCCCTGGAGTGCAAGGTCGCAGAGCAGATCTACAACGACATGCTGGCCAAAAGCGGCGTGGACGTTATACTGCACAGCCGCCTGCAGGAACAGGGAGGGGTGCAGACCGAGGGCGGTCGCATCGTCTCCATCACCCTGGAAGACGGCCGCATCCTCTCGGCTCCCATGTTCATCGACTGCTCCTACGAGGGCGACCTGATGGCCCAGGCAGGAGTCAGTTACACGGTGGGACGCGAGAGCCGCGAGCAATACGGTGAATCCTCCGCCGGCGTATCGGAATACAAAGTGCTGAGGACCTACACTCCCGAAGAACTTGCCGGGGTCCGCAAGGTTGCGGCCAGATATCCGCTGGACGTCATCTTCGAGGAAAGGGCAACTCCGGGATCCGCTGACGCCAAGAGCCAGGCCTACGTGTACAGGCTCACCGTCACCGACGACCCCGACAACCTTGTGCCTTTCTATGAGCCTGAGGGGTACGATCCCGACCGCTACTACAACGTACTGTTCCGCATCCAGCGGCGCGGGGCAAAGCGCTTCGGGCAGATTCTCACCCTTTACAAGCTTCCCAACAACAAATACGACCTCAACCACATGGACCTCGTCAATGCGGCCTGGAACTACCCCGAAGGCACCTACGCCCAGAGGGAGGCGCTGGACCTCTACCACCGCCGCTACCAGGAAGGCTTCCTGTATTTCCTCGGGCACGATCCCAGGGTGCCGGAAGAGCTCCGCAAGGATGTGCAGCGCTACGGATACGCAAAGGACGAATATGCCGACAACGGAAACTGGCCCTATCAGCTCTACATCCGCGAAGGCCGCAGGATGAAGGGAGATTTCGTGATGACGCAGCACGATGCGTGGGAGAACACAACCAAGGAAGACGCAGTCGCCATCGGCTCATACTTCCTCGACTGCCACATCGTGTCGTCAATCGTCACCAAACGCGGCATCCATCTGGAAGAAGGCAACTTCGATTACACTCCCTACAAGCCTTACGAACTCCCCTACCGCATCATCACCCCGTGCAAGGCCGAATGCAGCAACCTGCTGGTACCCGTGTGCATGTCGGCATCCCACGTAATCTGCGCATCCCTGCGCATGGAGCCGGTGTACATGATGCTGGGGCAGGTTGCCGGCGATGCCGTCGCCCTCGCCCTCAAGGCGGGATCGGCCGTGCAGGACATAGACGTCAAGGAACTGCAGAAGAAGCTGAAAGAGCAGAAGCAGATTATCCATTTCAAGACTCCGCTTGGAATGTACCTCACTCCCGAGATGTTCGACGGTATCGTGATTGACGATTCGGACCTCGGACTCGAAGACGGCTTATGGTCCCATTCCACCAGCCAGGGGCCTTTCATGAAATACGACTACCGCTTCGTGCCGGTCAATCCCAACGGCGGCATAGAGGCCGTGTTCCCCATCAAGGTCCCTTCAAAGGGTAAATATGAGGTCCAGATAATGTACTCCGCATCCGGCAACCGCGTCAAGGCAGCGGACGTGACCGTGGTAGACAGGAAGGGGCAGCACCCCTGCAGCGTCGACATGACCAAGTCTCCCCGCATCGAGGCCAGTTGGTACAGTCTTGGAGAATACAGGTTCGACCCCAGGCAGGAAGGCAAGGTGATCATCACCAACAAGGGTGAGAGCGGAGTCGTGGTCGTCGATGCAGTAAGAATCTTGAAGAAATGAGAAAACTGGTATCCATACTCCTTATTCTGGCTTGCGCCCTCCCCATTTTCGCCAAGCCCGGCTTCATCGTGACCGTGGCCGGAAAGAGAGTTACGGTGTACTCCGTCAAGGTCTCTCCCGCCGACAGCCTTATGCGCATGAAGGGCATGGACGACAAGCATGCATCAGAGGACATCTATGAGATGGCGGCGTTCTGTTCTGCGGACATCTCGGAGCCTTCGCAGGTGAAGGTAAAAGTGCCCGGAGACGTCACCTGCGCCAAGGTGCTTCCGTCTTCACGCGGAATCAAGCCCTGTATCAACGGGCGCGAAATCAGTTTCGAAGCCATTCCCGGAGACAGGCTTACGCTCGAGGTGAACGGCGACGAAATCCATTCACTGCACATCTTCACCGACGCGCCGGAAGATGACGACATCGACATTTCCGACCCGAATGTCATCTACTACGGCCCCGGAGAGCACCACGTATCGAGAATCATCGTCCGTTCCAACCAGACGCTCTACATCGCACGCGGAGCCGTACTGTACGGAGAGATGTACCTCAATGCCCAGACCGGAATCTGCTCGCCGGTGATTTCCCTCATAGGCGACAACATCAAGGTGCGCGGCCGCGGCATAGTCGACGGCTCCCGCTGTTCGACGCTCACCACCCACCTCCTTTCCGTCAACGGAAACAACATCTCCGTAGAGGGCATCACCCTCAGGGACGGCAGCGTATGGACCCTTCCGGTGAGGAACAGCAAGAATGTAGTCATCGACGGGGTGAAGATTCTCGGATACCGGGCGAACTCCGACGGCATCGACATCTGCAACAGCGAGAATGTCGTCGTACGCAACTGCTTCATCCGCACCCTGGACGACCTGATCGTCGTGAAAACCCTCCAGAGCGGCGGGCCGTGCAGGAATGTTCACGCATACCACAACGTACTCTGGAACGAAGTGGCGCACGCCGTCAGCGTAGGCGCAGAACTGCGCAAGGACGTCTCCGGCGTCGTCTTCGAGGACTGCGACATCATCCACGACAAGGGACGCGAGTGGAGCATGCGCGTGTACCATTGCGACCAGGCAAGGGTTTCGGACATCGTGTTCCGCAACCTGCGCTTCGAGGAAAGCAGGAACTTCATTTCCCTCTGGATCAACAATGCGATATGGAGCAGCAGCGACGAAAGGGGGCACATAGACGGAGTGGTGTTCGAGAACATAGTTGCGGACAAGGTAATCAATCCCGTAGTGCAACTGCTCGGATACGACGAAGGACACCTCGTCGAGAACGTAACCATAAGCAACGTCACGGTGAACGGCAAAGCCGTCACGGACAGGAATATACAGTGTAACCAATTCGTAAATAACATTAACATCAAACAGTAACACGATGAAAACCAGATTTGTTTTAGCCGCAATCGCCCTCTGCTTTGCAGCACCGGCTTTTGCACAGGAATTTGAAGAGACAATGGGAACCCTTCCCGTGTCGATGAGCGCATCAGACCTCAATGAGGAGAACGGCTTCCGCTACAGCGGCAAGTTCACCTACGAGGGCGACGCCGAAGTGCAGTACACAGGCGCAACCCCCAAGAACGCCACTTACAAGACCCAGTTCGGCAACGAGGCGTCCAGGGGCTGCAACGTCCGCATTTCCGACAGGCACAACTGCTATTTCCAGATTAACGGCATCAACACCATGGGCATCAAGAAGCCCGTCGTAGGCTTTGCCCTTATGAAAGGAGTCCGCCGCTTCGACGGCACCGACCTCGCCGTAGAATGGAGCGAGGATGGCCTGAGGTGGAACGAACTCGATTTCGAGCCCCTCTCGACCGATGAAGGTTCCGAGCTGGTGTTCACTTACCGCCGCACTTCTCCCCTTCCCAACAAGGAGAGTCTCTCGATCCGTTTCCGCCAGAACGGCTACGGCTGCGTGTTCAGAATCGACGACGTGAGCGTCGGACCCAAGCGCTATAAGAAGTAATGCTCAAAAAAACAGTCACGTTGATAGCCATCCTGCTTCCGGGCCTGCTTTTCGGCGCCCGGGGGCAGTATGGCGTATCATCTCCGGACGGAAGGGTCCGGGTGCAGGTCAGCGTCGCCGGCAATATCGGATACTCAGTCAGTTATGACTCCGGATGCCTGGTCTCAGGCCATATGGCCATAAGCACCGGCGCCGGGGAATTCGGACGGGATTTCCGCGTCCGCAAGAGCGTTACACGCCATATCGACGAAACATTCCCGACGCCCGTCTACAAGCGGGCCGCCGAGCATAACGTATGCAACGAACTCACTCTCGTAGGATGCAAGGACTACGACCTGGTGGTGCGCGCCTATGACGAAGGAGCCGCCTGGCGCTTCGTCTACAAGGGCAGGAAGGACCTCACCGTGTTTTCCGAGGATGTGGAATTCGACCTTGGCGCCGACCGGTGCGCTTACATCCCTTACGTCAAGAAAACGGGCAGTTTCGACATTCAGTTCTTCAACACCTTCGAGAACGTTTACGCCCACACCCCCGTGAGCGAATGGCGCAAGGGACAGCTCGCCTTCCTGCCGCTGCTGGTGGAAGCCGACGGCGGCGTGAAGTTCTGCATCACCGAATCGGATCTGGAACACTATCCCGGCATGTACCTTCTGGGAGACGGCGGCAGCAGCCTCCGCGGAGTCTTCGCCCCATATCCCAGAACACTGCGCCAGGGCAGCCATGACCCTTCGGTCACCGTCGGAGGGCACAACCAGGTCGTCGTTGACAGGGAAGAATACATCGCACGCATAAGGAGCGGCGAGAGTTTCCCCTGGAGGGTCATAGCAATCGGTTCCGAAGACAGGCAGCTGCTCGACAACAACCTGGTGTTCAAACTGTCCCGCCCCACGCTGGATGCCGATTTCTCCTGGGTACGGCCCGGGTACGTCGCATGGGACTGGTGGAACGACCGCAACCTTACCGGCGTCGATTTCGAATCCGGAGTAAACAACGAGACTTATAAATATTTCATCGACTTCGCATCGGCCAACGGCATCCCATACGTCGTGCTGGATGACGGATGGTACGACAGGATGGAAGGCAGCGCCTTCGCCGTTGTGCCGGAGATAGACCTTCCCGGACTCATCGCTTACGCGGACAAACGGGGCGTATCCCTGATGCTCTGGGTTGGCTATTACGTGTTCCAGAAAGACATGGAACGTATCATAGCACACTATGCAGATATGGGCGTCAAAGGATTCAAGCTCGACGCCATAGGGCGGGACGACCAGCTGATGAACGAATTCTACTACAAAGCCGCCGAAATCGCCCGCAGGCACAGGGTCGTGCTGGATTTCCACGGCGGCGCAAAGCCTGCAGGGCTCAACCGCACCTACCCCAACGTTCTCAATTTCGAGGGCGTACACGGCCTGGAGCAGCTCAAGAACCCGTCCTACAGCTGCGACCTGGTCGATTACGACGTCACATTCCCCTTCATACGGTCCATCAACGGCCCTGTCGATTACACGCAGGGAGCGATGCGCAACGGCACCCGCGAGAATTACCGTTCCGTATGGTCCGAACCGATGAGCCAGGGAACCCGCTGCCGTCAGATTGCAGAATACATCGTATTCGATTCACCGCTCAACATGCTCTGCGACTCCCCTTCCAATTATATCAGGGAGCCGGAGTGCACCGGTTTCATTACGGCCGTACCGACCGTATGGGCCGAAACCATGGCGCTTGAGGGACGTATCGGAGAGTATGAGACCATTGCCCGGCTGTCTTACGGCGGCGACTGGTATGTAGGTTCCCTCGCATCCTGGAAGGGACGCGAGGCGGCGCTCGACCTGTCTTTCCTGCCCGACGGCCGCTACAGGACCGAGATTTTCCGCGACGGCGTCAACGCCTCCCGCAACGCAACCGACTACAAACACATCATAACCGAAGTTTCTTCCGGGGAAGTCCTCCGCATCAATATCGCACCGGGAGGCGGTTATGCAATAAAATTCAGCAAGTTATGAGAAAGTTCCTATACCTTATCCTGCTTATTGGCGTATGTACCGCCCCTCTGTCGGCGCAGGACAGGATCATCAACCGCTACGGCCTGGACCTGGTGAGGATCAAAGGTGGATACAAACTCCTCGACGAGGCCAAGATCGTCAGCCACCAGATTTTTGACCTGGAAAAGGCTCCTGCCGATATGTTCGAGCCTTATTACCAGTCACGTTGCTTCTTAAAAGACGACGATTTCCACCAGTGCGAGACCGTCGAGGTGGTGTACAAAAAGTATCCGTCCTATGAACTCAAGCTCGCTCTGGACCTTCCGAGGAACCGCGAGGGCAAAAAGCTGCCGTTCATCGTGTGGATTCACGGAGGCGGATGGCACACCGGCAATTTCGGAGCCCACAGCCTGCAGTCGCGATTCCTTGCCGGAAACGGCATAGCCGGAGTGCGCATTTCCTATTCCCTGCTCACCCAGGGAGCCGTTTTTGCCGACACCTGGCAGGATATACAGGATGCGCTCAAGTATGTCTGCGAACATGCCGAAGAGTACAGCCTCGACCCGCAGCGGTTCGGATTTGCCGGCCATTCCGCCGGCGGCCATCTTGCCGCCTATGCGGCGATGAGGACTCCGGGAACCAAGCTGCTCATCAGCCTCAACGGAATCTACGACCTGGTGAACACCGTGCCCGACTACGTGCCCTCCAGCCGCCACAATGAGTATTTCAACCTGGCCAGCACCGAATCCAGGGCGGAGTGCTCCCCCGTGACCTTTGTCCATTCCGGAGCACCTTACTGCCTGCTGACCTTCACCGGCGGCGACACCCTGGTCGACAAGGCTCAGGTCAAAACCTTCACCCGTGCCCTGCGCGAAAAGGGAGTCAAGTACGACCTTATCTACAAAGACTGGTACTCCCACAACGGATTCAACGGCACCGACCTTTTCGAGCCCATGGTGATGAAGATGCTTGTCACCGCCCAGCGCTATCTGTAGGATGAAGAAGTTTTTCTGCATACTTTTCTGCCTTGCTGCCAGCCTGCAGTGCACCCGTGCCTCGGACCGCTACGATATTGTCGTGGTGGGCGCCACGCCGGGTGGAATATGCACATCGATTGCCGCCGCAAGGCAGGGTATGAAAGTCCTGCTGCTGGAGCGCACCTGGCACGTTGGTGGTCTGCCCGCCAACGGACTCGGTGCAACCGACATCACCACCCGCGGGGCCACGACCGGCCTGTTCCTGGAATTCGTGCAACGGAACCGGCAGCATTACCTTAAAACATACGGCCCGGATTCCCAGCAGCTCAAGGACTGCAGCGACGGCTACCATTTCGAGCCTTCCGTAGCCGAAAAGACCTTCCTCGACATGCTCGGGGAGCAGAAGGCCAGGATTACGGTCCTGTACGGCAGGCAGTTCGACAGCGACCCTGCAAACGTGGAAGCCAATGGGTTCAACATCAAATCCATACGCGTCCTCAACAGGGAGAACGGCAGGACAGAGACATACGAGGCGAAAGTGTTTGTAGACGCCACCTATGAAGGCGACCTGGCAGCGGCGGCGGGCGTTCCCTACCGCCTGGGCCGCGAATCCCGCTCCGAGTTTGACGAGCCTTGCTCCGGCAGGATCTACCGCCACTGGGGCGTACAGTTCAACAAGGGCACGAAAAGGCGTTTCAACGGATACGATGGCTATGAGTCGGAAGGGACGACCTACCAGGGCGACAATGCCGTGCAGGCCTACAACTACCGCCTCTGCCTGACTACGGACGCCTCGGCAATGATTCCAATCAGCAAGCCCGCCCGCTACGACAGGGACGAGTATGCATCCCTTGTGGAAGATGTCTGGACCGGACGCAATACCGGAATAGAGACCGCCGGGCTGACCGACGCCGACTATGAGGCCAACCGCGCAGCACTCAAGGCCGGAGGCCGCACCACAATTCCCGGTGACCCCTGGGGTATGGCGAAAGTGACCAATATGGTCAGGCTGCCCAACGGCAAGACAGATGCCAACAATCAGCATATGGCGTTCATCTCCACCGACTTGCCCGAAGAGAACTGGCCCTGGCCGACGGCAACCTGGGAGTGGCGCGACCGCTTCGCCGGGAGGCTTAAGGACTACACTCTCGGCCTGCTGTGGTTCGTACAGAATGACGAAGAGCTCCCCGCTCAGTTCCGTGAAGAGTGCCGCCGCTGGGGGCTCTCGTCCACGGAATACACCGACAACGGCGGATTCCCCCGCCAGGTCTATGTGCGTGAGGGTCGCCGGATGGAAGGCACATACTTCTTCACCGCCCACGACGCCCTTGCCGTAAGCGAAGGCCAGAGGCCGCCCGTACACCGCGAAAGCATTGCCTCCAGCCACTATGCCCTCGACTCCCACGCCTGCCACAAAAGGGAGACGGGCAGGGTCCACCTGGACGGATTTTTCGGGTACGAAAGCGTGCCCTACACCATTCCGTTCGGAGTCATGGTCCCGAAGGAAATCGGCAACCTGCTGTTCCCCGTACCGGTTTCCGGCAGTCACGTCGGATTCTCCACCATGCGCATGGAGCCCTGCTGGATGGCCCTCGGGCAGGCTGCCGGCATTGCTGCGGCACAGGCTGTCAGGAGCGGCCTTCCCGTACAGAAACTCAGCATCGCCCGGATTCAGGACGACCTGCTTGCGGCAGGCGCTTCGCTGATCTACTTCCGGGACGTCGCACCCGACTCCCCCGATTTTGCCATGGTGCAGAAACTCGCCCTCGCCGGATACATCCCTGGATGGGAGGCGCGCCTGCAGGACAAAGCAAGCGAGAGCGAACTGTCCTCGTTCCGCAGACTTTCAGGCATCGACTTACCCGAAGGTCTTGAGACCAGAAAGGAAATACTTCAATACATATACGAAAGATTATGAAAACCAGAGCATTGATAGCCGCCTGCCTGCTGCTGGCCGCCTGCAATACTGATGTCTGCAAATACGCCGATCCCCTCGTAGGTACGGCAGACAACGGGCACACCTTCCCCGGCGCCTGCGTCCCCTTCGGCATGGTCCAGCCCAGTCCGGACTCCGGAAACAGCCGCTGGGAATACTGTTCCGGCTTCAACATCGCCGACAGTACGCTGATAGGATTCTCCCAGACACACCTCAACGGAACCGGATGCCTGGACCTCGGCGACATCCTCATCCTGCCGTTCAGCACCGCTGAACCCGAGCACGACAACCCATACGTCAAGGAGTCGCTCGTTTCAACCCCGGGCTACTGCAGCGTGAAATTCGTCAACGGCATCTCCGCTGAGATGACCGCGACGGAGCACGTCTCGCACTACAGACTGCGTTATGCCGACAAGTCGAGCCGCAAACTCTACGTCGATTTCCAGAACGGAAATGTAAACTCCCCCGGCAACCTGCTCTTCCACGTGCTGGAGGCAGGAATCGAATACCCCGACGCCAGCACCATCTGCGGACGGCTTGTCACCAAGAACTGGACTGAGCGGGAATGGTACTTCGTAATGAAGTTCTCCGAGCCCTATCAGGACAGGACCAACCTGGAACTGACGGATAAGGAAAAGGCCGACAAGGTCGTGCTGCAGTTCGCCCCCGGTTCCAAGCCTCTGGGCGTGAAAGTCGCGATGTCCACCGTGAGCGTCGAGGGCGCACTCTGCTCGATGAAGGCGGAAGACAGCGGCTGGGATTTCCCCGGAATCCGCCGCCAGGCGCATGCCAGATGGCACGAGCTGCTTTCCAGGGTGGAAGTGAAAGGCAGCGTGGAGCAGAAAAAGAACGTTTATACCAGCCTCTATCACCTTTACATTCAGCCGAACAACATTGCCGATACCGACGGCCGCTACCGCGACGCATCGCATCAGGTCCGCACTTCTAAGAACGGCAGGTTCTATTCCACATTCTCTCTCTGGGACACTTACCGCGCCGCCAACCCCCTGTACACCATCCTGAACCCGGAGATGGTCGGAGACTTCGTCCAAAGCATGCTGGAGCAGTTCGACGCCCAGGGCTACCTGCCCATCTGGGCCCTCTGGGGAACGGAGACGCATTGCATGATAGGCAACCACGCAGTGCCTACGGTGGTCGACGCCTGCCTCAAGGGATTCGACGGTTTCGACAGGGAAAAGGCATGGCAGGCAGTCAAGACCAGCCTCACCACCAATCACGCCAGATCCTCACGCTTCGACGTGATGGACAAATACGGTTACTATCCCTTCGACATCATTGAGAAAGAGTCAGTCTCCTGCACGATGGAAATGTGCTACGACGACTATTGCGCATCCCTTCTTGCCGAGTCTCTCGGGCACACGGAGGACGCTGAGTTCTTCCGCGCCCGTTCCCGGAACTGGGAGAACCTGTTCGACCCGGAGACCAAACTCGTGCGCGGCAAGGATTCGAACGGAGGCTGGAGAACTCCCTTCGACCGCTTCGAACTGTCCCACGCCAACACCCACGGGGGCGATTACACCGAGGGAAACGCCTGGCAGTACACCTGGCACGTACAGCAGAGCCCGGAAAGGCTGATTGAGCTGCTCGGCGGCCCCGACAGTTTCGAGACCAAACTCGATTCACTGTTTTTCCTCGATACGGTCAGCGAGAACAACAGCGGCTTCAACGGCGACGTCACCGGACTCATCGGCCAGTATGCCCACGGCAACGAGCCGAGCCACCACGTCGCATACCTCTACCAGTTTGCCGGCAAACCCTGGAAGACGGAATCCCTTGTGAGGGAAGTATTCGACAAGTTCTACAGGCCCCTTCCCGACGGCCTCTGCGGCAACGACGACTGCGGACAGATGTCCGCCTGGTATCTGTTCTCGGCGATGGGCTTCTATCCCGTCGATCCGGCAAGCGGGCAATATGTCATAGGGGCGCCCCAGACAGAAGAAACAATCCTCCGCCTGGGCGGCGGAAAAACGTTTACCGTAATTGCCCACGGACTGAGTGAAGAGAATAAATACGTGAAGGAAGTCCGCCTGAACGGCAAGCCCCTGGAAGGCATAACGATATCCCACGAAGACATAATTTCCGGAGGAATCCTGGAATTTGATATGACAAATACACCAAAATTATAACTTTTTTATTATCATTATGACCAAAAAACTATTTAAGAAGGAGTACACCACTCCACTGACAGAAGTATGCGGCTCACAGACCGAGGACCTTCTGTGTCAAAGTGCACTCGTTGATACCGGCACCGAGGGATTCGTTGAAGACAATGAGTTTGGTTGGTAAAAGATTCAGGATTATGAAAAAGTATTTTATCACACTTGCATGCATTGCTGCAGCAGCAATGGTTTCATGCACCAGGGATTTCAATCCTGAGTCCGTTTCCGCAGGTAAAGTTCTCACCCTCTCGCTGACACGCGAGGTTCCAGGTCAGGACACCAAGGCAGCCCTCGACGGCACAAGCGTAGTTTTCCAGGCCGATGACGCCGTGAGCGTGATGTCCGGCAGCGAAAACGCCAGGTTCACCACCGTATCGGGCGGCGCGCCCGCAAGCTTCAGCGGCACCGCATCAGACGCCGAGCAGTATGTGGTCCTCAGCCCTTACAACGCAGAAGCCGCTCTCCAGTCTGCTTCAGTCGTGAGAATCACAATCCCCGAGGTTCAGAACGCCGTTCCCGGAGGCGTTGACCCCAAGGCCCTCATCAGCGCAGGTATAGCCCTCAAGGGTGCTTCCAGCGTCAAGCTTTTCAACGCTGTCAGCCTCGTGAAGGTAGAGGTCCCCGGCGGCCTCACCGTCAAGGAAATCCAGGTGGCGGGCGGCTTCGGCCAGAATATCGCCATCAGCGGGCAGTTTGACTTCAATGCCCAGGAAGAGTCCCTTGCATTGTCCGTTGTCGCAAACAAGACCTCGACCGTGGTTACCCTCGTTCCCGCAGAAGGTGAAAGTATCATCGCTCCCGGCACCTACTATGTCGCAGTCCGTCCCAAGACAACCTACGACGGCGGTTTCACGGTGGCATATGTGGATGGTGACAACCAGCTCTGCAAGCGTGCCACCCGCACCGCTGCCGATATCCAGCGCAGCCACATCTTCCCGGTCGGCTCACTCAACACCACCGACTACGCGGCCGTCACCGGACGTGCCACCCTGCGTTACGCAGACTCAGCACCCCAGTTCACCGGACTCATCAAACAGCTTGCAGGAGGATCCGGCGCAGTTCTCGACAAGGACTACACAGTCAGGAAGATTGTCTTCAGGGCCCACAGCCTTTATTCGCAGGCATACAAGGCCGGCGGCAACCTCATTTCCAACGGTCCCAACAGCGATGTCCAGATCCATGCCTGGGTAATCGATGATACAGCATACGTATACACAGAGGCTCCAGTCATCACCCTGTACAGCGCCAGCGGGAACCTGTTCCGCGATTTCGAAGCACTGGAGGAAGTGTCGTTCAACGACGTAAACACCATGGCAGGCGCCAGTTTCGAGTATATGTTCCGCAACTGCACCAACCTCAAGTCCGTCGATTTCGGAAATGCCGACTTCTCCAACGTGACCACCTACGGCTGGATGTTCGCCAACGCCCAGAAACTCGAAAGGGTAAGCTTCGGCGAGACGGCAACCACCTCCGCAACAAGTATGCAGTCAATGTTCAGCCAGGTGTTCAACCTGAGGTACCTCTACCTCGGCAAGAATTTCACCCTGCCTGCAATCGTGACCAACATGTTCAATGGCACCGCTTCCGTCACCACCACAGTTCAGGACGAGGAAGGCCACGGCCTGCAGTGCAAGCTCCACGCATCCCAGGCCCTCTGGGACACCCTGAACACCGACCTCAACGGGGACGGCGTCAACACCACCACCGGTTTCAACAAGAATCGTTTCTATTTTACCCCTGTAGATTAATATGAGAATCCTGAGATACTTCGCCTGCCTTGCAGTTTACGCCCTTCTGGCCTCTTGCAGCCGGGACGGCCGGGAGCCGGTTGACTATGTGAATCCGTACATCGGAAACATCAGCCACATGCTGGTCCCCACCTTCCCCACCGTGCAACTGCCCAATTCCATGCTCAGGGTCTATCCCGAGCGGGCCGACTACACAAGCGAGTATCTCAACGGACTTCCCGTCATCGTGACGAATCACCGGGAGCGTTCAGCTTTCAAGCTTTCGGTCACTGCCGGGGAAGTCCGGTCCTCCGTGATTCCGCTCAGTTACGACAACGAGCGCATCACGCCATATTCCTACAGCGTCACCCTTGCCGACGGTGCGATAGACGCACGCTACGCCGTATCGCACCAGTCGGCCATGTATGACTTCGTTTCCGACAGCCCCCTGAAGCTTGTCCTTACCAGCCTCGGGGGCACCGTCGGGACCGGCGACGATGGATTCTTCGGCACGCAGACCGTCTATGGAGACACCAAAGTTTATGTCTACATGCAGACTCTCCAGAAGCCGGCCGCCGTCGAGACGCCCGACAGCGGCAGCGTGGTCCTGAGTTTCGCCGAAAACAGCGTCAGGCTGCGCTACGGAGTGTCCTTTATCAGTACCGGTCAGGCCCGGGCCAACCTGCTCCGGGAGCTCGACGGCTACGATATCGACGCGCTTGAGAAAGAAGGCCGGCGCATCTGGAACGAGACCCTTTCCCGCTTCAGCGTCAAAGGAGGTACACCTGACGAAAGGACGGTGTTTTACACCTCCTGCTACCGTACCTTCGAACGTCCCGTCTGCATGAGCGAAGACGGCCGGTACTGGAGCGCCTGGGATTCTTCCGTCCACGAAGACGGAGGCCGTCCGTTCTATACCGACGACTGGATCTGGGACACCTACAGGGCCGCCCACCCTCTCCGGGTGCTAACCGACAGCAGGATGGAGGAAGACATACTGAATTCTTTCCTGCTTATGGCCTCCGAGGGGGGTGATATGTGGATGCCCACATTCCCCGAAGTCAGCGGAGACAGCCGCCGCATGAACTGCAACCACGCCATCGCCAGCTTTGCGGACGCCATTGCAAAAGGGCTGGACGTGGATGTGGAGAACGCCTGCATCGCCTCATACAAAGCCCTGAAAGAGAAAACACTGGCACCGTGGAGCGGCAAGCCGGCCGGCGAACTCGACCGCTTCTTCTGGGCAGAAGGATACGTGGCCGCACTGCGCCCCGGCGAAGCTGAGACCGACCCGGTCGTGGATTCCTTCGAAAAACGTCAGCCGGTCGCCGTGACCCTGGGTACCGCCTACGACTGCTGGTGCATGTCAAGGATCGCAAAGGAAGCGGGCAATGAAGAACTCGCCGGGTATTTCGATGAATTCTCCCGCTGCTACAGCAACCTGTTCAATCCTGCCACCCTGTTCTTCCACCCGAAAGACAAGGACGGCAATTTCATCGAGGACGTGGATTACAATGCTCCCGGAGGCCTCGGCGCCCGCGAGTACTACGACGAGAACAACGCCTGGGTGTACCGCTGGGACGTGCAGCACGACATTCCGGGACTCATAGCCCTGATGGGCGGGAACGATTCGTTCTGCAGCGAACTGGACCGCATGTTCGCAACTCCTATGGGAAGGGGCAAATACCAGTTCTACGCCCAGCTGCCCGACCATACAGGCAACGTGGGGCAATTCTCGATGGCCAATGAACCGTCGCTCCACATCCCCTATCTTTACAATTACGCCGGAGCGCCCTGGAAAACGCAGAAGCGCATACGCCAGATGCTCACCACCTGGTTCCGCAACGACCTGATGGGCGTGCCGGGCGATGAAGACGGAGGCGGCCTCTCTTCTTTCGTCGTCTTCTCCGCCCTCGGGTTCTATCCCGTTACGCCGGGAAGCACCGAATACGCCATCGGCAGTCCCGTTTTTCCGGAGGCTTCGGTCAGGCTCGCCAACGGAAAACACTTCCGCATCGTTGCCAGGGGCGCATCCGCAGAGAACAAATACATCCAGTCCGCACGGCTGAACGGCAAACGTCTCGAGCGGCCGTTCATTTCCCACGACGATATAATGTCCGGAGGCCTCCTGGAACTGGTCATGGGCCCCAGACCGTCGGCCGGAGCTTTTTGACATTCCCGCTATGAGGAGATTGTTGACAAGTACAGGTCCTTGGCTGGCTGTATCACCGCCTCGACTAAATCCAGTCCTTTATCTCGTTGTAGATGAAGTCGGCCATATAGGTCATGCCCGCATCGTCGGGATGGACGCCTGATACCTTGGAGATATTCGGGTCATAGTGCTTTCCGTCGTAGTTTCCCGCATTGTGGAAACTAACCGTCTTGATGCGGTCCTGATAGCCGTGGGTGGCAAAGTACTGCGTCACTCCCTTGATCCATGCATCCTGCGCATCGGTCATGCCGTCTCCCACAAGACATACGATCTTTACGTCAGCATGGTCGTTGAAGATTCTCCTGAGCAGTTCGACATACGCCGGCATGAAGTAATCGAGGTCCAGATCTGCAGAAGGAGTGGCGCACAATGCCTCTACCTCACCGGAAGCGGGGCTGTATTGGCCCTTGCCGCCATCCTCGGAGTAATAGTACTTGCCGGACTCATTATAATAATCTCCGGGTCTGGGAACATTTCCTTTACAGAACACCCTGTCGTTGGTCCCGCCATAAAGGATCAGCACATCGGGGTTGCCTATACCGGATTCGGCATAGCGGGTCAGGAAACACCTGGTCTTCCTTGTGGAAAGCGTATAGCTCTTTTGAGAACCGACACACTCGAAAGTCTCTTCGGCATAAGAAACGCAGGAGCCGGAATATGAGATATTCTTCTCCAGGGCGGCACCGTCGAATTTGGCTATCAGCTTCATCCAATATGTCATGCTCACATCGTTCAATGAGCCATATGGATAGTAGGTCGTGTAGCCCTGGATATATCCGGCATATGTCGATATCGAATCACCGAAGATGCTGAACCTGGGGCCTGTGGAAGGAGTGGGATCAGGGGTGATGGGATCGACCGGATCGACCGGGTTGAGCCAGAAACGGGCCGGAACAAGGGCCGAATTCGCACAGACGCCGCCCTGATCGTAACGGGCCGCATCATACTCCGCCTGAGACATATAGAGGCGGCACTTCCTGGAAACGTCGGTACCGGCAGCCTGGTTGGAGTTCATCGCGGTCTCGTAGAACATATTGTTGCACTGAGTCTTGTCCGAGAGATGCGTGATGGTGAAATTGGGGCCCAGATTGAGTTCCGTCATCCATGTACAGCCCCTGAACACGGCCTTGCAGTATTGGAGCGACGTCGTGTAGGTCCGGCCGAACCGGGCAACCTTGAGGTTTGTACAGCCATCGCACATGAACTGCATGTTTGACACCTTGGAGAAGTCGGCATTGCCGAAATCGACCGACTCAAGGCTGGTGCAGTTGCGGAACATATACTCTATGCTTGCGCCGGCCATGGTGTTCACGTCGTTGAAGGATACTTCCTCCAGCGCCGCGAAATCGCGGAAAAGGTTGCCGCTGGTGGTATGGAGGGTGATGACAGGAGCCTCCGTACATACATAGGCGGCGTCTCCGTCAACCCAGGCGTATATCCTGACATCGCTGTTGGGGCCGTTCGAGATGACGGTGCCGTCTTTCTTGTATGGCAGGGTGTGAGCCCTGAATACAATCTTCCTTATTACGTTGTCGGTAGCGGTGGCGGCGGTAGCGGTTCCGTTTGCCAGCGTCTTGATAAGGGCGGTAAACTGATTGGTGTCTGATGGATCATAATAACGCAGGGTGGCGCGCCCGGTGACGGCAGTGTAGTCGGTGGAGTTGAGAGAGCCGACCGGGAGGATGTGATTGCGCTCCACGGAGGCAGAATTTGCCGTTGTCCGCTTGCAAAGCCGGTTATCCGCATCCACATAGGCAAGGGTGAGGCCAGCGGTATATGTCCAGGGACGGACGGCTATATAGTATGTACCGGGAGCGATTTCACCCTGACCCGCCTGCGGCACAAGTGTGATGCTCGTGCGCATACTGCCTGCGTCGACATAGTTCACCGTCTGGTCGTTGGTATTGAATGTGAAAGATCCGCAGATTCCCACTGACGATTCTGCTCCGCCACCGACATGGATCTCCTTGACCGTAAGTCCGTCAGGCACCACAACCTTTACAAGACCTACGCAGTTGTACAGAATGGCCTGGCCGGATGTACCGCTTACCTTGGCAATACTTACAAGGGCGTCGGGGTCCACGCTGCCGGGGGTGGCCACCTGGACGTCAGGTATTGAGTAAGTTACGATTGAGCCATTTACGGAATAGTTTTCGCTGAATGGACTTACAAGGATGTAAGTATCAGCGGAGGCGGCAGAACCCGAGAAACTCGCGTGCGCACCGCCTGCCGATGTTACAAAGCAGTTCATGCTTGTACCGTCCCACACGCCGATCCGATCGCCCGCCTGGAATTCTACTGCATTCCCATTGAGGACCGCCTTTGAAGCAGAAAGCTCATTGGCCACACTGAAGGTAAGACTCTCCTTGATGGGCTCAAGGAGAGTCTCCTTCGTGCAGGAGATCATTGTTGCAGCACAGGCGAGTGCAAAAAGACTCTTATGTAACTTACTCATTTTGATTCCTGTATCTCTGAGATTTAAAGACTACTGAGCGTGGAAATTGAATCTGGCCGCATTGAAAGTGGTTTCATTAGCCCTTACATCATTGTAGAAGGCCTGGGAGGCATAGAGCTGACACTTTTTGTCATTATCTCCGGCCGCGTCAATGGAAGTCTGTCTTGCAGCATCCAGGAACATGTTGGTATGGGTGGCAGCCAGCGTAAAGTTGGGGCCAAGGTTCAAATATTTGAGATTTTGGTTATTATTGAACATCGACTGCATTGTTGTGGCCGCTGTAGTAGCAGTTTCACCTAAATCAACATATTGCAATGCACTAGTTCCAGTATAGAACATATAACTGAAGTTAGTAACTTTTGAGAAGTCGGCATTGCCGAAATCGACGGACTTAAGCTTGGTGCAATTGCGGAACATATACTCGAAGCTTGCGCTGGACATGGTGTTCACGTCGTTGAAGGTAACTTCTTCCAGGGCTGCGAAGTCGCGGAAGAGGTTGCTGCTGTTGCTGTAGAGGGTAATTATGGGAGCCTCCGTATATACATAGGCGGTGTCTCCGTCAACCCAGGCGTAGATTTTGACGTCGCTGTTGGTACCATAGGCGTTTTGGATTTCAGTACCTCCGACCTTGTATGGCAGTTTATGAGCCCTGAATACAATCTTTTTGATTACGCTATCGGTAGTGGTAGCGGTGCCGGTTCCTCCCGCCAACTTCTTGATAAGGCCGGTAAATTGGGGATTGTCACCAGCATAACGCAAGACGGCGCGCCCGGTGACTGCAGCGTAGTCGGCAGTATTGAGAGAGCCTACAGGGCGGATGTGATTGCGTTCGATAGAGACAGAATTCGCCGTTGTACGCTTGCAAAGCTGGTTGTCGGCATTCACATAAGCAAGGGTAAAACCGCCATATGTCCAGGGACGAACGGCAATATAGTATGTGCCGGGAGCAATCACGTTCTGACCTGCCTGCGGAACCAGTGTGATGCTGTTGCGCATGCTGTTTGCAGAGACATAGGAAACTTGCTTCTCGTTGGTATTGAATGTGAAAGAGCCGCAGATTCCTACTGACGAGTCAGATCCTCCACCGATATGAATCTCCTTCACCG